>JAYKHL010000188.1:0-42168 GCA_035284865.1 Candidatus Sericytochromatia bacterium | reverse complement strand
CAACCACGTTTTGGAGCACGTCAATGACCCACTCTCCTTTCTGAGAGACGTCAGACGGGTGATGCGCCCCGGAGGCATCGCCCACATCTGTGTACCGAATGTGGAATGCCCGGAAGCCAGGTTGAGTGGCTGGGTCAGCTTCGAGCCATACCACCTGCTCTACTTCACACCCGCAACGCTGGCAGCAACCGTTTCACGCACCGGCCTTACAATCGCTCGAAGCGGCACGAAAGAGTCGTTCTCAGGCTGGATGCTGGCCGTGGCACGGACCGCGATGCGCCGCCATCGTGCTCCTACCTCCCTGACCGAAATTCCAGCCCCATTAAGCGCGTCGCCGGCGCGCAGACCGCCCTGGTTCGAGCACGCCTACCGGCTCACCTCCGTCGCCGTTGGGGCCGCAACGTGGCCACTGCGGCGCCTGCAGGCCAGGCTCGGTTTCGGCGACGAGATCATCTGCGTGGCCCGTCGACCAAGGGAGGACTGACCCGCGTGGCCGAAATGAGTGCTGGTGAATCCGCTCCCTCTGACGCCTGTAGCACCTGGACACCTGGCAAGGCACAGGTGGCCGTGATCCTGATCGCCCTCAACGAGGGTCACAATATGGAGGCCGTCCTTGAAAACCTCGCGGGGTGGGCCCAGGAGGTCTTTCTGGTCGACAGTTACAGCCAGGACGAGACAGTTGACATCGCTTTGCGACACGGTGTCCACGTTGTCCAGCGACGATTCCGGGGGTTCGGCGACCAGTGGAACTTTGCGCTGAAGCAGTTGCCAATCCAGGCCCCCTGGACCTTGAAACTGGATCCAGACGAGCGCCTTACCGCAGACTTGAAAGATGAGATCTGCCGGGCAACCCAGCGAGAAGAAGCGGATGGCTACCTCGTGCCCATCCGGCTCCACTTTATGACCCGGGCCCTGCCCGTGCGCCTGAGGCTAACGCGACTGTGGCGGACAGGGCGCGCCAGCTTCAGTGCGGTGGCGGCGAACGAGCACGCACGCGTGAACGGATATATCGAGAGCCTGGCCCACGACATCGAGCACCATGACAGCCCGGATCTACATCACTGGTTGGAGAAGCAGAACAACTACACAACAGCAGAGGCCATCAACAGTGCTGGTTCACAATGCTTCTCAGACGCACCTGTGCTTTCAGGAACGAGACTTCAGCGCCGCCTGTGGTTGAAAAAACATTTCATGAAGCTTCCGGGACGCTATGCTCTGTTATTTATGTATCACTACCTCTGGCTCGGAGCGTGGCGTGCTGGAAGAGTCGGATACATGTGGTCCCGCCTGCGGGCGGACGTGTACCGCCTGTGGGAGTACAAGCTGCGAGAGATACAGCTCACGGGGCGCCTGCCTCAACCCAGGCCACGAGGCCCAGGCGCGCCGGACAGGCGGGTAGAGAGTTATGATTGAGGGCTGCTGAACCTGCCAAGCAAGTTTCAAATACGGGGGCAAGAACAAGGCTGGCTGAACGGCAACACCGCAGAGCCTTCGGCGGCCACAGTACGAGGCCTACGAGGTGTAACAGGAGGGAGGTCGCGCGCGCAGGCCTACCTCCTCGCCTGCACCATCAAAAACAACCCCGCCTCAGGCGTCAGCCACCGAAACAGCCAGCGCGGCCAGATGGCGCGCGCCACGGTGAGCCAGGGGCCACGATGCCGCTGACCCGCGGCCGAGGTCAGCAGATCGCCGTGGGTCAGCACCGTCTGGATCCGAACGTCGCGAAAGGCTGCGAACAGCTGTCTGGCCTCCGCTCGCGTGTAGGCCTTGGTGCCAGGGCTCTCCAGGTGTCTGGCGTAGATGTCCCGCAACGAGAGCCAAGGCCGCAAGCGCAGCAGCGCATACCGCAGCCAGAGCATCAGCCCCACCAGGCTCCAGGTATGGTAGACCATCACCCGCGCCTCTCCCCCTGGCCGGAGGACACGCCAGACCTCCTGGATCGCCCGCGACGTGTCGGGTGAGTGGTGGAGCACCCCCCACGCGTACACCACATCGAACGAGCCATCCGGGAAGGGCAGGCACTCCGCGTC
Organism: Candidatus Sericytochromatia bacterium; assembly: GCA_035284865.1. Lineage (GTDB taxonomy): Bacteria > Cyanobacteriota > Sericytochromatia > S15B-MN24 > JAQBPE01 > JAYKHL01. The sequence goes on along the minus strand of JAYKHL010000188.1, from coordinate 40,138 downwards.
GCCTACCTCCAGCCTTGAGGTCAGCCCGAACGCCGTGAGACGAGCCCGGGTGTGCTCGATGGCCCTCGGGGTGAGGTCGATGCCGACCAGCCTTGCCCCGGCCTCCGCAAAGCGTTGGTGGTCAGCGCCAAGGCCCACGCCAATCTCCAGGACGTCCTTCCCGTGGCTGCCCTCAAACCCCGCAAAGGCGGGAATGTAGGGCTCCAGCGCGTACCGCTGGCGCGCCTGGGCCTCATAGCCTTCCCGGTCGGAGGACACCAGGTACAGAGCCTCGCCACAGGAGGCCTGGTTCCAGAAGGCCTGGACCTCTCGTTTCAGCCCTGCGGCAGCCCCCATGTCATTTCCGTCTTGTGACCGGCTCACCCGACACCTCTTTTCAACCCGCGACCAGAAACGCCTCACGCCACCGGGCCAGGTGCAGCAACGCCCAGACCTTCATGGTGTGGTCAGCCCGTCCGTCACGGTGCTCCGCGACAACTCGCCTGACCTCACCCGATGGGAGCCAACCCTCCAACCCCGCCAGCAACCGCGAAACCTCCTCGTCCGTCAGCATCGCGCTCAACCAGGCTCGAACGGGCATGGCGAACCCTGCCTTGGGCCTGTGGGCGATCGCCGGATCCACCACCCGCGCGCACAGCGCCTTCAGCAGCACCTTCTCCTGCCGGTTGGCATACCGCAGCGCCTCCGGCAGCCCCAGGGCGAAGCCCGCGAGGCGCGGCGTGAGGAACGGCACGCGCACCTCCACCGAGGCTGCCATCGAGGCCTTGTCCATGTACATCAGGTTGTGGCTCGCGAGGTACCCCGGCAGGTCGAGTTGCTGCGCGGTCAGCCCGCTGGCAGGCGCCCCCCCGACGGCCGCGCCCAACTTCCCCCGCAGGGGCTCCCGCCAGCTTGGCCCCACCAGGGCATCGATTTCAACCCCCTCGAAGTAGCCCGTCATGTTGAGGTAGCCGAGCGGCCAGGGCGTGCCCGCGGCCGCCTGCAGGCGCGAGACGTTCACCCCCAGGCGGCGGAGCGCCCCCGCACGCTGCCGCTGCAGCATCCCGGCCACCAGCCCCAGCGCGCCGCGCAGGGGCCCGGGCACCTGCCGCAGCCGCTCGATGGCGGCAATCAAGCCATACCGGCGGTACCCGCCGAACAACTCATCCGCCCCCATCCCACTCAACATCACGACGGCCCCAGCCTGGCGGGCCCGCTCGGCCAGCAAGTAGGCGGGCACGATGGCGGGGTCGGCGATGGGTTCGTCCAGGTGCCAGACGAGGCGGTCGTACGAAGCCAGCTGGTCCGCCTGCAGCACCAACGACTCGTGGCGCAGGCCAGGACGCGTAGCCAGGAAGTGGTCCACCCAGCGGCCATCATCCGCTGTGCCCTCCGCACTGAGGTCGCCAGGCGCGTAGCGGGCGCTCACCACGAGCAGCTCGGCCGCCTGGGACCGCGCGAGCTCGGTGATCAGGCTCGAGTCCACCCCACCACTCAGGTAGGCCCCCACCGGGCGGTCCGCGACGAGCTGGCTGGACACCGCCGCTTCGAGCAAGGCCGCCAGCTCTTCCAGCGGCGAGTCAGACACCACGGCGGGCGTCGGCTCCCAGTACCGGTGCACCTCCAACCGCCCGCCACGGAACCTTGCCCAGTGGGCTGCGGGCAACTTGAAGACCCCCTCGAAGAGGGTGTCGGGCTCCTGCACCCAGAGCTGGGCCAGGTACTCCCCCAGCAAGGGCCGGTTCAGCCGGGCAGGCACCCCCAGCGCCAGCATCGCCTTGACCTCCGACGCAAAGGTGAGCACCCCATCGGCCACATGGTGATACAGCGGCTTGATGCCGAGGTGGTCCCGCGCCAGCACGACCTCGCCGGTGTCACGGTCGTGGATGGCGAGCGCGAACATCCCTTCCAGCGCCGCGAACAAGGCCGGGCCTTGCCGGACATATGCCTCAAGCAACACCTCCGTGTCCGACTGCGACCGGAAGCGGACACCCTCACGCTCCAACGCCTCGCGCAGGACGCGGAAGTTGTATATCTCCCCATTGAATGTAAGGGTCCAGCGCCCGTCGTGCGACACCATCGGCTGGGCCCCCGCCTCGGACAGGTCGAGGATCGCCAGGCGCCGGTGCCCGAAGGTGGCCGGGCCTGCCGGAGAGGTCAGAGGCATCACCCCGGCCCCGTCGGGCCCACGATGCGTCAGGATATCGAGCGCCGCACCGAAGGCCTCAGGGGTGACGGCACGGCCCACCAGGCCCAGAATTCCACACACGGAAGCTGCCTCAGGCCGGGCGGCTGCAGGCGGCCTGCGCCTTCAGCCCCCAGCGCCCCACCTCCAGCAGCTCCCCCACCGGAATCGGCCCCTCCCGACCCGACCGCCAGGCCTCCAGGAAGGCCGCGACCCCGGCCTCATGCCCCTTGTCCTGGCGCCAGCCGCCCATCCGGGAAAAGCCCGGCCAGCCCCAGCCCCGCAGCACGCGGAAGTTGTCGAGCTGCAAGATGCGGCCGCCGGCGAAGACCTCGAGCCGCTCCTTGGGGAAGGTGCGGTGGCCGTGGGCCAAATAGTGCACGGTGCCTGTCGAGCCATCCGCGAAGGCGAGCTGGAGCGTGAAGCTGCCACCGCGGCCCCCGTCATCGACGGGAAACACCTCGCACCGGACGATCGGGGCGCGAGCCAGGAAGCGCAGCAAATCGATGAAGTGGCACCCCTCGCCCACGAGGCGCCCTCCGCCGACGGCGGGGTCGACGAGCCAGTGGTCGGCCGGCAGTTGACCGGCGTTGATCGTCATCACGAAGGTCTTCGGGCCAGGCACCCCGGCCAGCAGGCCGGCCATGCGCCGGATGTGAGGGGCGAAGCGGCGGTTGAAGCCGACGCCGAGCAGCGAGGGGCCGACGGCTCCACACAACGCAGCCTCCACCTCGGCCAGGCCCGCCGCATCGATCGCCAGCGGCTTCTCCACGAACACCGCCTTGCCCGCGCGCAGGGCCGCAGCCACCAGCCGTGCATGGGAGTCGTGCCGCGTGGCGATCACGACCACATCGACCTCCGGGTCCGCGAGCACCACGTGCTCGTCGGAGGTCACACGCCGAAACCCATGACGCTGACCGGCGAGCGCCCCCGACAGCCCGGCCGCGCTCGAGACGAGCTCCAGCCGCGCCCCCGCGGCGGCGAAGGCCGGGGTAAGAACCTGGCTGGCGAACTGCCCTGCGCCGATAAAGCCCACGCGAGGCGCCCCCGGCCGCGCAACCGGAGTGACGCCAGGCGCAGCCGCGATCACCCGCTCGGCCGCCGTGACGGGCCCGGTGGCCGTGCCGTAAGTCAGCACCAGCCCCAGGGCGCCGCCGGGTCCGACCATCCGGCCGTAAGCCTCGCGGGCTTCAGCCAGAGGCACCCGGGCCGTGATCAGGGGCGCGAGCTCAAGGCGCCGCTCGGCGAGCAGCCCGAGCACGGCCTCGAAGTTGCGCTGCTCGGTCCAGCGCACGAAGCCGAGCGGGTAGTCTTGCCCGCCCTGCTCGTAGGCCGGGTCGTAGCGACCGGGCCCATACGAGCAAGACACCTGGAAGGTGAGCTCCTTCTCATAGAAGTCGGCGCGCTGCAGGGCCAGTCCCGTGACGCCCACCAGCACGATGCGGCCGCGCTTGCGGCACATCCGGGCGGCCTGGTGCACGGGGTCGGACGAGGCCGTGGCCGCCGTGAGCAGGGCGCCGTCGATGCCGCGCCCCCCCGTCAGCGCAGCGACGGCCGTCACCGGGTCCGTCACCTCGCCCAGGTGGATCGTGTCCGCGCCCCAGCGGGCGGCGAGGGCGAGCTTGCGCGCGTCGAAGTCCAGCCCGACGACCCGGCAGCCGTGCGCCCGCAGCAACTGCACCGTGAGCAACCCGATGAGGCCGAGGCCGAAGACCGCGAAGGTCTCGCCGAGGGTGGGGGCCGCGAGCCTCACGCCCTGCAACCCGATGGCCGCCACGACGGTGAAGGCGGCCTCCTCGTCCGTGACGGCGTCCGACGGCACACGGGCGCACAGGCGAGCAGGGACGCAGACGTACTCGGCGTGCGGTCCGTTCGAAGCCACGCGATCGCCCACCGCGAAGCCCGTGACGCCCGCGCCCACCTCCACCACCTCGCCCGCGTTGCTGTAGCCAAGCGGGACGGCCTGCCGGAGCTTCGCCCGCACGGCCGTCAGCGTGGGCACCACGCCATCCGTGCGCATCTTCGCCAGCACCTGCCGCACGCGCTCGGGCTGCTGGCGGGCCTTACCAAGCAGCCCCGCGCGGCCGAACTCGACGAGCATCCGCTCCGTGCCGATCGAGACGACGCTGGCCCGCGTGCGGATGAGCAGGCAGCCAGGCCGGACCCGGGGAACGGGCACCTCGACGAGCTCCGTGCCGGCCACGTCGAGGCCCTGCACCACCTGCCTCACGCCTCAACCTCCCGCGCAGCCGCTCCTTGCTGGCATGCCAGCCCCGCCAGCAGCGCCTCGTAGCGCCGGGCCAGCGCCGTGCGGTCGTAGTGCGTCTCCACGAAGTGGCGCCCTCGTGCGCCACGCGCCGCCAGGTGGGGGTCGTCCAGCATCGCCCCGAGGGCAGCCACAAGCGCATCCACGTCCTCCGGCTTCACCACCCGCGCAGCCCCCGAGGCCACCAGGATCTCCGCCGGCTCCCCCTCCACCGAGCCGATGATCGGCCGCGCACAGCCCAGGATCTCGAAGATCTTGGACGGGATGAAGCTGTCAAAAAGTGGGATGTCCCGCAGCGGCACGAAGCAGACGTCCGCCGCTGCATAGCAGGCAGGCACCTGGTCCTTGGGAACGGGGTCCAGGAAGCGGACGTTGGTCAGCCCCTTCGCCTCCGCCATTGCTACGAGATCCCGCTTACGGGCCCCATCCCCGATGAACACAAAGGCGAAGTCCGGGTCGTCGCGCAGCACCTCGGCGGCCGCCAGGTGCGTCTCCAGCGCCTGCGAGATGCCGTGCGTGCCGAGGTAGAGCGCCACGAACTTGCCCGTCACGCCCCACTCTTCGCGCAGCGCCTCGTTGACGGGCGCCGGCGCGAACAGCTCGAGGTCCACGCCGTTGGTGATCACCGTGACCTTGCTCTCCGGCACCCCCCGGTCGACCAGGATGCGCTTGAAGGCATGCGTCACGGTGACGATGTGCGCCGCGCGACGGTAAAGGAACATCTCCAGTGCCTCGAGCACCCGCAGGATCGGGCCACGCTTCAGCACGCCCAGCATCACAAAAATGCCCGGCCACAGGTCCCGCACCTCGAACACGAAAGGCACGCGCTTCACCCGGCTGATGACCCAGGCGGCCACCACGGGGAAGAAGCTCGGGGAGCTAACCACCAGTACGTCCAGCGGGCCGATCCGAGGCATCGTCTGGAAAACGGCCGAGGCCGTGAAGCTCAGGTGGTTCAGGATCCGCTTCACAAACCCCTCGTTGGGCGTCACGTAGACCCAGCTGCGGTAGACCGTGAGTCCCTCCATCGCCTCCAGCATCCAGCGCCTGCCGCGGTAGCCCTCCGGCACCACGCCGCGCGGGTGGTTCGGGAAGGCCGTCACCACCTTCACGGCATGGCCGGCGTCGCGCCACACGCGGGCCATCTCGAGCCCGCGGGCAGAGGGCGCGCTCACCTCGGGCGCGAAGTACTGGCACATGTAGCCGATGTTCACGGGCCTCCCTCCGCCGCCTCCACGCGCAGCACGAGGCGGACCACCACCTCGGCTTCGGCGCTTGCGAGGCGCAGCTTGAGGGCGGGGGCGGGCCGCCAGGTGTGCCACCCGAGCGCCACCCAGCCTGGCTCCGTCGCGAGCGAGAGGCCCTCCGGCCCCTCGAACGCGAAGACGGCCACCAGCCCGTCACCCAGGTCCACCCGGGCCGTCAGGTCAGCCAGCACCACCCGCTCGGCGTCAGGCGCCAGCTGGAAGGTCCAGAGGTAGTGGTGCTCCACCTCACCGCCCGCCAGCAGGCGGTCCGTGAGGGCCCAGCAAGCGTTACCCAGCACGTCCACCAGGCGGGCATGCGTGACGGGATCCCGCAGGCGGCGGTAGCCATCGTGCGAGGCCGCCACACAGTCGTCCGGCACCCAAGCGGAGACCACGGCCCGCGCGAAGCGGGCCGTGCGGAAGGCGTGCCAGACCTCGGAGCTGTCCTCGCCATCGACCGTGACGGTGTTGTGGGACGCCGTGCCCCGGAAGTGGTCTCGCCAAGGCCCCGGGCGGTAGTCGCCCACCCCGGGGTCGACCAGCAGCGCCCGCCCCCGGGCATGCAGCACCACCGCGAGCGTGTCGGCATGGGCGTGCCCGAGCTGGTGGTGCGGCCCCGGCAGGCCCGCGTCGAGGAGCATGTAGTCAGCGTCGGGGCCCCACCCGGAGCGGATCACGTGGTAGCCCGAGGCCGCGTGGGCGAAGGAGGTCTGCCCGGGAGGCGCCGCCGGCAGCGCCGCGAGGGTCGCCGCGCCCTCCTCGCCGAACAGCCAGATCGTGTACGCCACGTCGGCCTCGCCCGCCACCCACTTCCAGTCGCCCCGCGCAAAGTAGGCGGCGCCCGCCAGCAGCAGGGCCCGGGCGTCCATCGGGTAGCCGGCCACCGCATCGTTCAGCAGCGGCAGCGCGCCATCGGGCGTCACCAGGGACATGACGTGGTCGAACATCGCCACGAGCCGCTCCTGGACGCCGTCGGGGACGCCCCAGCCCGCCCGCTCGGCCATCACGAGCGTCTCGAAGGCATCCTGCAACACCCCCACCGTGTAGCTCGTGCTGCGCTCCTCATGCCCGCCATCGGGCAGCACCTGGGCCAGCAGCTCGTCCCAGTACCGGACGGCACAGGCCCGCAGCCGCCCCGCGAGCTCCGGCGGCAGGATCGGGGCCAGCATGGCCTCGGCCCACGTGAGCGCGTGGAGATTGGCCATGTAGTGGTTGCCGCGCAGGTCCGTCTCTTGCGTTTCGAGCAGCCGCGCCACCTGCAAGGCAAGAGAGGGGAGCAGCTCTGGCATGGCGGTGCGTATGGGCAGCGTATCTTGCAGCACGGCGAGGGCCTGACACCAGGCGACGATGCGCCGAGACATAGGGTACGGGTGCCAGGCCGGCTGGCGTCCCGGTGGGTTACGGCGCACCCAGTCGAGCAGAAGCTCGGCAGCGCGGGCCGCGAAGGCCGGCTGGCTGGTGGCGGCGTAGGCCTGCGCCAGGGCCACGAGCCAGCCGTGGTAGTGCAGGTTGAAGAGCCACAGCAGGCTCTGCTCGGGGGCCTGACGCCAGTCGGGCAGGGCCGCCTCCACGGGAGGCAACCCAATGAAGGCGAAGCGCCCCTGCAGCACGGCCTCGGCCTCCGCCGGCACGCCCGCGCCGGCCTGCACGAAGGGCCGGCGCAGGCCCACGTTGAGGCGGACGCGCGGGGGCCTGAAGGCCCCCCCCCAGCGCATGCGCCACAGCCGCGCGAGCCGTCCCGTGACCTGCCCCGGGGCCAGGTGCTGCAACGTGCGCCAGTACAGCCCCGGCAGCCGCCACCAGGCGCGGGCGGCGCGGGGGGCTGCCGCAGGCCGGAGGCTCGGCACGCCTGACGTCAGACGCTGCGCGGCAGCAGCCGCGCCAGCGCCGCGCTGCCGTCACCCAGGGTGTGGACCTGGAAGTGGGCGGCCTGCCAGGCCTTCTTGTCCAGGAAGTGGTGCGTGTCGACCAGCACCCGGCTCGCCATCCGGGCGCCGGCCCACTCGGGATCGAGCCCCCGGAACTCGGTGTGAGCCGTCAGCAGCACCACGACATCCGCCCCCGTCACCGCCTCCGCCATCGTGGCCAGGGGCCAGGCCAGCTGCGAGACGTGCGGGTCGTGCAGCCGCACCTCGTGGCCGGCCTCCGCCAGCAGGCGCACGACCTCGAGGGCCGGGCTCTCCCGCGTGTCGTCGACGTTGCCCTTGTAGGCGGCACCGAGCACCGCCACCCGCAGCGGGACGCGGCCAGCAAAGAGCGCCGAGACCCGGGCCTCGACATGCCCGGGCATGCCGTCGTTGACCTCGCGGGCCGTGGCAATGAGGCGGGCGAGGTCCGGGGCCTGCTCCACCACGAACCAAGGGTCGACGGAGATGCAGTGCCCCCCGACGCCGGGGCCCGGGTTGAGGAGGTTGACGCGCGGGTGCAGGTTCGCCAGCCGGATGACGTCCCAGGCGTCGATGCCGAGCCGCTCGGAGATGAGGGCCAGCTCGTTGGAAAGGGCAATGTTCACGTCCCGGAAGGTGTTCTCCGTGACCTTGACCATCTCGGCCGTGGTGACGTCCGTGACGTGCACGGCCCCACCCACGATCGAGCGGTACAGGCCCCGCGCCAGGTCGGCGCAGCGCCGGGTGTAGCCGCCCACCACCCGCGAGTTCTCCAGCAACTCGTACAGGATCTGCCCGGGCAGCACCCGCTCCGGGCAGTGGGCGAGGTGGACCTGCCGGCCCACCTCGAGGCCACTCGTGCCCAGGATGGGGGCCACGACGTTGACGCACGTGCCAGGGGGGGAGGTGGACTCGAGGATCACGAGGCAGTGGGGTCGCAGGCGCGGCGCGATCGCGCGGGCCGCCGCCTCGACGCACGTCATGTCGGCCCGCTTGTCGTCGCGGATCGGGGTGGGGACGGCGATGATGTAGACGTCCGCCTCCGGGACCTCCGTGGTGGCCCGGAGCATCCCCGAGTTCGTGGCGGCCTGCACCAAGGTGTTGAGCCCGGGCTCCTCGATGTGGACCTCGCCCCGGTTGATGGTGTCGACCACCCGCGAATCGACATCCACGCCCGTCACGCGGAAGCCGTTGGTGGCGAACAGGCTGGCCGTGGGCAACCCGATGTAGCCCAGGCCCAGCACGCAGAGGTGGTCGAACTTCGTCATGGCGGGGCTCCCACGCCAGGCTTGTGGCCCCGTGGGGCTTTCAAGCGCAGGGTGATCTCGAGACGACAACACCCGTGGGAGATCATTACCCACCCGGCCTCGGCCCCAAACGGGGCCGCGTCGGGCGCCTGGACCGTCTCCCCCAGGGGCCTCACCTCCCAGTTTCAGCAACACCGCCCCCGCGCGTCTGTGACGCAGCACGCCATGACCGTCCGGGTGTCTGCCTGGGTGCTGGCACGCGGGGCGCGGGCGAGGCTGCCTGGAGCACCGATCAAGTCATGAGCGCGAGTGGATGGCGACGGGCTGGCGTCCAGGGGCCAGGAACGACGAGGGAGCGTGCCCGGAGGCACGTGACCGAGGCGTGACGACGTCCCTGGGCGTCAGAACGGGCCAGCCGCCGGGCGAAGACTTGATTGGGGCTCCAGAGCGCCACGCAGGTCTTCGCCCGGCGCCAACCACCCGAGCCCTTGGCCGGAGCGAGCCTGTCAGAGGCACGCTCCGCAGGAGGCCCCGCCCATCGGCGGGGCTTCTTGATTTGCGGTAGGATAGGGAAATCATGCGTCGTGCGTCTTGCTTGGCCGCTGCGCTGGCCCTCTTGTTACTCCTCGGCGCCCTGACGCCCCCTGCCCAGGCGACACCCCGGGTGCTATCCGTGCTGGGCTGGCTGAACGAGCAAGTCAAGCGCAGCGAGCTCGCCGTGCTGGGGCAGGCCCAGGGAGACGCCTACCCGGATCCGCACGGTGGCCACCTTCGCGTGGGCCTGCTGGTGGGCCAGGTCTACCACGGCACCCGGGTGCCTCCCCGCATCACCGTCAAGGTGAAGCCCGGCTGGCTGGGGGGCCGCTACGTGCTTCCGACAGCCATCATGAGGGGCCAATGGGTGCTGCTGTTTTGTCGCTACGAACGCGGCGAGTGGACGGCACCGCCGCTGGGCCGCATCGTGGAGACCCCCCACCGGGGGCTCACCTTCTTCACGGATGCCGACGTCGTGCTGGAAGATGCCGCTCCCGGCCTCTCCTGGGCTTACGTCCTCGACAGCCTGACGCAGCTCGTGGCGACGCGCCGCCAGGTGATCAATGGCTATGCCCCCAGGCTTCGGCTCGCACGCACCAAGGAGCAGCGGGACCGGCTGCACTGGGCCATCGAGTACGAGGTGAAGGATCACCTCGGCCTGCCCCTGCCATGACGATCCGGCTGCGCCGCTGCGGGCGCTTGCTGGTGGGGCTGGGGCTGGCCCTGGCAACCGCCACGGGCTGTGAAGTGCCCCTGGTCCCCACCGAGCTCGAGGCACTGGTGGGAGGCAGCCAGGCTGGGCGGATCGCGCCTCTCGGCGCCGGCAGCTCGGTGCTGGCTCAGCTAGGCCCTCGGCGAGGCGCCATCCTGGCCGTGGGCTCATCCTCGGCGAAGCCCGACCAGCTCGCCCTGCGGGCCGAGCCAGACACCCTGGCCTGGCGGGCGTCGCCATTCAGGCCGCCAGGGGGCTCCCCCGATCTGACGATCCGCCTGCGGGCCTGGGAGGCGCCCCTCCGCGCCCGACCGCCCCGGCTGGCGGGACGCCGGCTGCTCGAGGCCCCGGGGGTGCAGGTGGGTGACGTGCGGCCCTTCTGGGTCGTGCAAACGACGGACGGGACCCAGGCCATCGAGGTCAAGATCGAGGCACGGTGCGTGGAGCTGGGAACCCACTGCCACGTGTGGTTGGACACGAGGCTTGCAGCCGACGAGCTCCGTGACCGGGTGCACGACATGGTCGTGGCCTTCGATGGGGCCATCTACCCGACCACCACGCGGCTGTTCGGTCAACCCGTGGCCGAAGGCGTGGATGGCGAGCCCCGGGTGGCCTTGCTGGTTTCCCCGGCCGTTGGGAACTACGGCGACGACACCACGCTCGGGTACTTCGCGCTGCGCGACCTCTTTCCGCCCGACGCGAGCCCAGGCGCGCTGCCGGAGCTCGCCCGCAGCAACCACCGCCTGATGCTTTACCTCTCGCCCCTCGTGGTTGGCCACGGACGCCCGACAGACTACCTGGGCACGGTGGCGCACGAGTTACAGCACCTCATCGGGGCCAGCCGCAGGGTCTTTGCCGCGGGTGGGCCCCGACAGCCGGAAGCCGTGTGGCTCGATGAGGTGCTCTCGATGGTGGCGATGGCCGCCAACGGCTACGGCATGAACACCGACAGCACCGTGCTGTTCAACCATGTGCGCGGCTTCCTGGCCTCTCCCCACGACTACTCCCTGACGGAGTGGGACCTGAACCCGGACACGTCGGCCTACGGCGCAGCCTACCTCTTCGGCACTTACATCGTCGAGCGGTTCGGTGAGGGCCTGTTGAAAGAGCTGGTGGAAGGCCCGGAGGTGGGCAGGGAGAACGTGGAGGCCCGCCTCGGGGCCAGAGGCGAGACCTTCGAAGGCCTGTTCCGTGACTGGATGCTGGCCACGCTGCTCGACGAGACGGGTATCTCCAAGGACCCGAGACACCAGTACACGACGTTGGCCCTGATCGGAGGCCGGGGCGGTAGACGGCTGCGGGGCGTGCGCCTCGAACCGATGCCCGCGCCCGGCCGGGCGTCGCTTCAGCTCAAGCCAACGAGCATGCGGTTCCTGGCGCTGACGCGCGTCGCAGGGGGCTCTTTCAGGCTGGGGTTCGAGGCCCTCGAGACCCGTGAGGCCTTCCTGGTGCTGCCGTGAACCGCCCCCTCGCGCTTGATTTCGGAACCTCCAACACCGTCGTCGCCGCCTGGAACGAGGCGACAGGGGAGGCCGAGACGCTGTTCCTGCCGGGCCTGAGCATGCCGGGCTCCGATGGTGCCCCCCCCCTGATCCCGAGCCTGGTGTACGTCGAGGATGCTGCCGTTGGCCGCTGCCTGATTGGGGGTGAGGTGATGGCCGCCGGGCGCGACCAGGCCGGAGCCCCCCGCTGTTTCGCGGGCTTCAAGCGCGGGCTCGCCGCCAGCGTGGCAGGCTTCGCCCCCCGCCTCGATGGCCAAGAGGTGACGGCCGGCCTCGTGGGGAGCTGGTTCCTGAAGCGGGTCGTGGAGGCCCTGCCGGAGGGGGGCGAGCTGGTGGTCACCGTGCCTGTCACGGCCTTCGAGCGCTACCTCGACTGGCTGGGCCTGATCGCCTCCCCCCCCGCAAGCCGGCGGATCCGGGTGCTGGACGAGTCGACCGCCGCGGCGCTGGGCTACGAAGTGCCCGCCGACGAAGCCCCCGTGCTCGTGATCGACTTCGGCGGCGGCACGCTGGACGTCTCGCTGGTTCGGTTGCCTCCGCTGGGCGCAGCAGGCACCGTGCTGCAGGGCGACGGCTCTCCACCGGAGGCCGCGGGCGTGGCCACCGTGCTGGGCAAGGCAGGGCAGATCCTGGGCGGCGCGGACCTGGACACCTGGCTGGTGGACGACTTCCTGGCCCGCCACGGCGCCAGCTCGCAGGAGGTGGCCGAGGACCTCTCGTTGCTCCGGGCGCTCGCAGAGCGCACCAAGATCCGCCTCTCGAGCCATCCCACGGCAGACCTTGCCTACTTCCACGCGGCTTCGGGTCGCACCTGGCGCCACGCCTACACGCGGGAAGAGTTCGAGGATGTGCTGGAGCACCACGACCTCTTCGCCCGCATCCAAGGGACGATCGACCAGGTGCTCCGGCAGGCCGAGGCTCGCGGGGTGACTCGCGCCGGCATCGGGCGGGTCCTGCTCGTGGGAGGCTCCACCACCATCCCCGCCGTGCACCGCACCCTGCGACAGGGGTTCCCGCGAGAGCGCGTCGTGAGTCACAAACCCTTCGAGGCCGTCGCCCACGGCGCGCTGGCCCTCGCCCGGGGCGCCTCCCTGCACGATCACCTCTACCATGGCTACGGCATCAGACACTGGGACGAGCGCCGCCAGCGACACCTCTACGAGCCAATCTTCTCCCCCGGACAGCCCTACCCCTCCGCTGAGCCAGTCGAGCTGGTGCTCCGAGCCTCCAGACCGGGCCAGGGGATGATCGAGCTCATCGTCGGCGAGATGGAGCCGCAGGGGCCCGGGGCAGCCGAGGTGGTGTACCACGAGGGCCGGCTGGTGGCGAGCCCCGTGGAACCGGAGGCGCCTCGCGTCGTGCCGCTGAACGATACCCCTGAGACGCGCACGATTGCGCGGCTGGAGCCACCAGGCCAGCCAGGCGTGGACCGGATCAAGGCCAGCTTCGAGGTCGATGCGGAGCGTCGGCTGCGGCTGACCGTCACGGACCTCCTGACGGGCGCAACCCTGATCCCCCACGCCATCGTCACCCGCTTGCGCTGAGCCCCGAGGAGCCCTGATGAACCCCCAAGATCCCGTCACAGCCGCGCTGGCAGACCACGTCGCGACCCTCACCTCGCTGGCCGAGGCGGTGGCGGCCGCGGCCAGCCTGCCCGCGCGCACCCTCGCGCGGCTGGTTGGACAGCCCGTGGAAGGAGCACCCGAGCGAGAGCGAGGCCTGCAGGCTCATCTGGCTGCCGTGCACCACGAGCTGGCCGAAGCGCGTCAGGCCCTGGCCGCGCGGGGCCGTTCAGACCGGGAAACGGCCCCGCCTGCCCCCGAGGCCTCAGCTGCCGCCAAGCGGCAGCTCTTCCGCAACATGGAGTCAACCTTGCTCCAACTGCCCGTGGTGCGCCACGCCGTTGCGCAGGGCGCCCCCACCACGGCGGGCGACGTCCTCGCGCTGCTGGAGCCCCTGGAGGCCGCGCTGACAGGCTGGGGATACGAGCCCGTGGGCCAGGTGGGCGTGGTGGTGCCGTTTGCCCCCGAGGCTCACCAGGCCGTCTTCGGCGCACCTGCCCCTGGAGAAGCGGTGGTCGTGAAGACCCCCGGGTACCGTCTGGACGGCGAGGTGCTCGTACGGGCGCGGGTGCGCCCGGCCTAGAGCACCGTTCAAGTCATGAGCACGAGTGGATGGCGACGGGCTGGCGTCCAGGGGCCAGGAACGATGAGGGGGCGTGCATGGAGGCACGTGACCGAGGGGGGACGACGTCCCTGGGCGCCAGAACGAGCCAGCCGCCGGGTGAAGACTTGATTGGGGCTCTAGCCCCCTTCACACCGGCGCTGTCCGACCAGGCCGCGACGGTGGTCCGCCAGTGCGATGATGGCATCGACCACGTTGTCGATGGACTTGTCGTCGGAATGGATGATGACGGCATCTGCCGCTGGCTTCAACGGAGCGACCTCTCGCCGGCTGTCGGCCAGGTCCCGCGCCACGATGTCCTGCTCCAGCGTGTCAAGGTCCACGTGGATGCCCTGGGCCAGCAACTCCTGCCACCGCCGACGGGTTCGCTCCCGCGTCGAGGCCGTGAGATAAACCTTGACCTCGGCGTGCGGAAAGACGGCCGTGCCGATGTCCCGTCCATCCATGACCACGCCGCCTTGGGCCCCCATGGCTTGCTGCTGAGCCGTCATCACGGCGCGTACGGCTGGCACAGCCGCGACGCCAGACACCTGAGAGCTCACCTCCGGCAGCCGGATCTCCACCGTCACGTCGTGCCCGTCGACCAGCACGTGCTGCTTGCCGGTCAGGTCTGCAGGCGGCTGGAGGGCAATGGTCGTTTGCGCCGCGAGGCCTGCGATGGCCTCGCGGTCGGTGAAGTCGACGTGGTGGTGGAGCACCTTCCACGTGATCCCCCGGTACATCGCCCCGGTGTCGATGTAAACGTAGCCAAGCCGGGTGGCCACCCGCTGCGCCACGGTGCTCTTGCCGGCGCCGGCCGGTCCGTCGATGGCGATGGTGAGGCGCTTGAGCCGGCCCGTTCCGCGTTCGACGCCCATGATGGTCTCCATAGCTACCGTCACGACACGGCCTCACAGGGGAGGACCCCGTACAAGGGAGCCGCCCCCCCCAAGGACACGTTGTCGATCAAGCGCGTGCCCGCCACGACCGCCGCAACGGCGAGCACACCGGGCTCCGAGAGCGCGACGAGCGGCGTCAAGGCTTCCTCGTGGACGAGCGCGAGGTATTGCACCTCCACCTCGCTGGCCTGAGCCAACACGAGGGTGGCCGCCTCCCGGACGGTTGCCGGGGTTGCCCCAGGCAGCTGCGCCGCCTCCCACCCAGCCTGGAGGGCCCGAGACAGCGCCAAGGCCTGCCGCCGCGCCTCAGGGGCGAGGTAGACGTTGCGGCTGCTCATCGCCAGCCCATCGGCCTCCCGCACCGTGGGGACCAGCACGATCTGAACGGGGAACATCAGATCGGCCGCGAGGGCTCGAACCACGGCGGTCTGCTGGAAGTCTTTCAGGCCGAAGTAGGCCCGATCCGGCTGCCACAAGGCAAAGAGCTTGGCGACGACCGTGGCCACTCCCACGAAGTGGCCCTCCCGAAAGGCTCCGCAGAGGCCTTCCGAGAGCGAGGCCGGCGGCACCACGCGGGTGGCCGGGGCGTCAGGCCCCGTCGGATACATCGTGGCCGTGTCAGGCACAAAGACCCACCGTGCGCCCGCTGCCTCGCAGACAGCCAGGTCCGCTTCAAGATCGCGTGGGTAACGGTTGAAGTCTTCCTGGGGACCGAACTGGGTCGGGTTGACGAAGATGGTGACCACCACCTCGTCACACGCCTGAGCCGCAGCCTCGATCAGGGCCCTGTGACCGGCGTGAAGATAGCCCATGGTGGGCACCACACCGAGACTCCGACCCGCCCTGCGCACGGCCGCCACCGTCCGCCGGACCTCCGGAACCCCGCGAACCAGTTCCATACACGCCTCCCGCCTCATAGTACCATGCCCGCCTGCAGCCCCCGGAAGCAGCCGGCGCCCTGCTGCCGTGCAGGTTTGTGCAAGTGGCAGGTGGCCGGCACCCACCGGAGCCTCATGATAGGCCCGAGCCAGCAGCGCTGGACCCCGGGGGAGGCCGCCGTGACGCCATTGCCAGATGCCTCGGACGGCCCCACCGGGGCCCCTCGCGGAATCGTAGGCGCCCTGGTGGCCGAGGAGGATGGTCGCCCCCTCGGCCACGCCACCGACATCCTCGCCGACCCCGTGACGGGGACCCCTACGGGGCTGACCATTGCCGGGCCCGAGGGGCCGGAACACACGGTCACGCTCGCCGGCGGGCTGCGGTGGGACGGCCGGGCCTGGCGGCTGCCTCGACGCGCAATGGCCCCTGCCCACGCTCCGACGCTCCCCGTGGACGAACCGGGGGACGACTGGATGCGGGGGCTCAAGGCCGCAGCTGCGCTGCACGATCGGCAAGGGGGGCTGATCGTGCCCCGGGGGGGCTGCATCGATGCGGGGGTGGTGATCGCGGCCACCCGCGCAGGGGTGCTGCACCTGCTGGAGGCGGCTCCCTCGGAGTCGTGAGGGGCAGCCGGATGGCGTGCGGGCGCGCGATGGGTTATGTTATGTTGCAAGGCGGCCGTGTGCCGCCCCTCCCACAGGCAGGTGCCTTCATGCCTCTCACCCTACGTGTGCTGCGGTCTGGCAGCAGCGGCAACGCCGCGATGGTGTCCGCACCCGACGGAACGGCCGTGCTGATCGACGCCGGAATCGGGCCGAGGGTGCTGGCCGGCGAACTCGCCGCGGCCGGGCTCGCCGTGGGGGATCTCTCGGGGGCCCTTCTCACCCACGGGCACAGCGACCACCTCCGAGGAGGAACGCTGGCGCTGCTGGCACGGGCAGGCGTGCCCCTGCATGTGAACGCGGGAACATGGCGGGAGGCGCGTCGTCGCCTGAACGCACGGGAGGTTGCCATGGCCGATCCGGCGTGGCTCCCCTTCGAGCCTGGACAACCCTTCGAGGTGGGCGGCTTGCAGGTGGCGGCCTGCCGCGTGCCCCACGGCGAGCCCGGCCCGGACAACGCGGCGGGGGACCCCGTTTGCTTCACGCTCACCGATGGCGCAGACACGTTGGGCTACGCCACAGACCTCGGCCACGTGCCGGCCGAGGTCGAGGCCCACCTGCGAGGCGCCAGTCTCCTCGTGCTGGAGTCCAACCACGATCCCGAGATGTTGCGCCAAGCCCCTCGCCCGCCGAAGGTCCGTACGTGGATCGGCAGCGACGCGGGACACCTGCGCAACGAGCAGGCCGCAGCGTTGTTGGCGCGTCTGTTCGCCGGGCGAGAGGGAGTGGGGGTGCTGCTCGCCCACCTGAGCGAGCAGTGCAACACCCACGGCCTCGCCCGGGCTGCGGCGCGAGACGCCCTGGCAGGAATCTCGGAGGCGGTGATCGGCGTGGCCCAGAGGCACCACGCCACGGCCCCTTGGGAGGTGCGCCAGGGCCGGGTGACGGCCGGGGTGACCCACCCGTGGGAGACCCTGCTGGGCGCAGGGTGCTGAGGTGCGACGGCGAATGGCTCTCCCTCGTGAAACCCTGGGGCTGGTTGGTCTCGTGGTGCTGGTCACCAGCTGCACCGTCACGGTCAACCAACCCAACGTGACCGGCATCGAGCTCACGGAGCCGCGGCCGCCGGTGCCGACCTTGCCACCCGGCCTCCGCATCGTCGATCCCGCGTTGGGCGAGGACTTCGAGGTGCCTCGTGCCACCGTGGTGCGCCTGCCGGGCGAGGGCGACCTGCCACCGCAGGACGGGGCAGACCCGAGCGTCTCAGGCTCGGTGGACCAGGCCAGCCTGGCCGCCACGCTCGACTACGAGCTCCGAGGCCCGGGACGGCTGGCGCAGCGCTTCCGGGCCGGACGTGCCGGCCGCTTGACTGCGGTGGCTGTGCGCCTTCGGGCGGCAGAACCCCGGGCAGTCACCGGGACGCTCGCGCTGCTCACGATGAACCCGGACGGGACACCGGGAGACGAGGAGCTGGCCCGCTCTGCCACCGTGCCGCTGCTGGAGGCCGGCCAGCCAGGGGGCTGGGTGCGCGCGACCTTTGACCCCGCGCCCGAGGTGGGGCGGAGCCGCCCCTACGTCTGGGTGTTGCAGCCCTCGGGGGGAATGACCGTACGCGTGGTCGCGGGCTCGGAGGCCAGCTACCCGGATGGCACGGGCTGGATCGCGGCCACCGGGCCCTGGAGCGCCGCGAAGGTCGACTTCGCCTTCCAGACCTGGATGGCCCCCTGACGGGCTCACCACCCGACCCGTGGCCACCCGCTCAGGGCGCCTCAGCCCGAAGCGTCTCCAGCACCTGCACCAGGTCGGGGGGCAACGCCGCGCGGTGGTGGCACCAGGCTCCGGTTCGGGGGTGGTGGAAGCCGATCTCCCCCGCGTGAAGGGCCTGGCGCGGTGCCCAGGCAGCCTGAGCCGGGCCATACAGCCCGTCCCCGAGCAGGGGATGCCCCAGGGCAGCCAGGTGCACCCGGATCTGGTGCGTACGCCCCGTCTCCAGGGTCAGCCGAAGGACCGCCGCACCCGCCGGCGCAGGGCGCGACAGGCGCTCCACCAGCTCCCAGCGGGTGGTCGCAGGTGCTGCGCCGGGCACCACGGCCCGGGCAGGTGAGGCGGGGTCGGGATGACCGATTGGCAGCGCGACGGTGCCGGCCTGCTCCAGCGGCTGGCCCCAGACCACCGCGGTGTAGGACCGAGCCAGGGCACGCGCCTGTAGCTGGGCGTCCAGGCGCTGGTGGGCCAACGGGTGCTTGGCGAGCAGCAACAGCCCCGAGGTGTCGCGGTCGAGCCGGTGAACGGGGTGAAACCCCCAACGCTCCTGCTTGCCTTGCCAGTGGTGGGCGAGGCCGTTGGCGAGGGTGCCCGAGTAGGTGCCACGGGTTGGATGCACGACCAGCCCGGCGGGCTTGTCAACCAGAATCACGTCGTCATCT
Organism: Candidatus Sericytochromatia bacterium; assembly: GCA_035284865.1. Lineage (GTDB taxonomy): Bacteria > Cyanobacteriota > Sericytochromatia > S15B-MN24 > JAQBPE01 > JAYKHL01. The sequence continues at coordinate 21,611 of JAYKHL010000188.1, read as the reverse complement.
TCGTGGACGACGACGACCGGGATCGGCTCTGGCGCCACGTGAGGCGGCCAGGCCGGCTCGAGCACCAGGGCCACCTCGTCGCCGGGTGCCAGGCTGTCCACCGTGCGCACGCTGCGACCGTTGACCTGAATCCCCCCGACGGCCTTCAGACGTCGCATCAGCGTGACGGACAGGCCAACCTCACGCACCAGCCACCGCCCGACGGCGGTGACAGGGTGATCGGCCGGGACCCGCCCACGCCAGAGTTCCCTCAACCCGCGGGCCCGCCCAGCGCGTCCGCGAGGGCCGCAAATTCTGCCAGCGAAAGCGTCTCGGCCCGGCGCCCCAGGTCGAGGCCGAGGGACTGCGCTGCGGCTTGAAGGCGCTCGCGGGGGAGGCCGGCCCCCATCAGGCTGTTCTGAAGGGTCTTGCGGCGCTGCTGGAAGGCCCCCCGGATGACCCGGGACAGCATCGCCGGGCAGGACACGGCCACGGGCGGGAGCTGACGGGGCTTCAGCATGACCACGGCCGAGTCCACCTCCGGCCGGGGACGGAACGCCCCCGCCGGCACCCGCGTCACGAGGCTCACGTCGGCGGCATACTGGGCGATGAGCGAGAGCGAGCCATAGTCTTTGCCACCCGGACCGGCCAGCAGGCGCTGCGCCACCTCCCACTGGACCATCAGGATGATGCGTTCTGCCCGGGGCCTCAGGGCCGCCAGCGGCTCGCGCGCGAGGCGCTCGGCCTGCAACAGGTGGAGCAGGATGGGCGTCGTGATGTAGTACGGGATGTTGGCGACCACCTTGGTTCGCTCCCACGGCCCCAGCGCCAGGGCCTCCCACGGCGTCTTGAGAAAGTCGCCCCACACGAGGGAAAACTGGGGGTTCGCCGCCATCACGGGTTCCAGGTAGGGCGCCAGGGTGCGGTCCAGTTCGACCGCCACCACCCTGCCTGGCCCCGCTTCCAGCAACGCCGAGGTCAGGAAGCCTCTGCCCGGACCAATCTCCAACACGGTGTCGGCGGACGACAGGGCTGCCGCGGCGACGATCTCCTCCCGCACCCGCACGTCGTGAAGGAAGTTCTGCCCCAGGCGGTGCTTGGGGCGATGGCGCGGAGGCTGCGGGCTCACAAGGGCTCCTTCGGTCGGGTGAACGCCTGGCGCAGGTGGCAGAGGGCCGGGGGCACGCCCTAGCGCTTGTGTCGATCCTTCTCGCGCCGTTCCCGGAAGACGACGCGGATCGGGGTGCCCACGAAGCCGAAGGCCTCGCGCAGCTTGTTCTCCAGGTAACGCGTGTAGGACTGTGACACCAACCCAGGGTCGTTGACGAACAGCACGAAGGCCGGAGGGCCCACCCGGACCTGCGTGGCGTAGTAGACCTTCATGCCGCGTCCCTTGTTGGTCGGCGGCGAGTTGAGCGCGATGGCCTCGGTGATCACCTGGTTCAGCAAGCCCGTCGTGATCCTGCGCTGGGCCTCCTGCGCGGCAGCCTCGGCGAGTTCCAGCAGCTTCGAGACGCGCTGCCCCGTCGCGGCCGACGTGAAGAGCATCGGCGCGTAATCGATGTGGTGAAGCTTGTCCCGGAGTGCCTTCTTGAACTGCTCCATGGTGTAGGTGTCCTTGGGCACGAGGTCCCACTTGTTGACCACAAGAACGCACGGCTTCCCCGCATCGTCAGCCATCCCGGCAATTCGCTGGTCCTGCTCCGTGACCCCGACCGTCGCGTCGATCACCATCACGACGACATCGGCGCGCTCGATGGCCTTGAGGGACCTGACCACGGCAAACTGCTCGACGCCATAGTCCACCTTGGCCCGCTTGCGAATGCCCGCCGTGTCGACGAGCAGGTAGCGCTTCTCGCCGTGCGTCAGCAGGCTGTCGATGGCGTCGCGCGTGGTGCCCGCCACATCGGAGACGATCATCCGCTCCTCGCCCAGCAGGCGGTTCGTCAAGGAGCTCTTGCCCACGTTCGGCCGTCCAACGATGGCCACCTTGAGCTCGTCAGCAGGCGCGACCCCGTCGGCTGGCGGAAAGGCGCCCACCACTTCGTCAAGAAGATCCCCGACGCCAAGTCCGTGCACGGAACTGACGCCGTGGGGCGTGCCGAGGCCGAGTTCGTAGAACTCGGCGGCATCGGCCTCCATCTGGACGTTGTCCACCTTGTTGGCGACCACCATGACCGGCTTGTTGGCCGAGCGAAGGAACTGCGCGATCTCCTCGTCCGCCGGCGTGAGGCCCTGCTTGGCATCAACCATCAGCAGGATCACATCTGCTTCCTCCACCGCCGCCTCGGCCTGCTTGCGGATCGAGCGCAGGATCTCGTCCTCCCGCTCTCCCGGCACGATGCCGCCCGTGTCGATGACGATGAACTCGCGCCCATTCCAATCCGACTTGAGGTACTGCCGGTCACGGGTGACGCCTGGCTCATCGTGAACGATGGCCTCGCGCCGCCCCACGAGGCGGTTGGTAAAAGTTGACTTGCCGACGTTGGGACGACCGACGACGGCGACAGTGGGCAGGGGCATTCCGTGGCTCCGAGGCGAGGTGGCCTAACAATCTACCACACCGGGAGACGCCCTTCTGTCGCCGGCCGCACCCGGTCGAAAACGTAAAGATTTATTAGCAACATAAAAACTTTACATAACCCCGGGTACGGTGAGCCCGGCTCCCCCGACCCCGGCAAGGCGCACGGGAGGAGCCTCACCGAAAGGAGCTCCCCTCATGCCCAGATATGCCCCCCTGGCCGCCGGGCGCCGCCGCGCCCTCGCAGCAACGGCGCTGATCCTGACGGCGTGCCAGCCCGGCAGCCAGACGGCCCAGGCCCCTGTCGCCCCCCCCCTCGAGACCACCTACACGCTACAGGCCGTCCGGCTGGCGATTCGCAGTGTCACCGCCTCCGTGAATGCCACCAATGCCGGGTGGGCCATCGACGGCAACCTGGCCTCTTGCTGGAGCAGTGGCCCCGTGCGCAACCCCTCCTTCACGGCCCAGCTCGCGGGGGCAGCCGAGATTTCAAGTCTGGCCATCAAGGCCAACCCCGTGGGTTCCTATGCCATCCAGATCAGCAGCGATGGCCGCTCCTGGCGCACGGTGAGCACCACGCGAAACACCAGCTGGAACCTCGAGACCAAGAGGCTCCCCGCGGGCACGCGCGGCGCCCACGTGAGGCTCCAGTTCAGCAACGGTGGCAGGACCGTGATGGTGTTCGAGTTGCAGCCCTCGGGTACCCTGCTGCAGAGCCCCACCCCTGCGCCATCGACGGCCCCCAGCGCCCCCCCCTCGGCAACGCCGACCCCTGTCGCATCCTCCACCCCGACCGCCGCCCCCACCATGGCGCCGACCACCACGCCCACCGCGGCACCGACCGTCACGCCGCAGCCGACCACCAGCACCACGCCTCCGCCCGTGGGGGCCGTGGCGATCGTTGTCTCGCCCGACCAGCGCCTGCACCCGGCCAACTCCCTGCTGCTCGGCACCAACCGGAACCACGCCGCCAACGACTTCCCGAACGGCACGGCCAAGCTCGCGAAGATGCGCGAACTCACCCCCCAGTGGGGCGCCCGCAAGTACCTCTACCGCATCGGCCACGGCCCCACCGACGGTCGGTACGACTACAGCTACATGACGGGCTTCCACTTCGAGCAGGCGTGGAACAAGACGGCTTACCCCTACGACGACCTTCGCTACGGCCTCGCTGACGCCGCGGCCCTCGACGCGGAGCAGATGCACGTCGTCAACTACGGCACCAGCACCCCCGAGGAGGCCGGCCGGTACGTCAGCTACCTGAACCGGGCGGGCGACGCAAACAGGGCGCGATACCCCGTGGCCCAGCAAAACGTCCGGCTCTTCGAGATCGGCAACGAGATCCCCTGGACCATGGTGCGCGGGCATGACCAGTACGCCCCGAACGAGACGGTCTACGCCCAGCGAGCGCGGCTGTTTGCCCAGCAGATGCGCGCCAACTCGGACGTCCCCATCCAGATCGGCGCGGTGGCCTCCATCAACTCGAACTGGCTCGGCAACGGGTGGTCCGGCGGTGCCACGACGGTCAAGAACATCCTGCAGATCATGGGCGACCAGGTCGATTTCTTGATCTACCACGGGTACCCGTCGTGGCCCCTGTACAAGTCCGGCAACCTGCTGACATTGATGGCGCAAAACGAGTGGAACCGACAGAAGATCGTCAACGAGATCTTGCCCGCCATCAAGCAGTATGGCGGAGGGCGGAAAATCGGGATCGCAAACACCGAGTTCTTCACCCACCTGTACAGCGATGCCCCTCGGTCCCGCGGCCTGCTTGGCGCGCTGTATGCCGCAGACACCGTGGGACTGGCCTTCAACCTCGACATGAAGTCAGCTGTGGAGTTCTGCTTTGAACACAAGGAACTGGCAGACGCGGGCTTCTTCTTCAACCACGACCCCAACCAGACCACCGCGATCTTCAAGTTCCAGAAGCTGCTGGCCGAGCACTGGGGCGACGAGATCGTCGCCACCAGCGGGCGCGGCATCCCGTCGGTGTCCGTGGCCGGAGCCAGCACGACCATTCAGCTGCCCCGGCTGGGCTTCAGCGCCGCCAGCTCCGGCAACAGGCTCTGGGTGATGGTGGTGAACCGCCTCAACGATGCGCCGGTGGCGGCAGACGTCTCGGTCGGCTTCACGCCAGGTCGGGTGACGGCCTACACGCTGACGGACGCGGCCGGCTGGGACGCCACCAACGCAACCGTCCAGACCCGCAGCGTGAACAGCCTCCAAGGCTACACGTTCCCGAAGGCCAGCGTCACGATCCTCGAGATCGATCGCTAGCCCTCAAGCCCAGGCCCTGAACACGACGACGGCCTCCCCTTGCGGGGAGGCCGTCGCGTGCGCTTGCAGCTTACTTCTTGCCCGCAGCGACCTTCTTCTTGGCGCCGGCCACGGTCTCCTTCAGGCCCTTGCCGGCGGTGAAGGCAGGCGCGCGCTTCGCCGAGATCTTCAGCACGGCGCCGGTGCGGGGGTTGCGCCCCTCGCGGGCGGCCCGCTCGCGAACCTGGAAGGTGCCAAAGCCAACGAGCGTGACCTTGTCGCCCTTCGACAGCGCGGCGGTGATGGCGTCGATGGTGGCGTTGATGGTCAGCTCCGTGTCCTTCTTCGACAGCCGGGTGTTGGCGGCGACGGCGTTGACGAGCTCTTCCTTGTTCAAGTTCCTTACTCCTTCAACTCGGGCAGGAGGCGAGCAGGTGCTGTCCCAGACGCCGCGCGGCTCTCGGCCCTCATCCCTAACGGAAATCAAGTTAGCATGGGGTACACGGGGTTGCAATACTGTTGCATGTCAAACCCACGAGATTTCGCCCCCCGATCAAGTGGTTCAACCCCGCATCTCACGCAGCTTACAGCGAAATCCCCTCGCCCGGACGAGCGAGGGGATTTGCATCACATCACGTCAGAATGCGGATTTCAGCCGCACTTGGAGTAGCCACACCCGCGACACGTCACGCAGCCCTCTCCGAATTCCAGGCCGTTGCCACACTCGGGGCACTCGGGGCTCTCCCCGTAAATGTGCACGGCATCCGGACCAAACCGATCGGAGGAAGGCCTCGCCACGGCCACAGCTGCCGCCCCGACGGGGAGGCTGGCAGGTTGCGCGGCGAGCACCTGCCCAAGCTTCCTCGGGCTGTCCTTGAGAACCTTGCCAATGGCGTCGGGGATGCTGAGCACCTGATTCGCTCCGAAGCCGTAGGGGTTGGCCCCCCGAATGCCAATCAGGCTCCGGGAGATCTCATCCACCGGCACGTTGTGCTGCAAGGCGAGGCTGATGAGCCGGCCAATCGCCTCGGACAGGCTGAACAAAGTACCACCCGAACGACCGATGTTGGTGACCACCTCGCGAATGCCGTACTCGTCGTAGTTGACGGTGGTGTACAGCTTGCCATCTCCCGTGTGCGTGGTGCGCGTGAACCCGTAAAGGTCCTCGGGGCGAGGGCGGGTGCGGAGCGGCGCCAACTCGGCGGCCGGCACGGCGGCCGAGATCGGCTCGGCAGCCGGCGTGGCTGGGGCCTTCGAGACCGACAGGGGCTGAAACTGGCGGGAGTTGTTGCGGTACACCGTGATGCCCTTGCAGCCAGTCTGGTAAGCGAGGCGGTAGGCCGTCTCGACGTCCTCCGGCGTGGCCTCCTCCGCGAAATTGATGGTCTTGGAGGTGGCCGAGTCGTTGTAGTGTTGGAACGCCGCCTGGATGCGGACGTGCTCGTCCGGAGAGATGTCGTGGGCGGTGCGGAACACCGCAACAGCCGTCTCGGGGACATCGAAGCCCTTCAGGTTCACGAGGCTGCCGTGGTTCTGATCGATCGCCTCCATCAGGGCATCGCTGGCAAAGCCGTGGCGCTCGGCGTGGTCGAGGAAGACCTGGTCGACATCCACCATGTGGGTGTCCGCCTGCCAGCGCTTGAAGGCGAGCGCAAACACCGGCTCACACCCTCCGGACGTATCTGCGATGATCGAGAGCGTCCCCGTTGGAGCCACGGTGGTGGTGGTGCTGTTGCGCAAGCCGTGGCGCTCGACCTCCGGCCAGATGGCCATGTAGTTGGCCTCGGGGTGCCGGCCAGGCCGAGCGTCCCGCTCCGAGAACATCTTGTGGAAGATGGCGTTGGACTCGCCCTCGTGGCCGACGCGCGCCGGGAAGGGGCCGCGCTTCCGAGCCAGTTCGAGGCTCTTCACCTTGGACTCGTAGTCGATGAAGCTCATGACCTGTTCGGCGATGCGCCGGCTCTCGGGCGTGCCGTAGCCAACGCCGAGCTTGAACAGCATCCGGGCAAAGCCCATCACGCCGAGGCCGATCTTGCGGGTGGCGTGGGTCACCTGCTCGATCTCGGGGATCGGGTACTTGTTGGCGTCAATCACGTTGTCCAGCAGGTGGGTCGCGGTGTGGATCACACCCCTCAGCCGCGCCCAGTCGATCGTGGGCCCCGCGGCCGCCTCCACCACGAACCGCTCGAGGTTGATGGAACCGAGGTTGCACGATTCATACGGGATGAGGGGCTGCTCCCCGCAGGGGTTGGTGGCCTCGTAGCGGCCCAGCCACGGCACCGGGCAGTACTCGTTCATCCGGTCGATGAAGACGATGCCCGGTTCCCCGGTGCTCCAGGCCCGCTGAACGATCTCCCGAAACACGTGCCGGGCGTCCAGCTGGGCGACCACCTCCCCGGAGCGCGGGTTGTGCAGGTCGTAGCTCGTGCCCGCCTCCACAGCTGCCATGAAGGCGTCCGTGACGGCCACCGAGATGTTGAAGTTGGTGAGCTTGGTGAGGTCTTCCTTGTGGGCCACGAAGTCCATGATGTCGGGGTGATCGACGCGGAGGATGCCCATGTTGGCCCCGCGCCGCATGCCGCCCTGCTTGATGCTCTCCGTGGCCGAGTTGAAGACGTCCATGAAGGACACCGGGCCGGAGGATACGCCCTTGGTGCTCTGCACCAGGTCGTTCTTCGGGCGCAGCCGGGAGAAAGCGAAGCCCGTGCCTCCCCCCGTCTGGTGGATGAGCGCGGCATGCTTGATGCTCTCGAAGATCCCCGCCAGGTCATCCGGAACGGGCAGCACGAAGCAAGCGGACAGCTGTCCGGTGCGGGTGCCAGCGTTGGCAAGCGTCGGCGAGTTCGGCAAAAAATCCAGGCTGTGCGTCAAATTGAAGAACGTCTCCGCGGTGGCCTCGATCTCGGCGTCCGAGGCGCCGTAGCGCCGGTCCGGCTCGGCCAGGGCCCGGGCGACCCGCTTGAACAGCCCCTCAGGCGTCTCGGCCAGCTGGCCCTGCTGGTCTTTCAGCAGGTAGCGCTTTTCAAGCACCGTGACCGCGTTCTTGCTCAACATAATCTGGGGGTTCTCCTCGGTCGTGTCGTGTAGGAGAGGGACGGGGGCAAAACAGCCGGAGGCTCGGACGTCGAACCACCGGCGTGTTCAGGAAGCTTTTCCGGGCCGAGCCAAGTGCCGAAAGCGTTGTGGCGCCTGGCATTCAGCCTCAGGAGTCGATGCTGGATTATACGAGAGCCACCAGGCGAACGCAATCCCCGCGTGCGCTTGCCCGGTGTCATCGTCCCCAACATAACAACCTTCCACCAAAGACAACAAAGGCCCCTCCGCCTGCCGACGTTCCCGCCCGCAGAACACCTCCAGAAGCCTTTCACCCGTCAGGCAGCCCCCCCTGAACACGAAACCTGTACAGCCAGCCGCACCTTACGTCCCTTAACAAACCCACCCCCCTCCGGCACCGGCATTTCAGCGCGCAAAAGGCAGGCGTCATCGCGGCGAGCGCCATCGTCGCCCCGATGAGCAGCCCGGAAGGTTAAAATTTGCCTACGTGTTTTACCGAGTCCCCTCGCGGGCCCGGTCCCCGGGCCGCGCACCACGAGCGGCCCGGGCTCCGAGGCGGCCCCCCCACCCACCGATCCGCAGCCCGGCCCTGCAGGGGGCTGGGGGGAACCGCTGGCCCAGGGGATGGGCCGGCGGGGACGCAGCCTCCGCCTCGACGGCAACAGGTCGCAGCCGCCAGACCGAGGGCGGCGCCAGGGTCCCAGCTCGCGCCACTCTGGTTAACAAACACCAAAGGCATGGTTAAAACTTTTTTCAAGCCACAAGCCCGGGGGACCGCGCGGGGACAAACACACCAGCGTTGTGTGGATGTCGAGGTAGCTATGCGGTCTCGGGCCTCTCGAATCGTGCTGTCAGCCCTGCTTGCCACCCTCGGAACAGGGTGTTCGCGGGTGGGCGCGCTGGGTCCCCTCGCGCAGGCGCGGGGCGGTGGGGACGGCCGCGTGGAGGCGCTGGCGCACCGGGAGGCCGCGGACCAGATCGAGGCGGAGCTCACCAGCGGCGGGCTGAACCGTGAGCAAGCGGGCTTCGAGCCCGGCGTGTTTGCTGCGCTGGATCGCAACGGCGATGGCAGGCTGGACCGCCAGGAACAGCTCGCCGGCTTCAGCGAGGTCTGGCAAGCCATGCGAGCGCTGGGCGAGGCCAGACGGCCCCAGCACGCCTCGAAACGTGAGGCGCCCGTGTCCCCCGCCCAGGAGTACCGCGTGCCCCACCCGACGACCTACGGTGCGACCGAGGCGGAGGTGTTCGTCGACGCCGGCGAGATCATGCCGGCGGTGTTCCACACGCTGCAGAACGCCAGCCGCTCCATCTGGCTGGATGTGTTCCTGCTGGGTGGCACTGAAGGCCGCAAGCTCGCCGACCTGCTGGTTCAGAAACACCTGGAGGGCGTCGACGTGCGCCTCATCCACGATCCGGGGTACGGCCTGGCAGGGGCCGCAAATGCCCAGATCGTGCCCGTGATGCGCCACCTGCTGGCGAACGGCGTCCCCCTTCGAAGCTACCCGCTGGCCTACATGCCCCGACGCAAGGGCCATCCACTCGCGAACCGCTTTCAGATCGACCACAACAAGATGGTGATCGTGGACGGCACGACGGCCATGATCGGCACGATGAACCTGATTGACCTCGGGGTGATGAACCACGACGTCTACCTGAAGGTCACGGGCAGCGCCGCCGAGGAGCTGGCCGCCATCCACGCCGCGACGTGGGGGCTCCGCGGGTCGAGGCCACCGTTGTTTCCGCCCCTCCCATCGCCTCCCCCCACGCTGGTGCCTCCTCCTGCCCGCGACCTGGGGTTCGGGCTGCTGCAAGTCCCTGGCGGGGAGGTGGCCCGCGTCACCAAGACGGACATCGATGTCCAGGACACCAGGCGCGTGCTGCTCGAGGCGATCGCCCAGGCCCGTCACAGCGTTCGCGTCGCCATCTTCGAGTTCGGCGACGTCAACGTGGCGCGCGCCCTGGTGGCAGCCTACAAGCGAGGCGTGGACGTGCAGGTGCTGTGTGACCGCAACGCGAACTACCACAAGTACCTCGACGCCTTCAAGAGACTGAAGCTCCACGGGACGCCCAACCTCGTGACGGCCAACCTCCTGCGAGACGCCGGCGTGCCGGTGAAGTGGTACGTGCCGCAGCTGGAGGATCAGGAGCTCCACATGAAGCTGGCGATCGTGGACGGTGAGAGGGCGCTCGTCGGCTCGACGAATTTCACGTACCAGGCCTTCAGCACCTTCCGCGAGACCAACCTGGATCTGGTCTCCCCCCGCGTGGCGGGGAAGCTCGAGGCCATGTTCGCGCGGGACTGGGAACACCGTGGCGCGCCGGTCACGAGGCCAACGTTCTTCGAGCGCTCGGTCATGGCCGCAGTGAGGGCCTTCGACAGGTTCAACCTGAGCTGGTGGTAGCGGCCAGGACGGCGCGCGCTCAGTCTCCCTGTTCGGCTGCCAGCGAGGCGGGTGGCTGCAGGGCCTCCGGGGCGTCTTGCCCTTCCCCAGAGGACGCCCGCCGCGCGGACCACCACCCCAGGGCCAGGGTCGCCGCCGTGGCAGCCACCACCAACGCGAGGTCCAGGCGTGGGAGGGCGGTCGCGTCCAGCACGGGCTTGATTTTGGCGTCGTGCACCACCATCTCAGCGGCGGTCCAGGCCAGCACGCCGGCCCCCACGTAGGCCAGAAGTGGCCACCGACGCAGGAGGCTCGTGAGAAGCTGGCTGCCAAACAGCACAATCGGGATGCTAAGGGCCAGGCCAAACAGCAACAAAGGGAGGTTGCCGTGGGACGCGCCGCCGACGGCCAGGATGTTGTCCAGGCTCATGACAGCATCCGCCACGATGATGATGCGCACCGCCTCCCAGAACCCGTGAATCTCACCCGGGCCAGCGCCACCTTCTTCCTCTTCGATGAGCAGCTTGTAGGCAATCCAGAAGAGCGCCAGCCCCCCGATTGCCTGCAGGTAGGGCACGGCGAGCAGCACGGCAGCCAGGGCAGCGAACACCACCCGCAGCACCACCGCCCCCAGCGCGCCAATCACCGCGGCCCGGCGGGCAACCCGCTCCGGCAACGCCTTGACGGCCATGGCGATCACCACGGCGTTGTCGCCAGACAGCACCAGATCGATCACCACGATCTTGAGCACCGCGTCGGGCGTGACCCCCTGCAGCTGGGCAGCCAGGACAGCAGTCAGTTGCGCCAACCAGCCGAAGGAGATCGCATCCACGACCAACGACCCTCACTCAACGCCCCGAGGGGCACGCGGCCGGCTCAGATGCTCGCCCGCTCGGGCCTCGGAAACAGCCCCGGCAACGTGGGGGGGAGGTCCAAGGCGTCCTCCACCAGATCATAGATGGTACAGCAGTCCAGGCTGCTGTGCACGAAGTCCAGGTCGTCAGCAGGCAGGGTGACCACCGGCGAAAGGCTCCACCCATCAATCCAGTCGTCATACAGCTCGTTGAGCTGAGCCAGGTAGTCGAGCGGGATGGAGGCCTCGTAATCCCTTCCGCGCCGGGCGATGCGCTGCTGCAGCGTGGGCAGGCTGGCCTTCAGGTACACCACCAGATCGGGCGGCCGGAAGAAACGCCCCATGATCGCGTAAATCTGGCGATAGTTGTCATAATCACGCTCTGACATCTGCCCGTTGCGACGCAGGTTCTCCGCGAAGATGGCGCAGTCTTCATAGACCGAGCGATCCTGGATGACGCTTTCGTGGCCCTCCACGATGCGGCGGTGGCTCTCGAACCGCTTACCGAGGAAGTAAATCTGGAGCGGGAAGCTCCAACGGTGCATATCGTCGTAGAAATCAGCCAGGTAGGGGTTGCCGTCGACGGATTCGTAGTTCGGCGTGAACCCGAGGTGCCGGGACAGGTAACGGGTCAGGGTGGTCTTCCCGCTGCCGATGTTCCCAGCAATCACCACAAACTTCTTGGGGTGCACAACCGGCCTCCTTTCAAGCCTGGGACAGCCGCCCGACAAGCGCGTGGGCGTCGAGCGGGAGGCGTTCCTGGGTGCGGGCCGTGAGGTCCTTGACCACCACCACCCCCTCGGCCAGTTCCTGCTCGCCCAGCACCAGCGCGAACCGTGCGCCGAGGCGCTCCGCGTGCTTGAACTGGCGGTCCAGCTTGCCCGCGGGGGCCAGATCCACCACCAACCCCTGGGCACGCAGGGCCCGCACCAGTTGAAAGCCAGGCGTCAGAGGTGCCCCGGGCGCGGAGACCATCACGGCAACGGGCGAGGCCACCGCGCCATCCTCGGAGGGCAGCACGGTGAGCAGCCGTTCCATCCCGAGGGCCCAGCCAACGGCCGGGGTCGGAGGCCCTCCCAGCTCGGCCACCAGTCCGTCGTAGCGGCCACCAGCGCACAGGGTGCTTTGCGCGCCCAGGCGCGGGTCGCAGGTCACGAACTCGAACACGGTGCGCGTGTAGTAGTCGAGCCCCCGCACCAGATGAGGGTTGCGACACGCCTCCACCCCCGCCGCCGCGAGCAAGCCCACGACGGTGTCCAGGGCCTCCCGACAGCCACCACAGAGGGCTCCGTCGATCAGCGGAGCCTCGGCCAGGACGACCCGACAGGCGGCGACCTTGCAGTCCAGCACACGCAGGGGGTTGCGCTCGGTGCGCAGGCCACAGTCCGCACACAGCTCGGCCGCTCGCTGGCGCAACCAGGCCTGCAGAGCGTCCCTGTAGGCAGGGCGGCAGGCGCCACATCCCACGGAGTTCAGCTGCAGCTCCCAGGCCGAGGGGGCGAGCCCCAGGCCCTCGAAGAAGTCCGCCGCGAGCACGATGACCTCGGCATCCCAGCGAGGGTCCTCGCTGCCGAGGCACTCCACCCCGAGCTGGTGAAACTGCCGCTGGCGGCCTGCCTGCACGTTTTCGGCCCGGAACATGGGCCCAAGGTACCAGAGCTTGTGGGGCGAGGGCCCCGTGTACAGCTTGTGTTGGATGTAGGCCCGCACCACGCCTGCCGTGTTCTCCGGCCGGAGGGTGAGCGAGCGCCCCCCTCGGTCCTGGAACGTGAACATCTCCTTCCCGACGATGTCGGTCGCCTCTCCGATGCCCCGCGCAAAGAGCTCGGTGGCCTCGTAGATCGGGGTGCGCAGCTCCTGGTAGCGGTAGCGCCCGAGGACGGCACGGGCCACATCCTCGACGTGCCGCCAGCGCACGGCCTCCGCGGGGAGGACGTCCTTGGTGCCCTTGATGGTCTGGATCGGTTGCGACACGTCGCGCCTCACTCCGGTCGAGCGTAAAGAAGGGGGCCTCGACGCGAGGCCCCCGGTGCCGCATGCGGCTCAGGCTGGCGAGGCCCGAGGCTACACGCTGATGAAGAGTTCGCCGTTCTCCACCTTCGCGCTGAACTGGGCCAGCGGACGCGGCGGGGGGCCGGCCACGTTCTTCCCGGCCTTGTCATACTGTCCCCCGTGGCACGGGCAGAAGAACTTGCTGTTGGAGTCATCCCAGGAAGCCGGGCACCCCAGGTGGGTGCAGGTGTTCGACAGCGCGTAGGGCTGACCGGCATCGTCCTTGTAGACATAGGCCGTTGCGTTGACCTGCTGCCGCATGAAGCCCTCGATGCGCTCCGTCTGGAAGGTGAACTGCTTGGGCGTCTCGGTCAGGTCTGCGTCCGTGCCGATCTTGACCCAATTCTTCTTGCTCTCGGCCGTCCGAACGGCAGGGTCGAGGAAGTAGCCCGTCAGGGGCACCGCAAGCACGGCGGTGATGCCGGCGCCGAGGCCGTTGATGACGTTGTTCAGGAACTTGCGCCGGGAGATTTCGTCGGGAGAGGCGGCGTGGGTCGTGTCTGCCATGGGGTCCTTCTTCTCTGACGGGGTTGAGGTCCAGGGGCGCTGGCTGCCAGCGCAGCGCCGTGTGCCCGGTCGGGCGCGCGCGGACCGCCCATATTATGCGCAGCAAGGCGTGGTTTTGCAACCAAGCCTCCTCCGAGCCAGCGAACACCAGATAACCCTGTTATGCGGCACGTTATGTCCCCGTGCTGCGTTGCGGGAGGACGCGGCAGCCTTCTAGAATGAGCCCGGCCGGGCCCCCCCTCCCCGACGCAGAGGCGCGGAGAGGAGCCTCCGGCCCTCACAAAGGAGACCGCCGTGGTCCGCGCCATCTATCCAGGCAGCTTCGACCCCATCACCCATGGCCACCTCGACATCCTCGAGCGGGGCAGCCACCTGTTTGACGAGGTGGTGGTCGCCGTGCTGGTGAACACGAGCAAGCGCGGGGTGTTCAGCCACGACGAGCGCGTGGCACTCATCCGCGCCGCCACGTCCCACCTGCCCAACGTGACGGTGGATGCCTTCAGCGGGCTGACGGCCGAGTACGCCCGCCAGCGGGGGGCCCAGGTGCTCATCCGGGGGCTGCGGGCGGTGTCGGACTTCGACTCGGAGCTCCGGCTGGCCCTCACCAACAAGAAGCTGAACCCCGGCCTCGAGACGGTCTTCCTGATGACCAGTGCCGAGAACCTGTTTCTGAGCTCGAGCACCATCCGGGAGCTCGTGACGCTGGGTGGGTCGCCTGTGGGGATGGTGCCGGACCTCGTCGTGAACCCGCTGATCGAGAAGTTACGCCCTTCTTCGTCCTCTGCCAGCTGAGGTGCCGGGGCCTCGGTGCAAAAAATTTTTATGTTCTTCGCCGCCATCCTTGACCGGGAAACGGTAAAATGTGACATCATTTGTCCGGTCCAACCAGGCGGTCCCACCGCCCCTCACGCAGTCAACCCCGCCCTCGCGGCCTGAGCAGGAGGGTACTCCCATTAGCCTCGACCAGCTTTTCAATCAGCTAGATGACCTCATCCTCAACAGCCCCAAGGTCTGGCTGACGTCCCGCATCATCATTGACGAAGATCGGCTGATCGACCTCATTGACCACATCCGGCACGCCCTCCCGACCGAGTTCAGGCAGGCGCAGGAGGTGCTCTCCCAGCGAGAGCAACTGCTGCAGGACGCCCAGCGAGAAGCAGACAGCGTCCGCAGTGCAGCCGACCGGGAGCGGATGCGCGCGGTGTCGGACACGGAAATCTACCGGCAAGCCCAGGTGGAAGCCGACCGCCTCATCCGCGAGGCGCACATCCAGGTCCACGAGCAGCAGGCGAGCGCCGACCAGTACGCCGACGAGGTGCTGGCTGAGCTCGAAACCAAAATCGGCCGCGCACTCCAGACCATCAAGAACGGGCGTCAGCAACTCGCCGGCACCCGAGGCTAAGCATCGCGCGCCACCGCGAGGAGTGCCGCACCTGGGAGTCGCTCCCGGGTGCGGGTCCCACACGTGACTCGGAGGAAAGCCCGTGCACCTGCGCGACCGCCTCATCCGCCTCAAGGACGACGGCAAGCTGGTGGTGTTGTACTTCGGCCCCCACCAGGACGCCTACCTGGCGCGCCTGCTTCGGGTGGGCGTCGACTACCTCGAGTTTGAGGTCTGTGAACCTGATGAGACCGTAACCGCGCATCAGATCATGCCGCTGGCCCTGCTGACGGGCGTGACGGTCTCGTCGGTCGAACGGCAGAGAGAGCAGCTGGAGTTGCTGCTGGAGCGGGAGCCCGAGGAGGGCGAGGCCCGCTAACCCCCGACTCCGCCGAGGGCCTGCTCGAGGTCACCGAGCAGGTCCTCCGCATCTTCGATGCCCACCGACAGCCTCAACAGGCCATCCACGACGCCCCGGGCCTCCCGCACGTCGCGCGGGATGGAGCCGTGGGTCATCGACACGGGGTGGCACATCAGCGACTCGATGCCGCCCAGGCTCTCGGCCAGCGTGAACAGGGTCACCCTTCTGGACACCGCCCGGGCAGCCTCGAGGCCTCCTTTCAGCGTGAAGCTGACCATGCCACCAAACCCGCGCATCTGGCGCGCGGCCAGGGCGTGCTGTGGGTGGCTGTGCAGGCCCGGGTAGTAGACCCGGTCAACCGCCCCGTGCCCCTCCAGCAGGGCAGCCACGAGCCGTGCGTTGTGCTCGTGCTGCCGCATGCGCAGGGCCAGCGTCTTGACGCCCCGCAGCGTCAGCCAGCAGTCGAAGGGCCCGGGCACGGCCCCCACGGCGTTCTGATGGAACTTCACCGTGTGCCAGAGGTCCTCGCTGTTCGTCAACACAGCCCCCCCCACCACGTCCGAGTGGCCGCCGATGTACTTGGTGGTGGAGTGCACCACCACGTCCGCCCCGAGTGCCAGAGGGTTCTGCAGGTAGGGCGTGGCGAAGGTGTTGTCGACGGCGAGAATCACGCCGTGGGCCCCGGCCAGAGCGGCCAGGGCTGACAGGTCCACCACCTTCAGCAGCGGGTTGGTGGGCGTCTCGACCCACATCAAACGGGTCTCGGGTCGCATCGCGGCCTCCACCGCCGCGAGATCTGCCGCATCGACCCACGTGAAGGTCACGCCATACCGCCGGAACACCTTGTCGAACAGCCGGAAGGTGCCGCCATAAACATCGTCCCCAACCACCACGTGATCCCCCGCCGACAGCAGGTTCAGGACTGCCGATGTGGCTGCCACGCCAGACGCGAAGGCCAGCCCGTGGGTGGCCTGCTCGAGGGAAGCAAGGCAGGCCTCCAGGGCCGCCCGCGTGGGGTTCGCCGTGCGGGAGTAGTCGAACCCACGGTGCTCTCCGGGCGCCTCCTGGGCGTACGTGGAGGTGGCGTAGATCGGGGGAATCACGGCGCCCGTGGTGGGATCGGGCGCTTGCCCGACGTGGATGGCGCGGGTGGCGAAGCGATGCATGAGGCTGTGGCTCCAGAAGTCAGCGGGCGGCTTGCTCGGTCAGGTAGTGAATGAAATCGATGCGGGTCAGCACCCCAACGGGGCGACGGTCTGCCACGACCACCACCGTGCCATCACCTTCCGCCAACGTGTAGCAGGCGTCAGAGACGTCCACGTCGGCCGACAGCATCGGGAAAGGCCGTCCCATCACGTCACGCACCAGCGTCTTTTGAAGATCGACGTTCTCGAGGGCCATGCGAAGCACATCTCCCTCCCCGATCGATCCCACCAGCTCCTCCCCAACCATCACCGGCAGCTGGCTGATGTTGAACTGGCGCAACAGGTTGGCCGCTCGCTGGACGGGCTCCGAGGGCCCGACCTGGATGATCGGCTGGAGCAGGGACTTCTGCCGCAGGAGATCATTGAGCTTGCCGCTCTGCGCTCCCTCGATGAAGTGGTGATCCTGCATCCAGGCATCGGAGTACAGCTTGCTGACGTACGAGCGCCCCCCGCTGGGCAGAATCACCACAACCACCGACTCGGCGGGCAGCGACCGGGCCACGCGTGCCGCGGCCACCACGGCCGTGCCACACGAGCCACCGGAAAAGATGCCCTCCTCGCGCGTCAGTCGACGCGCCATGGCGAAGCTTTCCCGGTCCGAGACCCGTTCGAAGCGGTCCACGACGCCGAGGTCTGCCGTGGCCGGCACGCAGCTCATCCCGATGCCCTCGACGTGGTAAGGTTTTGGCTCGTCGCCGGAGTACACGGAGCCCTCCGGATCGGCCCCGACGACCACGAGGCCAGGGTTGCGCTCTTTTAAGTAGCGGGCGGTGCCGGAGACGGTGCCCCCCGTGCCCATGGCGCCGACGAGGTGGGTGACGCGTCCTGCCGTGTCTTCCCAGATCTCCGGCCCCGTGGTCCGGTAGTGGGCCTCCGGGTTGTCGAGGTTCTTGAACTGGTTGGGCTGAAACGCATGGGGCAGCTCAGCCGTCAGGCGGTCCGCGACGGAGTAGTAAGAGCGCGGGTCAGAGGCCTCCACGTTGGTCGGGGTGATCACCACCTCGGCCCCATAGGCCTGCAGCAACCGGACCTTGTCCTCGGACATCTTGTCGGGCATCACGAAGATGCAGCGGTAGCCCTTGACGGCGGCAGCCTGGGCCAGCCCGATGCCGGTGTTGCCGCTGGTGGGCTCCACGATCGTGGCCCCCGGGCGGAGCAAGCCACGGCGCTCGGCTTCCTCGATCATGAACAGTGAAGGACGGTCCTTGACCGAGTTGCCAGGGTTCTGTGCCTCGACCTTGGCGAGCACGAGGCAGCTGGCCCCGTCGGTGACCTTGTTGAGGCGCACCAGGGGGGTCCGGCCAATGGCCTCCAGGATGTTGGCGAGGTACTTCAACGCGGATCCTCCTCGATCACGTATAGAATGGGTTCCTGCCACACCGAAGGCCCCCACCTGACCATTTTACGCGAACGGGGACATTCTGGGGCCATCGGCCTTCCCCCACCTGGAGCCTGCCCGACCATGGCCTTCGCCGAGGAGCTCGACCTGCTCATCCGCGCCCGGTATCCGTTGATCCTGGTGCCGACGCCCGAGGAGCAACGCGCCGAGGAGGCGGTACGCGCGGTGGCCGAGGGGGGGGCGCACCCGCGCCAGGTGCACGTTTGGGATATGGTCGAGGGGTTTCGCCCCGGCCAGGCCAGCCGGGGCGACCCCCTTGCGGCCCTCGAATTCATCCGGGCCAGGCCCCCGGGTCAACGCAGCGTGTTCCTGCTGCTCGATTTCCATCGCTACTTCGAGCAAGCCCAGGTGGCCCGTACGCTGCGCAACCTGGCCCGCAGCCTGCGCAGCGAGCGCAAGACCGTGGTGCTGATCTCGCCCTTCGTGAAGGTGCCCCCCGAGTTGACCGAGGACCTCACGGTGCTGGAATTCCCTCTCCCCACCGCGGAAGAGGTCGCCCGCGAGATCACGCAGATCGTGCCCGAGGCTCAGAACCGGCTGGACGCGTCGGGGCGAGAGGCGCTGGTGAAGGCGTGCCAGGGGCTCACCATGCAGCGGGTGCGGCAGGTGCTCGCCAAGGCGATCGCCCGCCACGGCGTGCTCGAGGAGGACGACATCGGCCTGGTGCTCGAGGAGAAACGCCAGGCCATCCGGCAGACCGAGGTGCTGGAGTTCTGCCCGCTGGAGGATCGGCTGACCGATCTCGGCGGCCTCGACCACCTGAAGGCCTGGCTGGGGTTGCGCGCAGCGGCCTTCACCGAGCGGGCCAGGCGGTATGGCCTGCCGAACCCACGGGGGGTGCTGCTCGTCGGCATCCAGGGGACGGGCAAGTCGATGTGCGCCCGGGCGATCGCTCAGCAGTGGCGCCTGCCCCTCCTCCGGCTGGACGTGGGTCGCCTGATGGGCAGCCTCGTGGGAGAAAGCGAAGGGCGCGCGCGAGAGATGATTCGCCTCGCAGAGGCGATGGCCCCGGCGGTGCTCTGGGTCGACGAGCTCGACAAGGCCTTTGCGGGCGCGCTGGGAGGCGGAGACTCCGGCACAAGCGCCCGGGTGCTGGGCACGCTGCTCACCTGGATGCAGGAAAAGAGCAGCCCGGTCTTCGTGGTTGCCACCGCGAACCAGGTCGACGTGCTGCCCCCGGAGCTGCTGCGCAAGGGGCGGTTCGATGAGGTGTTCTTCGTGGGCCTGCCCACGGACCGGGAGCGACGCGAGATCTTCGAGGTCCACCTGCGTCGCGTGCGAGAGGCGACGCTCAGGAGCTTCCACCTCGACCGTCTGGTGGCGCTTTCCGCCGGCTTCTCCGGGGCGGAGATCGCCCAGGCCGTGGCCGAGGCCATGCACGAAGCCTTCGCGCAGGACCGGGAGGTCACGACGGACGACATCATCGCCGTGCTTCGCGCCAGCGTGCCGCTCTCCCGCACGGCCCAGGAGCAGGTCGAACGCCTCAAGCACTGGGCCGCGACGGGCAGGGCCCGGCCCGCTTCCCGGGAAGAGGTGCGCCCTCGCCCGGGCTTGCCCGAGCTGCCACCGGATGCGGGCACCGGGTACAAGGACTGAACCCCCCTTTTGAAGTGGGAAGGACGACGTGGACGACGGCAACAAGCCCTCTGACGACAGGCCCCGGCCCACCTGGACGGGGCATGGCGAGCCGGACCGCCCGGTGCGCCCGGGCCCCCCGACGCGCCCGCTCGAACCTGGCGACCTCGACGGGCTGGTGCCGGCCGCGGACGGCGTCGTGACCTCCGCCTACGGGCGCACCGGGGTCCTTCCCGTCCGTCCCATGATGCAGCGCGGTGACGGCCAGACCGACGCCCTCGTGATCCAGCGCGCCACCCGCGAGGCCCGCGTGCTGAACTTCACGGTGGATGCCATCCAGTGGAGGGCCGGGTTCGCCCCGGAGCTCGGCCAGACGCCAGTGGGACGCCACGTGAGGGTCCTGGAGCCTCCCCGGGCAGCGGTCCAGGATCCCACCGGCTTCGAGCTGCGGCCGGGCCCCGTCGAGCATGAGCAGGTGCTCCGCGACATCATCCCCCGACCGCTGCTGCAGCAAGAAGCGATCATGTTCGGGCAGGGGCAGGCGGCCGCCGCCTTCTACCTGTACTACATCCCCAGCGGCAAGACCGCGGTGGCGGGGGCCTGCGTGGCCTACGCCGCCAGCCCCCTCGGCCGGGCCCACGTGCTGTACCTTCAGACCGAGATCAAGAAGGCCGACCCGCGCATCCTGGACGAGATGGCCAAGACCTTCGCGGCGTCCGCCGTCGCCCTGGCAGCCCAGGCCCCAGGGGCCCCCCCCTTCGACTTCTGGCGAGAGCTGCGCGAGGCCCAGGCGGAGGTGCGCCAGACGCTGCAAACCTCGGCCCTCGGCCGGAACGCTGGGGCGGTCAAGGAGCGAGTCTCCCAGGCCCGCGAGCAAGCCGAAGACCGGCTCTACAACGTCCTGATGCGTACCTTCGACCAGCTCGGAGCCTGGGCACGGGCCCTCGTGGTC
This sequence comes from Candidatus Sericytochromatia bacterium, assembly GCA_035284865.1. Classification (GTDB taxonomy): domain Bacteria; phylum Cyanobacteriota; class Sericytochromatia; order S15B-MN24; family JAQBPE01; genus JAYKHL01. The sequence continues at coordinate 1,132 of JAYKHL010000188.1, read as the reverse complement.
GGCCTGCCGCTGCGCGTGATCGCCGCGCTCGTGCGCCTCGCAACGGCCGCCTTCGTCCGGCTGGTGCAGGGGGTCGATCAGGGCGTTACCCGGCTTTCCGGCCCCCGCGACGGCCCGCCGCCGCCAGGCTGAGGCTCACCGCGGCCCGGGCGCCACGCCCCGGTCGGTCAGGCGCCCGGTGTCAAAGAACTGGGCGATGGTGTCGTTCAGCCGCTCGATGGAGGCCTGCTTCGGGTTGGTCACGGGGCTCAGCATCGGATGCGGGACCGCTTCTTCCAGGGGGAACTGGTACCAACCGTTCGCGGCTGGGCCCCCTGCTCGCCGGTACGCACGCGCAATGACGTCGTTCGAAGCAGCCCGGTCCGAGGCCGTGGTGATGAACTGGATGGGGGGACCGCTGCGTCGGAGCTCCGAGACGACCCGATCGCCGTTGCGAGACACGGCGTAGATGTTCCCGACGGTGTGGTGCCAGTGGCCTGCGGCCACGCTGCCCGAGCGCTTCCCCCAGTCGTGCTTGATCAGGTCCAGCACGCGCGAGGCCTGGCCGAAGCTCAGCCGGTCGAGGAAGGCGACGGCGTGGTGGCCCAGCCGGGCCCGGTTGTCGGCTGCCGCAAGGTAGGGCGCCATCGCCACCACCCCGGCCACGGGGTACCGGTTGCGGATGTCCAGAGCCACGTTGGCCCCCCCCGAGAGCCCCGCCACGCGAACCGGGCCGCCAAGCCCCGAGACCAGCCCCATCACCTCGTCGGCGTAGGCCCGATAGCGGTGACTCTCCCCGGCGCGCGGCAGGTAAGCCGGATCCGCAACGCCCGCCGCGGTCTTGAAGCCGTGGCCGGGCAGCCGGGGAACGAAGACGTCGAAGCCCAGTTCGTGGAGCTTGGGGGCCAGCTGATCGTACTGATAGGTCCCGGACGACCACCCGTGGAAGAGCACGACCGTGCCCTTGCCTGTCGGCTTGCCGTGCAGCAACAGCTGGCTGCGGCTGCCATCCTGCAGCGGCAGCGCCGCCTCGGCCGCCAGCCACCTGCGCAGCCGCGCGACGGCCTGGCCCCGCCCCCCCCCCCCCCCCGCGTGGAGGGGCTCCCGGGGCCCCCGCCAGGGCCGGCCGGCCCCCCGGCCGGGGCCCGGGCCC
>JAYKHL010000187.1:0-7359 GCA_035284865.1 Candidatus Sericytochromatia bacterium | reverse complement strand
CCCCGGCCCCATAGACCGCGGCGATGACCAGCTCCCGCCCAAACCCCACGGCCTTCGACAGCAGCGTCACCAGGGCGATCGCCGAGGCGACACTCAGCAGCCCCTTACCCACGCGACGACGACGCGGCCTCGCGGAGGATCCAGGCAGCCGCCTCCACGATCGTGTCCGCCACGAAGTCGGGCGCGCACGGCCACTGGTAGCGCCCGGCCAGCACGTCGGTCCCGAAACCAGACCGCAGCAAGACGCTCCGACAACCCGCCCGATGGCCGACCTCCACGTCCGTGGCCTTGTCACCCACCATGAAGCTCCTCGTGAGGTCCAGCGCATGCCGCTCCGCAGCGGCGACCAGCATCCCGGGCTCCGGCTTGCGACACCCACAAGCCACGGCGTAGGCAGGTACACTGCCCTCAGGCAGGTGCGGGCAGTAGTACACGTCGTCCAGGCGGGCGCCGTCTGCCGCAAGCAGAGCGGAGAGCCGATCATGCAAGGCCTGGACCCAGGCCTCCGGATAGTAGCCGCGAGCGGGGCCGCTCTGGTTGGTAGCCAGGATGACCTTGAAGCCGGCCTCGGACAGCCGTCGGATGGCCTCGGCCGCGCCCGGCATCAACACCAACCGGTCGAGGTCCCGGATGTACCCCGCCTCCACGTTGATGGTGCCGTCCCTGTCGAGAAAGACCGCTGGCAGGCCAGCCATGAGCGCGCATCTCCTGAAGCTGCAGCGCCCATGCATACCACGCGGTGCTTGTCTCCGCCAGCGCGGCCTGGCGTGACGGGCGACAGCCTGTTGGTCAGGGCGGCCGCATTACGCACCATGAGGCCGTGATGGGCTGCCCAAGGGGCAGGTGGTGCCGTGGCGGCCCACCGGGAGGGGAGGAGGGGACGATGTCGCTGCTGTCGTGGGTGGTGGTGGGAATCATCGCGGGCTTGCTCGCGGACCTGGTGGTGCCGGGCAAGCAGAACTGGCTGGTAGACACGCTCGTGGGGATGGCCGGGGCCATCGTCGGGGGGTGGATCTTCACCGCGTTCGGGGGGGGGGCCGGCCACCGGGGTTAACCTGTGGAGCATCCTGGTCGCCTTTGTCGGGGCGATCCTCGTGTTGTTCATCGTGAAGGGCATCCAGACCCGAGCCGTCTGAGGCCGGTGGTACAATCCCCCTCGGGGGCTCGCGGCGACGCGAGCGGCTGGAGGGGGAGCGGGCTCGATGCAGGCGAATCACGTGGCATGGGCCCTCGTAGCCCTCGTGGTGCTCGCGGGCGGCGCTGGGTGCGCCGCCCTGCTCGGGCGCGAACACCTGCCGGATCCGCCTTACCGGCCAGCTCCTGAGCAGCCGCAGCAGGCCGCACGCGACGCGGCCGCCGAGCTGGTGGCCACCTGGCTCGGGCCCGGAGGCTACGTGGTCACCGCGCGTCAGCACTCGGGCAGGATCGCGCGCTTTGTGAGCCCCTTCGGGGTCGACGTCACGTGCCTGGAGGTGACGCTCACGGCGGCAGGAACGCAAGCCATCACCGTGCTGGCCGGGGAGGCCACGTTGCAGGTCGGGTCGTTGCCACCGCGCCCGGCCATCGGGCTGGAGGCTTACAGGCGCCGGTGGCCACGCTGGGCTGTCAGCGACGAGACGCAGGCCCACGATCGGAAAGCGGCCTACGAGCACGTGCTCGCGAACATCTGGCTCGACCGCCGGCTGGAGCCGGGGGAGTCCAGGCGGGCGGTGTTCTCCTTTCCGACGGTCCCCCTCGCCGGGTCGCCCGCGCTCCAGGTGCCCTATCGAACGGACGGGGGGAGCAGGGGCGTGTTGCAGGTGACGTGGGAGGTGGATTGAGATGGCGAGGCGGGCGCGAGAGGTCACGGCGCTGGTGGTCGCCGCCGCGGCGCTGGTGGGGTGTCCGAGCCGGGAGTTTTATCGCGTCCCGGCCGAGCCCGACTGGACGGCCCTCGGGGAGGAGCGCCTCCAGGTCCCCGCCTTCAAGGCCGCCACCTCCGGCTGGACCCTGGCCGAGGCAGCTCGCGCCAGGGTGACCGAGGCGCTGATGCGGGCCGCGCTGCCCGTCACGACAGCCTCCTCCCGTGTGCGCCTCGTGGGCCGCCTGGAAGACCTGCGGGTGTCCTCGACGGCGTCTGCCCCCCGGCGCGTGCTGCGGGCCGGCACCAACGTGTCGGGTGGCGGTGCGAACGTTGAGGCCCACGTCTGGGAGCAGGAACTCGAGCACCGGCTGCGGCTGCGCCTGGCCCTGCGCCTGGAGAAGGACGGCGCGGGAATCCTGTGGCAACGCAGCAGCGAGGGCCAGGCGCTTCAGTCGAGCGTGGAGGTCCTGAACTGGCCCGGCAGCGATCCGCTGCCCCCACCACCGGGCCCGACCGCGCCAGCGCCCCCCGTGGCGATCGAGACGCTCGGGCGGGAGGCCCTCACCCAGGCCCTCGGGCCGCTGCTGGCAGCCCTCACGGACCGATACGGGTACAGGGTCGTCCCCTGACCGCCGCCCGCGTCATCGAGCGGGCCTGCGGGCGCCACCGCGAGGGTGTGGTACGATCGCAGGCCGTGGCAGCACGGGCTGCTGGAGTTCGCGGTGTTCGGCAAGAAAAGCAACCTCCTGGGGCTCGCGCTGTCGCTGGCCTGCCTTTACCTGGTCTTCAGGAAGATCGACGGGGCCCGCCTGTGGGGTGCCCTCGCCACGCTGGACGGGCGCTTCCTCGTGGCCGCGGTGGCCGTCTTTCTGACCACCTTCATCGTGCGCACGCACCGCTGGCAGACGCTCCTGGCCCCGGCCCAGCTGGTGCCCCGGACCCGCCTGCTGAACGTCGTGATGATTGGCTACATGGCCAACAACGTGCTGCCTGCTCGGCTGGGGGAGTTTGTCCGGGCCTACGTGCTGAGCCGCCAGGTCGGCATTCGCAAGAGCACGACGCTCGCCACCATCTTCATCGAGCGAATTTTCGACGGGCTCTCCTTGCTGTTCATCCTGGGTGCCCTGATGGTCGCGCACCGGCTCGGGTTCATCTCGCTGCAGCACCCCTTCCCGGACTCCATCCGGTGGGCCGGGGTGGGCGCGGGGCTCGTGTTCTTGCTGGCGTTCGGGGGGGTCCTGGCGCTGGAGCTGGTGCCGGGCTTCGGGGCCCTGCTCGAAGGGCTCATCGAGCGGCTGGCCCCCGCCGGCCTGCAGCCCCGGCTTCGCGGCATCCTGGCCGCCTTTGTCGAGGGGGTCGCGTGCATGCGAAGCGTGCGCACGCTCGCCGTGGTCTTCACCTGTTCCCTGGCCGTCTGGTCCATCGAGGGCCTGACCTACGCCCTGGTCGGCCAGGCCTTTCACCTCGAGCTGCCGCTGCGCGCCTTCTTCACGACCATGGTGATCGTGAACCTGGGCACCCTCATTCCGTCCGCGCCTGGCTTCGTCGGCACCGTCCAGCTGTTGTGCTGGATCTCCTTGAGCCTGTTCGCCGTCTCAAAGGAGGCTGCCGTGAGCTTCGGCCTCGTGCTGAACGTGCTGGAGTACCTTCCTGTGACGCTCATCGGGGTGGCCTGCCTTGCCCTGGAGAACCTGTCCTTGCGGGCCGTGGTGGGGGGGACCCGGGAAGATGGCGCCCCCTTGGCGAGCGCCGCTCCAGCGCGAGAGGGCGAGCCGGCCCAGCCCCTGGGTTGAAGGCCGGCTCGGTCAGGCGGACACCGGCTCAGCCGCGTAAAGCGCCTCGATCTCGCCGCTGAAGTGGTTGGCGATCACCCGCCGCTTGAGCTTCAGGGTGGGCGTCAGCTCGTCGAGGGCTCCGTCGAAGGGACGCGGCAACAGCCTGAAGCGCTTGACCTGCTCGAACCGGGCAAACGTCCGGCACGTCGTGTCGATCTCGTGGGCGTACAGGGCCTGGACCTGAGGGTGGACCAGGAGTTGCTCGGGCGCCAGGTCCTCGAGCTTTTGCTCCGCGGCGAAGGCCCTCAGGGCCTCCCCCTGGGGGACGACCAGGGCGGTGATGTAGGGGCGCCGATCGCCAACCAGCATCACCTGGTCGATGAGCCTGCTCGCCTTCAGCGCGTTCTCGATCGGCTGTGGCGCCACGTTCTTGCCGTTGGACATGACGATGATTTCTTTCTTGCGGTCCACGATGCGGATCCGACCATCCGGGTCGAACTCCGCAACGTCTCCCGTGTGAAACCAGCCGTCTGGATCGATGGCGGCAGCCGTTGCCTCGGGCTGGTTGAAATACCCCTTCATCACGTTCGGGCCGCGGACGAGCAACTCGCCGTCATCGGCCAGCCTGACCTCGACCCCCGCCAGCGGGTGGCCGACCGTGCCATACCGCACCTGCCCGGGACGGTTGACCGCCACCACGGGGCTGGTCTCCGTGAGGCCGTAGCCCTCGATGATCTCGATGCCGACCATGGCAAAGAAGCGCCCGAGGTCCTCCGCCAGCGGCGCGCCTCCGGAGAGGCACAGCCGCAGCCTGCCCCCCGTGCGCGCGCGGATCTGGCTGAAGACGAAGGTGTCCGCGAGCTGTTGCTTGAAGGCCAGGTCAAAGGGACGCGGCCGACCGTCAAGTCGCGCGCGGGTGTAGGAGTCTCCGACGCGACACGCCCAGTCGAACACCACACGCCTGGGCAAGGGATCGGCAGCCACCTTGTCGAGGATGCGGCCACGGATCTTTTCAAAGAGGCGGGGAACCGAGGTCAGGAGCGTGGGACGCACCTCCACGAGGTCCTCACCAACGGTCTCGACGCTCCTGGCAAAGTAGATGTGGGCTCCGACCGATACGAGGGAGAAGGTGGCCGTGCGCTCCAGCACGTGCGAGAGGGGAAGAAACGACAGCGCCTCGTCGGTGGGTCCGATTCCGATCACGGGCACCACGCCCTGAACGTTGGACATGAGGTTGCCGTGGGTCAACATTGCGCCTTTCGGATCACCCGTCGTGCCGCTGGTGTAGATCATCGTGGCGAGCGTTCCGGGGCTCTGGAGGCCAATCCGACGCTCCAGCTCGGTGGCGTGAGCCTCGGACAACCGGGTGCCGAGGTCGCTCAGGTCCGAAAACCGGTAAAGGTGCGGGTGCTCGGGGCGCTGCTCCACCTCGTCCATCACGACCACGTGCTCCACGTGGTGCAGCAGGGGGCGCACGGCGCGCAGCTTGGCGAGTTGCGCCTCTGAGGAGAGGATCACCAGCCGGGCGCCACAATCGTTCAGGATGTGCGCGGACTGGGCGCCCGTCAGCGTCGGATACAGGGGCACCGTGACCGCCCCCGCCATCAAGATGGCCTGGTCGGACACCACCCACTCGGGTCGGTTCTCGGCCAGCAGGGCGACCCGGTCCCCCACCCCGATGCCCAGCTCCACCAGTGCCAGGGCGACGTGTCGGGCCTGGGCGCCATAGCCGGCATAGGTCAGGGTGGTCCAGCCGGCGGGGCCGCGAACGCTGAGCGCGGGTCGCTCACCGTGGCGAGCCACCGTGGCCAGAAAGGACTGAGTCAGGGTCACTGCGGCGGTCATCGTCGGATCGATCCTCACGCGGTCACGGGGGGGGATAAACGAGAGCTTCGGGCCCGATGGGGGCCTCCAGAAGGGCGGCGCGGTCGAGCAGCTGTGCCACATGGGCTCGTACCATCGCAGCAAGGCTTTCTATCAGGGCGGTCTGCGCCGCAGGCTCCTGGTGACCAGCCTGGTCCCCGTAGCCGTCATAGTACGCGTCCAGCGTCAGGGGCCGCCCGACGACGATCAGGGCCTCCTGGTAGCCCAGTAGCTGCATCCGCTCGAGCTGAAAGCTACGCTCTCCCGGGTCGAACTGCTGCAAAAAAGCGCCGCTCACCTCCCCGAGCGTGACCTCTCGTCGCGGGTAGATGGCCGCCGGGATGATGGGGAGGTGAGGAATGCGTGCGGCCAGCACGGCCCGGATGAAGGTCGGTCGAAAGGTCGAGACCTCCCGCGCCCCGATGGGGTGGACGAAGTTGGCCATGCCCTCCGGAAAAATGCCCACCAGGCGCCCCTGCCGAAACACCTGCCCCATCTCCTCGATGAGGGCCTCAGCCTTGCCCTCCTCCCCCTTGAGGATCGGGATGGCGCCGGCCTCCCGGGCAAGCCAGCCAAAGACGGGGATCGCGGCGACAAAGGGGGCCATCACCCAGTTGACGATCCTGTGCGCCCGGGCCGAGACGAGGTATGGGTCCATCACGCTGCGGTGGTTGCAGACGAGCAGGCCAGGTCCCCGGACCGGAATGTGGGCCTCTCCGACGATCTCCGTCGGGCAAGCCACGTCGGCGACCAGCGGGCCGAAGAGGTTCTTGAGGACCTGATACCGCGCGTCCTTGAGGCTTACCACGCGCGTCAGGCCCGGATGCCGAGAAGCCGATGGGCGTTCTGGTAAGCCACGGCGCGAACCTCTCGAGGCTTCAGGGCTGCGATGGTGTTGTCCAGGGCGACGCTCTGCTGGAGGAGCGGAAAGTCGGAGCCCATCAACACACGATGAGCACCAAGCTTGTCCACCGCAGCCCGGATGACGCGCGGGGGTTGCCAGGAGGTCTCGACCGAGAGGTGGTGGTGTCGCTCGGCCAGGGCCAGCACGGTCTCGTGCTGGTCCCAGCCGATGTGGGCGATCGTGACGCTCACGTGGGGAAAGGCGCGCACCACGGGTTCGAGGGCGGCTGGGTCGTCGAACCCGTGCGCCTCGAAGGGAAATGAACCCGTGTGCAGAAAGACGGGCAGGTCGCGTTCCTGTGCCAGTGCCACCAGTTCGTGCAGGCGGCGCTCCTCGGAAGGAGAGTCCGCCCGCGCCGGGTTCAGCTTGATGCCCGCCACCGGGTGTCGCGCCAGGGTGGCCTCGAGGGCGGCCACCGCCTCGACCTCGTGAGGATCGGCCGAGGCAAACAGGCTCAAGCGGTCAGGGTGCTGGGCCACCGCACTTGCCACGTCATCGGTGCCGAAGAAGGGCTCGATGGGGCACACCACGGTGTGCCGGACGCCGGACCGTTCCATGCTCTCCAGCAGCATCTCGACGGTGTATTTCTCGAAGACGCGTTGAAGTTCCTGAAAGGCATACTGGTTGATGGAGCGATAGAAGAAGCGGCTGAACGGCGCCCGAAAGTGCATGCCACACAGGCCGGCAACCTGCCTGGTCAGCGGTTCGACGAGATCCGCAAGTTCCCGGATGTAGACGCCACCGAAGGGCTCTGTGGACTTGAGCGGCCCCCCTCCCCGGAGGTGGGCGTGAAAGTCGATGATGGGAAAGTCCAGCTCCATGTGCCTCATCTCGCCCGGCCCAGCCGCGCCCCGATCATATACCCGGGAGCCCGGTGGGCTTCAAGCGGCAGGCTTGTTTCCTGATTCCGCGCCAGAGCACCAATCAAGTCTTCGCCCGGCGGCTGGCTCGTTCTGACGCCCAGGGACGTCGTC
>JAYKHL010000186.1:0-4871 GCA_035284865.1 Candidatus Sericytochromatia bacterium | reverse complement strand
CCACCTGGACCTGGCCGATCATGGTGCGGCCCGTCATCGTCGCCTGGAAGCCGCCCGCCTCGCGCACGAGCTTGGCGATGTGGCTGGCCGAGGCCACGACGGAGGGCTCCTCGATGGCCATCGGCACCAGGTAGTCCTTGTCGTTGATGCAGAAGTTGAGGCCGAGCCCGATGGGCAAGCTGTAGATGCCGATGGCGTTCTCCACCATCTTGTCGGCCTGCTCCAGCGTGAGCGCCCCCTGCGAGGCCAGGGCCTCCACCTCGGCGACGGTGAGCTCGTTGGTCTCGGCGAGCTTGGCGAGCCGGTCGGCCATCGAAAGCTTGTAGAAGCCCGGCAGGCGGGAGGTCTTCATGGGCATGGGCGTGGTCCCTGACGGCTCGGCGGCGTGGGGGGAGGCGCGGGCGGCACGAGCCGCACCGCGGGTTCATTATCGGCCCCGACCGGCTGCAGGGCAAGGGCGCCCGGCGGTGCCCCCCGTTGACACCGCCACCTTCCTCGCGCAACGATCGCCCCATGACTGCAGGCCACCCCGACCACGAGCTCGAGATTCGCCTCTTCTCGCTGCTGCGCGAGCAGGTCGGGGCCTCCGCCGTGCGCGTGCGGGTGCCCGCGGGCACGACCGTGGGCGCCCTGCCTCGCCTGCTGCGGGAGGCCGAGCCGAGGCTCGCCCCCTTCCTCGAGGTGTCACGCGTGGCCGTGAACCGGACCTTCGCCCCTGCCGGGCAGGCCCTGATGCCGGGGGACGAGGTGGCCCTCATCCCGCCCGTGGGGGGCGGCTGACGGTGGCCGGCCGGCTCCTCGTCGCGGTGACGCCAGAGCCCCTCGACCTCGTGGCGGTGCACGCGCACCTCGCGGCCCCCGCCGCCGGCGGGGAGGTCGTGTTCACGGGCACGGTGCGCGACCACCATGCGGGCCGTCACGTGACGGCGCTGGAGTTCGAGGCCTACGCCGAGATGGCCGTGGCCGAGCTCACGCGGCTGGGCGAGGCGCTCCTGGGGCGCTGGGACCTTTGCCGCGTGGCCCTGCTGCACCGGACGGGACGCGTCGAGGTGGGCGGAGCCTGCGTCGTGGTGGGCGTGTCCGCGGCCCACCGGGCCGAGGCCTTCGAGGCGGCCCGGCACGGCATCGACACGTTGAAGGCCGAGGCACCCATCTGGAAGCGGGAGCACTTCGAGGGCGGCGAGGCCTGGGTGACGAACCACCCGTGAGGACGCCCGCCGCCGTTCGCCACGGCTTCAGAGCGACAGCTCGCCCTGGCTCACCGCCCTCACCGTCAGCTGCTTGAGCGTGGCCCGATAGAGGAGCTGCTGGCCGCGGTAGATCGCGCGCACGACGGGCAGTTGCCTGGCCGGGTCGATGGCGATGACCTCATGGGTGATGCCGGCGGGGCTCTCCGACGACCGGACCTCCAGCGCTTCCGTGGGACGTCCATCCACCATCAAGCTGCCTGCGTGACGCACCTGCGCGGCTGGATCCAGCAACACCTTGAACAGGGCGTGGACCCCCGTGTGGCGGATCGTCCAGCCGTTCTTCGACACCGCCTGCTCATCGTCGATACGCTTCTCCACCGCCATCGGCAGGAAGGTCGGCTTGATCCGCAGCGTCTCGGTGCCGGTCCAGAGGATGCGTGCCCCCTGGGACACCCCGGTGGCCTTGACCATCTGCACGCGCACGGATTGAGGCTTGCGGAAGACCAGCTTGATGAGGTTGGTCTCCTGGCCCCGCGGCCCCTTGTCGTAGGTCTCGATGGTGGCCTCGAGGCCGGGGGCTCGGCCGTAAGCCGCAGCCACGGCAGCGCGGATGGCCTGGGGATCGCTCAGAGGGCCACCAGCCGGGACCGGCATCTGGATGGGCTGCGTGTGCTGCGGCAGGGCCACCGTGGACGCCCGGGCAGGCCGCGGCGTGGCCGGGGCGCTGCCGCAGGCCGTCAGCCCCAGGGCGGCGACCAGGGCACAGGCAACTGGCAGGGGGGGGCGCTGTGTCATATCCAAACCTCCGCCGTGAAATGGGGATGGCGCAACGGGCCTGTTGCCTCCGCTGAAGGGGTAGGTCGAATGGGTTTCACGCTGGTTGCGCATCATCAGCGATTCATTAAGGAGACATTAAGCCTAGGGATGCGGGCAGCCTGGGCTCGACACCTGTTACGGCCCAGGGCCCGGCCCATGATTCCGCGATAGCCCCTCACCCTGCCTGCGGGCACCCTCTCCCTGAGGCAGAGGGGAGAAACGCCTGTTTCACCCAAAGGGTGCGGACGTCTTCCACTTCCTTCTCCCACGGGGAGAAGGTTCGCGTCGGCGGGCTTGAAGGGTAATGCGGAATCAGGGAACGGGAGGGTGGCTCAGAGCTGCCAGGAGTTGGGTATCTAGGGGACAGGCCCCAGGAAACGGTCAGCCTTCGGCGCCGGCTGGGCGTGGATGAAGTCGGGCCCGGCTGCCAGATGCCACCCCCGACGCGCGCCCCCTCGGAGCCCACTCACGCCCGGCCGAAACGAGGTCCCCAATTGTGATCGAAAACGACGAACCGGCAGCCGCAGGGATCCACTGCAACCACGGCGGGAGGCTTTTCGAGCGGGTGGGGAGCACCCTCGCGCACCCCGAGGCGCGGGATGGTTGCGTCCCCGCGGATGTGCTCGATGCCTGGTACGACCCGGCACCGGCGGTGGTGCAGGCCGTCCGCGACCATGTGGCGTGGCTGATGAACACCTCCCCGCCGTGCCGAGCAGATGGGCTGCGAGAGCGGCTAGCCGCTTCCATGCGGGTGCCGCCTGAAAACCTGATGGTGGGAGCAGGCTCGTCGGACCTGATCTTCCGGTTGATGCCGATGCTCTTTGCTGGGAAGCGAGTGGGCATCGTTTCCCCCGCTTACGGAGAGTACGCCCACGTGCTCACGACGCTTGGTGGGGCCGAGGTGGTGCGAATCCACGCCCCTGAACCGCCGTTCACGCACACCGCCGGCCACATCCTCGCCGAGATCGCGCGCCACCGTCTCGACGGCGTGTGCCTGATCAACCCCTGCAACCCGACGGGGCAGGTGCTGCCCCCCGCTCAGATGGAGGCCTTGCTCGACGGCCTGCCGGGTTCCTGCACCCTGGTCGTTGACGAGACCTACATCGGCTACGTGGGCCGGGACGCCTCCGTGGCAGCCCGGGCCTGCCAGCTGCCCAACCTGGTCGTGATCGAGTCGCTGTCCAAGATCTTTGCCTTCAGCGGGATTCGGGCCGGCGTTGCCGTCGGCAGCACGGCCCTGGCCGGCGCGCTCGAGCGCCAGCTGCCGACCTACCACATCGGCACCATCACCACGCTGGCCGTGGCCCGGGCCCTGGACGAGGCAGCCTACTACCAGGCCCGGCTGCGCGAGACCGAGGCGTCGCGGATCGCCCTCTCCCACGCCCTTGGCGCCACGGGCCTGTTCAGCGAGGTGCTGCCCTCCGTCATCAACGCGGTGCTGGTCGATTGTGGCCCTGGCCGCGGCGCAGAGGCACTCCGGGGCCGGCTGGCCGATCGGGGCGTCTTCGTCCGCAACATCGATGACCAGGGGCTCGAGGCGGTCCAGCGCGATCGCTTCCTGCGCATCGCCGTGCTCGACGGTGCCCGCAACGCGCGAACGGTGGCGGCGCTGTGGGAACTCCGGCGCGCGGGCCTGCCGGCCGGGGCCACCACCCTGGTCGAGGCCTGAGCCGGCGCCACCAACCGGCGGCTGGCCCCCCCCCGGCCCGCCAGGCCCCCGCTTGATGGAGCCCCACCCATGCAGCCCCCACGTCCTGGACCACAGCTCACCTTCGAGGTGCTGCCGCTGCCCGTCGACGCGGCGTGTGAGGTCGCCGTCGCCGAGCTCCTCTCCGCCTCGTTCCCCGGCATGCCAGCGGACGAGACGAGGAGCCGGTTCGCGACGTACTCGCACCTGGCGCTGGCCCGAGAGGCCGATCGGGTGGTGGGCGCTCTCTTCTTCTCGCGCCACGAAACCCCGCGTCGGGTGTACTGGGGGTTCAGGATGAACGGCGTGGCAGCGTCCATCCAGTCGCGGGGCGTGCTGACGCAGCTGGCCTGGGCGGGCTTCCGGAGGCTGATCGTGCCGGAGTGGTGGCGTCGCGGCGTGGTCAGGCGACCGGGCCACAGGCAGGAAGTCGTGTGCTTCGCCCGCGTCTGCAACCCCATCGCAGCCCGGGCGATGGCCTCCGTCCGCTCGATGGAGCCCACCTTCCTGGAGCGGCGCCCACCCTCCGCGTGGGCCCAGGACGTCTACCGTGAGCTTCGCGAGGCGGCGGGCCTCTCGACGCTGGACGTCAGCACGGGCCTGTGCCCGAACTCGGCGCACGAGCACGGCATTGCGCCGGACGTCCGCCTGAACGGCCGCTCCCCTGCCTTCTTTCAGGCCTGGGATGCGACGGTGCCTGCCGGCTCCGAGCTCGTGATCATCTTCCGGCTGGGGGTCGGGATGCTGGTCAGGAACGTCACGTCGCGCCTGCTGGTGCTGTTAAGGCGCAGCTTGACGCCGTGACCGTGCGGCCCTCCCGGGCCCCGCATCCACGCGCTACAATGGGGCCATGACCGCCATCCCGCTCGGGCGCACCGGCATCACCGTCTCGCGGCTCTGCCTCGGCACCGGCACCACCACCGTGAACAGCGAGTCGGCCCAGTCCCTGCTGGCCGTCGAGCGCTTCGGGCAGGTGCTGCTGCACGCCCACGCCCGAGGCATCACGTTCTGGGACACCTCCGACAACTACGGCACGCACGCCCACGTGGCGTGGGCCCTGCGACAGCTGCCACGCGAGGCGGTGCAGCTCACCTCCAAGACCTACGCCGTGACGGCCGACGAGGCGCGGCGCAGCGTGGAGCAGTCGCTCGCGGAGCTCGGCACCAGCTACCTCGACG
>JAYKHL010000185.1:0-12605 GCA_035284865.1 Candidatus Sericytochromatia bacterium | reverse complement strand
GGGAGGGCGGCTGGGAGGGGCGGGGCGTGACGGTGGAGGCCAGGGGCGACGGTGAGACCGGGGGCGTGCCCCCGGAAGCCGCCGGCGTCGGCGTGGCCGGCAAGGCGCTCGGCCCGACGGGCCGCAGCGAGGCTGGTGGGGCGGACGAGGAGGCCTGGGGTGCCGGCGAAGCGGGGGGCGTGAACGTGGACGCCGAGGGGGCGGGCGGGACGGGTGGCGTGAGGGTGAGCTGGGGCGCCGGCGTCAGCGGCGCCTGGGGGGTGGGGGCAGGGCCTGGCGAGCCGCCCCCCGCGACCGGCGAGGGAGCCGGCACGTAGGCCAGGGCCTGGGCGACGTTGAGCCGCCTCAACGCCGGGTTGAGGTCGAAGCCGCGGACCGGATCCCCCGTGCGGATCAACGCGTCCCGGACCCTGTCGGCGCCCCAGTCCGGGTGGGCACCGAGCACGAGCGCTGCGGCCCCCGCCACGTGGGGGGCCGCCATGCTGGTGCCATTCAGGGAGGCATAGCCGTTGCGCAGCGCGGTCTGGTAGATCGCCTGCCCGGGCGCCGCCACCGCAACCCAGGGGCCGTGGTTCGAGAAGGCGGCCCGCGTGTCCTGGTAGGTGCTGGCCCCCACGGCCACCACCCCCGGGAAGGCAGCCGGGTAGAAGCGCCTCGTGGAGCCGTTGTTGCCGGCGGCAGCCACCACCACCACCCCGGCAGCAACCGCCTCCGCGACGGCCGCCCGGACGAAGAAGGAGGGAAAGGGCGAGCCCAGGCTCAGGTTGATCACCTTCGCGCCGGCCCGGGTGGCAAAGCGGATGCCCTCGGCGACGCCCACGCTGGAGCCCCGACCCTGCGCATCCAGCACCTTGATGGGCAGGACCTTCGAGGCAGGCGCCACGCCCGCAGCCCCCAGCTGGTTGTCGGCCAGGGCCGCAATGGTGCCCGCGACGTGGGTCCCGTGGCCCTGGTCGTCCGAGGCGTCCTGGTCCTGGTTGACGAAGTCCCGCCCCTGCAGGACCTGGCCGGCCAGGTCGGGGTGGCCCGCCGCCACCCCCGTGTCGATGACGGCGACCAGCGGCCCCCCGCGGGCCCGATCCCAGGCCAGGGGGGCCTGGATCCGGGCCAACCCCCACTGCCGGGCCAGGTTGGGGTCGTTCGGGGTGTAGGAGGACTCCAGCGGGATGTCTGGCTCCACCACGGCGCCGGCATCGTCCCCCACCAGGCGCCGGATGTCCGCCTGGCGGTCGTCCGAGTCGATGGCCTCGACCACCAGAGCCCCGTCGGGCGCCTCCGCCGCGCGCCGCAGCACGAAGATCTTGCCCGCCCTGGGAACGCTCGCGAGGTTGTAATGCAGCTTGCCGCCGAGGGTGTCGGCGCCAGGCGCGTCAGGCGAGAAATCGGGCGGCTCGTCGAGCGCCATCGTGGCAACGAACGGCCGGGGACCAAGCGGCTCGCAGGCCGTCAGGGAGAGGGCCAGGGCGAGGGCCGTCAGCCCTCCTCGGATACGGGCGTCGGAGCGGTGGCGCATGGTGGCACCATACCCGCCTGCCCGGCCCCTGCCTCAACCGCCCGCCCGAGCCAGGCCAGGCGTCGGGCCTGGCTGCTGCCCGAGGCCGGCGGCAAGGCGCCGAGGCGCCCCTGCTCGGCCGCCAGCCAGGCGCCGTAGGCGGGCCCGCCGCGCCGCAGCAGCCAGGGCCCCAGCGCCTCAAGCGCCTCCACCTCCCAGCCGGGGACGTCGTAGGCCGGATCAGGCCCGGCCCCGGGCTCGAGCCGCAGAGCCAGGAACCACCGCCGGCCCTCCGCCACGAGGGCCTCGCCCGCGAGGTGCCACCCAGCCTCCCGCGCCCAGCGCCTCAGGCGCGCAGGCTCCGTCAACGGAGCCAGGACGACGTGCCGGGTGACGCGCCGGTCGACGGTGGCCAGCACCTGCAGCATCGTGGCTGCCCCGAGCCCAGCGATCACCAGAACCTCCACATCGGACAGGCCGGCCAAGCCCTCCCCGAGCATCAGGGCGACGCGCCCCTCGCCCGCCGCCCCCAGCGTGCGACGGGCGGCCTCCAGCGGGGCAGGCCGGCGGTCCACCCCCGTGGCCCGCTGGGCCAGCCCCCGCTGCACGGCAGCCAGGGGCACCAGCGCGTGGTCCGTGCCCACGTCCACCAGGTGCGCACACGGGGGCACCAGCCCCAGCACGGCCTCCAGCCGGGGCGTCAGCCGGCGCGCCCAGCGGCCGGCTGGCTCAGGCGCGGACACCCGACTGCGCGGGCATCCCCGCGAGCCAGGCCGCCCGCAGCGCGTTCTGGCTGGCCGTCGCGCCCGGACTCGGCACGAGCGCGTAGGACACTTGCCGGGCCATCGTCACCAGCGTCGTCCGGAGCACGTCCCGGCGGAAGTAGTGGACCTCCACCGTGTCCCCAGGCTCGACCTGCTCGCCCAGGCCGTGCAGCAGCTGGGTGGTGGCACGCAGCCCCCCGATCGCCACCAGCACGTCGCCACGCTGCAGCCCGGCCTCCTGAGCCGCGCCACCGGCGAGCACGCTCTCGAGCCGCACGCCGCCCTCTGCCGGGCGGCCGTCGGCCTGCAGCGCCGGTCGCGGGTTGCGCTCGAGCAGCATCAGCCCGGCAGGCCGTAAAAGGGCGTCCCAGTCCCAGTCGTCCCGGCCCCGCAGGTGGTGCGCCCAGAACGCCTCCAGGGAGTCCCCCAGCAGCCGCTCCGCCAGGCGACACACATCCTCGGGGCGGTAGTTGATGCCCGGGGCGCCATACGCCTCCCACATGCCGCGCATCACGTCATCCAGCGACACCTCACCATCCGAGCGCTCCCGCAGCGTGAGATCGAGCGCCACGCCGAGCAGGTAGCCCTTCACGTAGTAGTTCAGGGCCCCGTTCCAGCGGTCGTCTCCGAAATGCCACGTCGTCCACGAGGCCTCCTCCAGGCTCATGTTTCGGCGGCCCGGCATCGCATGCAGTTGCTCGATGTACCCCGCGACGCTGGCGAGGAACTGGTCGGCCCCGTGCAGGCCGGCCCAGCGCATCAGCACGTCCGTGTAGTACTCCGTGAAGCCCTCGGCCACCCACAGGGCCGTGGTGTGGGCCTCCCGGGTGTAGTCGAAAGGGCCGAAGCCCACGGGCCGCAGACGCTTGACGTTCCAGAGGTGGAAGAATTCGTGGGTGGTGATCGTGAGCAGCCCATCCAGCCGCTGGGGATCCGTCACTGGCCCCGTGATGATGGTCGAGTTGGCGTGCTCCAGCCCGTTGAGGAAGTCAGCCTCCGTCTCCAGGTACATGAAGACGTAGCGGTCGAGCGGGGGCCGGCCCCACAGGTCCGAGGCTGCCGTGACGATGCGGCGAAGGGGGGGGATGAGGAGCGCCGGGTCCCAGGGCGTCGCCCCCTCGTAGACGACCTCGTAGCGCACGCCATCCTGCGTGAAGTGGGCGTGGGCAAAGTCCCCGCACTGCAGCGGGCAGTCGATGAGTTGCTCGTAGTGCAGGGCCTTGAAGCTGGTCGGTCCGGTGGCCTTCAGGCCCGTGGCCACCCGCCAGCCCTCCGGCACCACGAGCTCGAGCGTGACGGGCCAGTCCTCCTGGTGTCCCTTGGGAAAGACGGCCAGCACGCCGGGGTTCAGGAAGCCGTGCTCGGCATCGAGCTGCCCCTGGTGGATCTCGGGCTTGTTGCAGTAGACGTCGTACCGGACAACCACGCCTCCCTCCCCGCCATCATAGACCCGCCAGGTCTGCCAGTCGACGCGCTCGACGCGCACGGCCTCACCGTCGGGGCTGACGGCCGCGAAGCCCCGGATGTTGCGGGCGTTGTCGAAGATCTTGTAGGCCCCGGGCAGCCACGCGGGCAGCACGAGGTCGGTGTGCAGCGCGCCGTGGGCAGGCAGCGTCAGGGCCACACCCACGAGGTGGGTGTGCGGGCGGGTGAGGTCGAAGGTGTAGCAGAGGGTGGGCATGGCCTCAATTATACTGCGGATCGACAGCCGCCCGTCACACCCCCCTGGCCACCCGCCAGCCGCGCGCGGCCAGGGCCGCGAGCAGCCCCCGCGGCCCGAGCATGTGACCGAGCCCCACGGCCACCACGACGCGCCGGGCGCGGGCCTGCTGCTCCAGGCGGGGCAGCCAGCGTCGGTTGCGCGCCCAGAACACCTGCTCGTAGAAGTCCGGGTAGGCCGCAAGCCGCTCCGGATCGAACACGTAGCGCGAGATGGCCTCCAGATCTCCAGCGCGATAGGCCGCCTCCAGCTGCGCCAGCTCCCGCCCGAGGCGCTCGGGGTCCTCAAGGGCCTCCCGGAGCTGGCGCAGGTCCTCCTCGTCGGACACCGCGTCCAGGGCACGGAGCTGGTCGTCCGGGGACTCCAGGAAGCTGGGCGGCACGCCGGCGGCCCCCGCCTCGCGGCGCAGGCGCGCATCCATCAGCGTCTCGGGGTCAGGCGAGGCGGGGATGAGCAGCAAGGAGACGTACCAGGCCTTGAGCCCGAGCAACTGGTCCCGGGAGACGCCGCGGGCCTCACACCGCTGCACGAGGGTGCCCCACGCGGGCTCGCCGAGGGCTCGCCGCAGGGCCTCGGGCCGGTCGCTGCGGGTCCATCGCGCCACGAGCTCCGGCGAGACGGCCCCGAGGTCCACCTCCATCGTGAAGCCCTCCGCCTGCCGCAGCACGCGGCGCAGTTCGGGCGCCAGGACCTCACGCGGGCCAAGGGCGACGTGCAGCGTGCCCACCAGATGGTCGGCCTCCCCAGCGGGCGCGTCGGGCGCCGTCACGCGCCACACGAACGGCGCCAGCACGGGGGCCGCCGGGACGGGCCCGACGGGCCCGGCCCCGGCCTGCAACAGGCTCGCAGCAAGGGCCGCGAGCAGCAGCCTCACCGCCCCCCCGCCTGGAGGGCCTCGAGCTCCTCCCAGCGCGTGTACAGCCGCGCGACCGCCTCCCGTCGGGCCTCGGCATCGGCGATCAGCCCGTGCACCTCCCCACCCCGGCGGGCGTAGAGATCCGGGTCGGCCAGCGTGCGCTCGAGCTCGGCCAGCGCCGCCTCTGCGGCCTCGATGTCCGCCGGCAGGGCCTCGAGCTCCCGCGCCTCCTTGAAGCTCAACTTGCGCCCGGCTTCAGGGCGGCCAGCCCCGCGGGCCGCCACGGACGCCGCCCGGGGGGCAGGCGGGGCGGTGACCGGCCCGGGTCGAGCGGCCGCACGGGCCAGGTAGGTGTCGTAGTCGCCCTCGGAGCGCACCACGCGGCCCTCGCCCTCGAAGGCCAGGATGCTGGTGGCCACCCGGTTCAGGAAGTAACGGTCGTGGCTGACGACGATGGCGCAGCCGGGAAAATCGAGCAGCGCCTCCTCCAACGCCCGCAGCGTCGGCAGGTCGAGGTCATTGGTCGGCTCGTCCAGGATGAGCACGTTGCCGCCCCGCGCCAGCAGCTTGGCCAGCTGAGCCCGGTTCTGCTCGCCCCCGGAGAAGGTTTCCAGCACCTGTTCATGGCGATCGTCATCGAACAGGAAGCGGCGCAGGTAAGCCCGGGCCGTGATGGTGCGCTCCCCGATCTGCAAGTGGTGGGCCCCGTCCGTCACCTCCGCGAGCAAGGTCTTGCTGCGATCGAGCCGATCCCGCCCCTGGTCCGCGTAGACCCAGCGGGTGTTGGGGCCGATGTCGACCGTGCCCTCGTCCGGCGGCTCCAGCCCCTGCAGGACCCGCATCAAGGTGGTCTTGCCGAGCCCGTTTGCCCCGACGACACCGACGCGTTCGCCCCCGCGCAGCCCGAACGTGAGGCCCCGGAAGAGCCAGCGATCGCCGATCCGCTTGCCCACCTCCTCGAGCTCGGCCACGTGGCGTCCGAGGCGCACCTCTCCCGTGGGAATGAGCAGCTTGATCTCATCGGCGGCCGGTGGCGGGGCCTCCGCCGCCAGGGCGTGGTAGGCGTCCACCCGGGCCTGGCTCTTGGCCTGGCGGGCCTGCGGCTGCTTGCGCACCCAGGCCAGCTCCCGCTTCAACAGGTTCTGGCGCGCCCGCTCCGTGTGGGCGTCAGCCTCCGCCCGGGCTGCCTTGGCCTCCAGGTAGTCGGAGTAGTTGCCCTGATAGGCCGTCAACGCCCCGCGCTCCAGCTCGATCATCCGCGTGGCGACGCGATCGAGGAAGTAGCGATCGTGGGTGACGAGCACGAGGCTGCCCTTGTAAGCGGCCAGGAAGCTCTCGAGCCAGGCGATGGTGGCGGCGTCGAGGTGGTTGGTGGGCTCGTCGAGGATGAGGAAGTCCGGGTGCGCCACCAGCGAACGGGCGAGCGCCACGCGGCGGGCCTCGCCCCCGGAGAGCGTGCCGCAGGTCCGGCCGGCCGGCGGCAGGGCGAGGTGGGCCATGATCGCATCGGCCGTGCGCTCCGCCCCCCAGGCGTCGATGCGGGTCAGGTGCTCGCCGAGGACGTCCAGCTCGGCGAGGGCCCCGGCATCCGGCTCCGCCCCGGCCGCGAGGGCCTGGGACAGCGCCTCGTAGCGGGCGATCTCGGCGCGCGTCTCGGCCAGCCCCTGCAGCACGGCGTCGCGCACCGTGGCGTCGGCTGGCAGCGCGGCATCCTGGGGCAGGTAGCCCACCTTCACGCCCCGCCGGGCGACGACCTCCCCGGCGTCGGGCGCGAGGTCGCCCGCCATGATGCGCAGCATGGTGGTCTTGCCCGCGCCGTTGGCGCCGATGAGGCCCAGCCTGTCGCCCAGGTGCACCGTCAGCGTCACGTCCTGGAGCACCTCGCGGGCGGCGTGGCGGTGGCGGATCCGCGTGACGGTGAGGACGGGCTCGGTGCGGTGGTCCATGGCCGCATGGTACCACCTCGGGAGCGGGTGGGGCGGCCCGCGCCGGGCCGATCCACCTGCATCTCTGGATCAGCGCGCCTTGTCGTAGGCGTCCGTCCGGTCGGCGCGGGTGGCAAACCCCACGCCCACCAGGGCAGCCACCCCCACGAGGATGCCCGTGGCGGGCAGGCCGACCACCCCGAGCACGAAGGGGAGCCGGGCCAGGCTCTGCACCAGCGTCATACCCAGCGTGGCCCCGCCGAGCACCGTCAGCGGCACCAGGGCGGCACCGACCACAGCCGAAGCCGTCAGCGCACGCCTGAGCGCCGGCTTGAAGCCGTCCTGGAAGGTGTTCTTCTCGCTCTCGACCACCTCGACGCGTCCCACGACGGGGCCCGCAGGCTGGCGCTCGAGCTTGGGCGGGGTGAAGGAGACGACGTCCCCGGCCTTGACGCCTTCAGCGGCAGGCATGCGGCCGTGAAGCACCCACAGCGGCCCGTCCTCCGAGCGCACAAAGACGTCGTCACGCCCGTTGTTGCGGGTGGCATCCAGGGTCGTGAGCTCGCGGTCGTGGGGGATGGCGACGGGGGTCCATCCCGAGGAGAGGCGCTTGGCGGAAGTGGCCGTGGCGTCGAGGTTCGGCACGTTCGTTCCTTTCTGAGACCGCTCAGCACTGAGGAGGCACCGAAGGACCTCCACCCGGGAGGTTGTCGCCCGACGCGTTGCAGCAAGGTTCCAACCGGCCCCACAAACAGTTAAGGTTGCGTTAAGGCCAGACCCAGGGTCTATCAAGGACATCATCGTTTCAGCGCAGGGCACGGGCGGGCCGGGCTCCGTCTGGGCTCCCGGAGGTCTCAACATCAAAGCAGTGAACCGCTCGAAGGCCCCGAGGTGGTGGGCGATCACCGCCGCCACGATGGGGAGGTGCAGCACCTGGCAGTCGTGCACCGCCACGTTCCGGAAGCCCACCAGCTTCTTCAGGACGTGGGCCAGGTCTTCCGGGAGCCTCCCGGCTCCAGGCCCCACAGGCGTCGCCCGGTGGTGACGACCGGGTGCTGCATCACGGTGGTCGCAGCGCGCAGGTCCAGCAGGCCGACGTCATCCCCCAGGTCAACGGCCAGCGGCTTGGCTGGCGAACCCGGCTTCCGGAGGAACTCCTCCGCGGTGATATGATGACCCCGGAGGCCCCTCCCATGCGCGGCTACTGGTACATCGCAGCGGAGTCCGTGGAGCTTCGGAATCGCCCGCTGGCGCGTCAGATCCTCGGCGACCGCCTGGTGCTGTTCCGGGGCGACAGCGGCCAGCCCGCGGCCCTCGTCGACCGCTGCCCGCACCGGGCCGTCGAGCTCTCCACAGGCGAGGTCCGCCACGGACGCCTCGCCTGCCCCTACCACGGCTGGGAGTTCGATCGGTCTGGTCAGTGCGCCTACATCCCCTCCCTCTGCGCCGGGGAGGGCATCCCGGCGACGGCCAAAGCTGCCGCCTACCCCACGGTCGAGCAAGACGGCTACGTGTGGGTGTACGTGGGGGCTCAGCCCGGCGACCCGGCCCCGGAGGGCTCCGCGCCCCTCGCCTTCCCCCACCGGGGTGAGTCCGGCTGGGCCAACGCCCGCCTCCACACCACCATCCCGAACGCCGTCGAGAACGTCATCGAGAACTTCATCGACTGCCCCCACACGGGCTACGTCCACGGCGGCCTGTTCCGCACGCCTGCCAGCCACGGCGCCCGCACGGTGGTGCGGGCGGTGTCGGACGGCGTGGTGATCGACATCGACGAGGACCAGCAGACCAGCAGCCTGCTCGGGCGCCTGCTGGTGCCCCGCGGTGAAGCCGTCACGCACCAGGACCGCTTCTACTTGCCGGCGACCGTCCGCGTGGCCTACCACTTCGGCACCCGCAAGTCGGTCATCGGCTTCCAGGTCTGCACGCCCGTCAACGACCACGAGACGCGCGTCCACGTGTACCTGACGTGGCGGATGGGCTGGCTCACGTCCCTGATGACACCCTTCATGCCGCTGGTGGGCAAGCTGGTCCTCGACCAGGACATGGGCGTGCTCGTGAACCAGGGCGAGGTGCTGCGGCGCGGCGAGGCGCGCTTCATCTCGTGCCCGGCCGACACCGCCAACCTGTGGATCCGGGCGGCGCGGGAGCGCGCCCGCCGGGGCGAGCCGCAGCCTGAGCGCGAGACGCGCGTGGAGTTCCGGCTTTGACGGGGCTGGAGCCCCCCGTCCCCCGCATTGACCTGCACGTCCACCTGGCGGGGCTGGGCGGTGGCGCGCCGGGCTGCCACATCTCGCCGCGGATGCAGCGGTCACTGGCGTTCAAGGCCCTCGAGCGCGTGATCGGCGTCGACACCCGGGACGCGCTCGGCGCCACGGAGGCCTTCGCGCGGCGGCTGGCAGCCTTCGCCGAGAGCGCGACGGAGCTCGACTACGTGGCAGCCTTCGCGCTCGACGGCGTCTACACCGGCGGCGGGGAGCTCGACCTGGCGCAGAGCCATCTGTTCGTGCCCAACGCCTGGACGTTCCACGTGTGTCGCCGCTCGCCCAAGCTGCTGCCCGTCATCTCCGTCAACCCGCAGCGCGCCGACGCGGTGGCCGAGCTCCAGCGCTGGGGGCCCGACGCCGTGGCGCTCAAGTGGCTGGGCCCGCTCCAGAAGTTCGACCCCTCGCACCCCACGCACGCGCGCTTCCTCGACGCCCTTCGGGAGTTGCAGCTGCCCGTCATCGCGCACTCCGGCTGCGAGCACACGTTCCCGGGGATGGTGCAGCGCCTCGGCAACCCCTTGCTGTACGAGGGCGTCCTGCAGCGCGGCATCCCCGTCGTGTTCAGCCACTGCGGCACGGGCTCCTGGCTGTTCCCCGGGCACGACTACAGCGCCGAGTTCGTGCAGCTGCTGGAGCGCTACCCGCACGCCTATGGCGACACGTCGGCCTTCTCCTCCCTGGTGCGTCGCAGCCAGCTCCGGCGGTTCGCCGCCAGTCGCTACGTCGACCGCATCTTCCACGGCTCGGACTGGCCCATCCCGAGCACGGCGCTGGTGTTCCTGCCCGAGCTGGGCTTCAACCGGGTGCGGGGCCTGGAGCGCGACCGCCACCCGCTGGACAGGGACGTGCGCACGAAACGCGCCATGGGGCTGCCAGAGGTCGTCTTCACGGGGGCCTGGCGGCTGCTGGCGCCGCGCGTCCAACGCTGGGAGGCCGTGCGCGACCGCTGGCTGGCCGGGGGGCTCGGCCCGGGGGGGCTGCAGCCGAGCTGAAATCGCTCTGGCTCCGGCACGGCGCGCCTTTCCTGGTACAATGAGCCACCGCACGCCGCCGTGCCGCCACCAGCGAGGGCCAACCCGTGACCGTCGACGATCTCAAAGCCGGAGACCAGGACTGGACCGTCCGGGACAGCGAGCAGCTGTACCACATCCTCGATTGGGGCGAGCCCTACTTCAAGATCAACAACGCGGGCCGGGTGGCGGTGGATCCCTCGGGCGTGGGACGCTACACCCTCGACCTGTTCGAGCTGGTCTGCGACATCCAGCGCCGAGGCCTGAACCTGCCCCTGTTGATCCGGTTCTCCGACATCCTCGCCGATCGCATCCGCCGGTTGAACGAGGCCTTCCGAGACGCGATCGCCGAGTACGGCTACGCCGGCGAGTACCGGGGCGTGTTCCCCGTGAAGGTCTGCCAGCAGCGCCACGTGGTCGAGGAAATCGTCAGGTACGGCGCCGCTTACCAGTTCGGCCTCGAGGCCGGCTCCAAGCCGGAGCTGCTGATCGCCCTGGCCACGCTGAAGACCCCGGGCGCCCTCGTGCTGTGCAACGGCTACAAGGACTCCGAGTACATCGAGACGGCGCTGCTGGCCCAGCGGCTGGGGCAGACCACCATCATCGTCATCGAGAAGCTCAACGAGGTCTCGCTCGTGCTGGCCGCGGCGAAGAAGCTCGGGATCAAGCCGCTCGTCGGCGTGCGAGCCAAGCTCGCGGCCCGGGGCATCGGGCGGTGGGGCGACTCCGTGGGCGACCGGGCCAAGTTCGGGCTTTCGGCGGCAGAGATCATGGAGGTGGTCGAGACCCTCAAGGCCCACGACATGCTCGACGCCTTGCAACTGCTCCACTTCCACGTGGGCTCGCAGATCTCCAACATCAGCGTCATCAAGAACGCGATGCGTGAGGCCTCGCAGTTCTACGTCCACCTCGCGAAGCTCGGCGCGCCGATGCGCTACCTCGACGTCGGGGGTGGTCTCGGCATCGACTACGACGGCTCGAAGACCAGCTTCCACGCCTCCAAGAACTACAGCATGGTGGAGTATGCCGCCGACGTCGTCTCCAGCATCCAGGATGCCTGCCGGACGGCCGAGGTCGCGGAGCCCACCCTCATCTCCGAGTCAGGTCGCGCCACGAGCTCGCACCAGTCGGTGCTGGTCTTCGACGTGCTGGGCGTGGGGGAGATCATCAGCAAGCCGCCCGTGAAGCCCACAGGCGACGATCACCAGCTGCTGCGAGACCTCTACGACACCTGGGAGGGCATCCACAAGGGCAACGTGCAGGAGGCGTACCACGACGCCACGCAGTTCAAGGACGAGGCCCTGAGCCTCTTCACGATGGGCTACCTCTCGCTCGAGCAACGCGCCCGGGCCGAAGAGCTGTTCTGGGCATGCTGCCGGCGCATCCAGCCCTTGCTGCGGACGCTGAAGTTCGTGCCCGAGGAACTCGGGGACCTCGAGCAGCTGCTTGCGACCACCTATTACTGCAACTTCTCCGTGTTCCAGTCCGCGCCAGACAACTGGGCGATCGACCAGCTGTTCCCCATCATGCCGATCCACCGCCTGAACGAGCGCCCCGAGGCGCGCGGCACCCTGGCAGACCTGACGTGCGACTCGGACGGCAAGATCGACGACTTCATCGACATCCGCGACGTCAAGCACGCGCTGGAGCTGCACCCCTTCCGAGAGGGCGAGCCCTACTACCTCGGGATGTTCCTGAACGGCGCCTACCAGGAAATCCTGGGCAACCTGCACAACCTGTTCGGCGACACGAACACCGTTCACGTGCACCTGACGCCGGGCGGCGACGAGGGCTACACCCTCGAGCACGTCGTGAAGGGCGACACGATGCGCGAGGTGCTGCACTACATGCAGTACGACGACGAGGCGCTCGTGGAGAGCATTCGCCGGGAGACCGAGCGCGCCCTGCGCGAGAAGCGCATCACGATCGCCGAGCAGCGCCTGCTGCTGCGCCACTACGAGCGGGCGCTGGCAGGCTACACGTACCTCTGGTCGGAGGAGTGAGCCAGGGAAGGCCGCCCTCCAAAGGTTGAGCCGGCCGCTGCGACCCCGGCCCTCCGGGTGGGCCCGCCCTCAGCGGTCCTCGGCGCCTCTGAACCCCCTCCAGGGCTCAGCCGCTGGCGGTGCGCCAGCGCGTCGCTCGCGGACGATCAGCCAGGCGAGCAGCGCCCACACGAGCCCGCTGGCCGGCAAGACCGCGCCCCAAAGCACCCGCAGCCCGTCCCCCTGGCTGGCCGCCAGGAACCCCCAGGCCACCCCCTTCTGCTCGAGCGCGAGGCCCAGCGCGAGCGCGTTGGCCACATACTCCCGGCTCCAGCGCCCGTGGACCTCCGGGTTGTGCAGGCCCGCCGCCCGGAAGGCCGTCAGCCGCCGCCCGACGCCCACCAGAGACACCGCCAGCAGCCCCACCCCGACGAGGCCGAGCGGCAGGAAGGCCAGGCCGATGGGGATGAGCTGCAGCACCATCGCCGCCATGAAGAGCCCCGCGTAGGCCCCGCCCAGCCGATGGACGTAGAGCATCAGCGGCAGGAACGGGGCCGTGACGAGCACGTACAGCCCCACCATGACCATC
>JAYKHL010000184.1:0-4600 GCA_035284865.1 Candidatus Sericytochromatia bacterium | reverse complement strand
TAGCTCCTCACCCGGCCTGCGGCCATCCTCTCCCTGAGGGAGAGGGGAGCGAAATCCTGTTTCACCCCAAGGGTGCGGCCGGTTTTTACGCCCCTTCTCCCTGCGGAAGAAGGTCCGCGTCGGCGGGGATGAGGGGTAATGCGGAACCAGGGAACGGTCTCAGCCCGGGGCACGCAGGCTGGCAAGCGCCTCCAGGAACCGCACGGCGATCGCCTCCGCCGCCCCGGGCCGCAACGTGAAGTAGGTCATCTCGGGGTCGCCGAGGTCCTCCTCGAGGAGCCAGCCGGGCTCCTCGAGGAGACCCCCGCGGCCCTCGCCCTTTCGGAGCACCCAGATGGCGCCGGCGGCATCACAAAAATCGAAGAACGGCTCGTAAGTCAGGGCATCCCGCTTGGGGAAGAGCAGCCCGACGCCGCGCCCTGCCCGATCCAGGTGGGTGAGCACGCGCTGCAGGAAGCCGAACACGGGATCCTCATTGCCCGGGAGCCTCGCCCCCCCAGCCGCCCGCGCACCATCGAGCAGAGCCTCCACGAACGACGCGCCGAGGATCCGGTGCAGGGGGCCGAGGGGATCAGGGGCAGCGGGGAGCATCCCTTCATTGTACCCTGCGGCCCCCCTCGGGCTGCCTGAGGGCCTTGGACAACGGTGGCCGCGGGGCGTACAGTATAGGGTGGCGGTTGGTTCCCTCCGAAACAGCCGTTGCCGCCCCCTCGCCCTCGCCCGTGCGGGAGCCCCCATGCCCGACCTGCAGACCATCCTCGACGGCGCGAACGCGCCCTTCCTCGAGGCCCTTTACGAAGACTACCTGGCCGATCCGGCTGCCGTGCCCGATGAATGGCGCCGCTTCTTCGACGGACAACGGGCGGGCACGCCCGACGTGCCCCACTCCGACGTGGTCGCCACCTTCGCCGAGCTGGCCCAGGCCCGCTCCGAGGCGCAGGCCGTCCCCGGCCCGGGCCCCGGGGCCTCAGAGGCCGTCCTGATTGAGGCCCACGTGACGCACGGGCACCTGGGCGCCGCCGTCAACCCCCTCGAGGCGCCGCCTCCCGTGGCGGAGCTGGAGCCAGCTCGGCTTGGTCCCGGGGCGGCGGCCGACGCCGAGCTGCTGGCCCGCCTGCGCCGGACCTGGTGCGGCCCCATCGGCTTCGAGGTGTCCCACCTGCCGCCGGCCGAGCGGGACTGGCTGGTCGCCCGCATCGAGGCGTGGGGCGGGACGCGCGTGCCGGAGGCCGCGGTGCGGCTGCGGGCCCTCGGGCGGCTCACGGCGGCCGAGGGCCTCGAACGTTACCTGCACAAGCGCTACGTCGGGCAGAAGCGCTTCTCCCTGGAAGGCGGCGAGGCGCTGGTGCCGATGCTGGACCACCTGATCCAGCAGGCCGGCGCGGCTGGCGTCCGGGACGTCGTCATCGGCATGGCCCACCGGGGTCGCCTCAACGTGCTCGTCAACGTGATGGGCAAGCAGGCCAGCGACCTGTTCGCCGAGTTCGAGGGCAAGAAGAGCCTGGCCCCGCACCTGTGCGGCGACGTGAAGTACCACGCCGGGTTCTCGTCGGACGTGCCCACGCCGGGCGGCCCGGTGCACCTGTCGCTGGCGTACAACCCCTCCCACCTCGAGATCGTGGGCGCCGTGGTCGAGGGCAGCGCGCGGGCGCGGCAGGACAGCCGGGCAGACGAGGCGGGGGCCACCGTGCTGCCCGTCCTCATCCACGGCGACGCCGCCGTGATCGGCCAAGGCTGCGTTGCCGAGACGCTCAACCTGGCGCAACTGCGCGGCTTCCGCACCGGGGGCACGGTCCACCTCGTCGTCAACAACCAGGTCGGGTTCAGCGTGAGCGACCCGCGAGACACGCGCACCAGCCGGTACTGCACGGACGTGGGCAAGATGATCGACGCCCCGGCCTGGCACGTGAACGGGGATGACATCGACGCGTGCCTGTTCGCGGTGGAGCTGGCCCTCGACTACAGACGGGCGTTCGGCAAGGACGTCTTCGTCGATGTCGTGTGTTTCCGGCGACATGGGCACAACGAGTCAGACGAGCCACGCGCCACCCAGCCCCAGATGTACCACGCCATCGACGCCCACCCGGGCACCCGGTCGCTGTATGCCGAGCGGCTGGTGGCCGGAGGCCTGCTGACGGCAGCCGACGCCACGCGGCTGCTGGATCAGATGCGCGACGTGCTCGACCTTGGCTCCCGCACCATCGAGGCACGGGAAACGGATGCCTCGTCCCCCGCGGCGCGGGCCTGGGCGCCGTTCGTCGCGGGCGCTGCGGATCCCCACGTCACCGTCGATACAGGCGTCTCCCTGGATCGCCTGCACATCCTCGGACGGGCGCTGACAACGCTCCCGGAGGGCTTTGCGCCGCACCGACGCATCCAGGTGTTGCTGGACGACCGCCGCAAGATGCTGTCGGGGGACCTTTCCGTCGACTGGGGCTTCGCGGAGAACCTGGCCTACGCCTCCCTGCTCACCGAGGGGCATCCGGTCCGGCTGACGGGCCAGGACAGCGGCCGGGGAACCTTCTTCCACCGCCACGCCATCCTCCACGACCAGCGGCCAGGCCTGGCCGTCCACGAGCGGGCGTTCGTCCCCCTCGCACACCTCGAGGCGGGACAGGCGCGGGTCGATGTCATCGACTCCACCCTCTCCGAGGAGGCCGTGCTGGCCTTCGAGTACGGCTACGCTGGCACCAGCCCGCAGGCCCTGGTGATCTGGGAAGCGCAGTACGGCGACTTCGCCAACGGAGCCCAGGTCGTCATCGACCAGTTCCTGGCGGCGGGGGAAACCAAGTGGCAGCGCCTGTCCGGGCTGGTGCTGATGCTGCCTCACGGGTACGAGGGGCAGGGCCCCGAGCACTCGTCGGCGCGGCTGGAGCGCTACCTGTCGCTCTGCGCGGAGGACAACCTCCAGGTGGCGGTGCCGAGCACGGCGGCCCAGATGTTCCACCTCCTGCGCCGGCAGGTGCGGCGGAACGTGCGCAAGCCCCTCGTGATCATGAGCCCGAAGAGCATGCTCAGGCTCAAGAGCGCCGCCTCCCTGCTCCAGGAGCTGTCCGCCGGGCGGTTCCACGAGGTCATCGGGGACGAGCTGCAGCCTGCCCAGGCGGAGCGCATCGTGCTGTGCAGCGGCAAGCTCTACCACGACCTTGCCGAGGCGCGGGCAAAAAGGGGCCTGCGCGACGTCGCGATCGTCCGCCTCGAGCAGCTGTACCCTTTCCCTTCCCGCCGCCTCGTCACCGAGCTGGCCGCCTATGCTGGCGCGAAGACGGTGGTGTGGGCGCAGGAGGAGCCACGGAACAACGGGGCCTGGCTGTGGATCCGCGACGAGCTGCAGGCCGCGTTGGCCCCCGGCCAGTCGCTGGTCTACGCAGGCCGTCCAGCCGCGGCGGCTCCCGCGGTGGGCAGCCTGGCACGCCACGTCGAGCAGCATGCTGCCCTCATCGAGGCAGCCCTGGGCGGCGCCCGCGTGGGCACCCCCGAGACCGCCAACGCCTGAGCCCTCCCAACAGCGCCCCCCCCTCGACATCCTCACCCCCACCATCGCACCCGCAACCTCGCAAGGAGCGCATATGGCCGTCGAAGTCAAAGTCCCCCCGTTCTCGGAGTCAATCTCCGAGGGCACGCTCGTGTCCATCAAGAAGAAAGTGGGCGAGCGGGTCGAGCGGGATGAGGTGCTCGCCGAGATCGAGACCGACAAGGTCGTGCTCGAGGTCAACGCCCAGCAGGCGGGGGTGGTGACCAGCCTCGCCAAGGCCGAGGGAGACGTCGTCACGAGCGGCGAGGTCATCCTGACGATGGAGCCGGGGTCCGGTGGGGCCCCCGCCCCCACGGAGGCCCCGGCGCCTGCCGCCACCCCGACGCCTGCCGCCACCCCGGCCCCCACGCCCGGGCCGGCCCCGGCCCCCGCGCCCAGCGTGCCCCCGGCGGCCGATGCCCACGGGCCAGCCGTCCGCAAGCTCGCGGCCGAGGCCGGTGTGTCGCCCGCCGAGGTGGCTGGCAGTGGCAAGGGAGGCCGGGTGACGAAGGGTGACATGCTGGCCCACCTCACGACGGGCCCGCGTGGGGCACGGGTCGAGCAGCGGGTGCCCATGACGCGCATCCGGGCCCGGATCGCCGAGCGCCTCAAGGAGGTGCAGAACACGGCTGCCATCCTGACCACGTTCAACGAGGTCAACATGCAGCCGGTGATGGACCTGCGCAAGAAGTACCAGGACGCCTTCACCAAGAAGCACGGCGTGAAGCTCGGCTTCATGAGCTTCTTCGTCAAGGCCGTGACGGAGGCGCTCAAGGCCTACCCCGTCATCAACGCGACGGTCGACGGCAAGGACATCGTCTACCACGCCTTCTTCGACATCGGCATCGCCGTCTCGACGGAGCGGGGGCTGGTCGTGCCCATCCTGCGGGACGCCGACAAGATGAGCCTCGCGGACATCGAGAAGGCCATCGTGGCCTACGGCGAGAAGGCCCGCGCGGGCAAGATCGGCCTCGACGACCTCCAGGGTGGCGCCTTCAGCATCACCAACGGCGGCACCTTCGGCTCGCTGATGTCGACGCCGATCGTCAACCCGCCGCAGTCGGCCATCCTCGGCATGCACGCGAT
>JAYKHL010000183.1:0-22197 GCA_035284865.1 Candidatus Sericytochromatia bacterium | reverse complement strand
GTCACCCGTGTCGCTGTCAGGATCGAGGACGGGCGCACTGGGGGTGTCCGGCGCCGAGGTGTCGATGGTGATGGCCCTGGGGGCTGAGGGATCCCCGACGTTGCCCGCGTCGTCCACCGGCACCACGATGAGGTCGTGGGTGCCGTCCTCGAGCGCTGTGGGGAGCACGAATTTCCAGTTGCCCCGGGCGTCCGAGCGGGTCGTGCCGAGCAGGACGTTCCCCTCGAAGACGCGCACGGTGGTGCCGGGCTCGGTGGTCCCGGTCACCGTGGGCGTGGTGAGGCTCGTGATGCTGTCGTCCTTGAACGGCCCGGTGTCGGTGGCCGCCTCCAGGCCCGCGATCGCGGCCGTGGGCGCCACGGTGTCGATCCGCACCGTGAGCTGCGTGGACCTCGCGCTCGGGTTGCCCGCGGTGTCGAACGCCTTCGCGGTGATGGCGTGAAGGCCGTCGGACAGAGGCACGCCGGCCTTCACGCTCCAGAAGCCGGCCTCATCCGCCTCGTCCGAACCGATGAGCGTGTCGCCATCGTAGAGCTCGATCGTGGCGTTGGGCTCCGAGCGGCCCTCGAAGGTGGGCGTGGTGATCCGCGTGACCTTGTCGGTGCGCGAGGTGGGCACCTCGTCGACGCCCGTGTCCGAGGTCTCTGCCAGCTTGAGGGCGGTGGGCGCCCCGGGCGGCGTGATGTCCCGCTCGATGAAGAAGGTGGTGGAGGTGCTCCCCTGGTTGCCCGCCACGTCGGTGGCCACGGCCGTGATCGCGTGCTGGCCCACCACGAGGTCGACCGAGGCCTGCCAGTTCCCTTCCGCGTCAGCCACGATGGGAGGGTCAAACACGAGGGCCTGCGGGTTGGCGGTGTCACCGTTCACCACGTCCGTCAGGGCAATGATGGCGAGGGGCTCCGACGTGCCTGTCAGCACCACCTTGCCAGTGCTGGTGATGCCGTCGGTGGCGCTCCGGCCCGTGTCCGTGGGGGCCGCGAGGCCCACGAGGCCAGGGGCCGCCGGCGCATCGGTGTCGATGACGACCTTCAGGGTGTCGGCCTTGGCCGCCACGTTGCCCGTGACGTCCGTCGCCACCACCGAGATGAGGCTCTCCCCCTCCGGCAGGCCCGGGAACGCCGGATCGGCCAGCTTCGTGGCATCGAGAAGGTCCAGCGACCAGGCGCCCTTGGCGTCCGAGACCACCTGCCCGAGCACCACGTCGCCCGCGCTGACCGTGACGGTCGCGAAGGGTTCGCTGACGACGCCTTGCAACAGCGGCTTGTTGTTGCTGGTGATGGCGTCGGTGGCAGCCCGCCCAGAATCGGAGATGGCGGCCATCTCCACCGTGGAGGTGGGGGCCTTCGTGTCGATGGTGACGGTGAAGTCGACCTCGGCGGCGTTGCCCGCCTTGTCATAGGCGACCGCCTGAAGCGCGTTGGCCCCCTCAGGCAGGGCCGTGGCAGGCGTGAACGACCAGCGACCGGCTGTGATCGTGGCCTGGCCGAGCTTGACGTCACCCGCCAGGATCTCGATGCGGTCGAGCACCTCGCCCGGCCGGAGCACCCCCTCGAGGATGGGCGCGCGGACGCTGGTGGTCATGTCCCCCTTGAGGCCCGAGTCCGTGCCCAGGGTGATCGTCGGGGGCAGGAGGGGGTTGTCGAGCGAGCGGTCGACCGTGAAGGTGTAGCTGCCCGCCTGCCCCACGTTGCCCGCCCGGTCCGTGGCCGTCGCGTCGAGGGTGTGCTCCCCCTCAGGCAGGTTGTCGACCTTCAGGCGCCACGTCCCGTTGGCCTCGACCACGACCGAGCCGAGGTCCGACGTCCCGCTCCTGACCGCAATCAGCGCGCCCGGCTCGCCCGTGCCCGCCAGCCAGATGCTGGTTGCGTTGGTGAGGTGGTCGCCCACCTGGGCCGAGTCGGACGTCGCCTCCAGCGTGAGGCCCGGCGCCGGAGGAGCCGTCGTGTCGATCACGACGGGCAGCGCCACCCGCGGGGAGTTGATCTTGCGGGTCGCATCGGCCGGGTCCACGATGCGCACCTGCGCCACCAGGTGGTGGGGCCCCTCCGCCAGCGGCCCGACGGGCGTCACGCCCCCCTCCGGCCTGGGGGTGCCGGAGACCTCGGACCAGTCGAGCGTCCGCGTCAGGAACCCCGGCTCGGCCCCGGGCACCCAGCCACCCTCGTACGGCGGGCTCGCCGGGGCTTGCTCCACGTGCACCAGGCGCCGCTCAATGCGCCCGTTGATCTGCACGTAGTCAAAAATGCGCAGCTCCGAGCCGGCCGGCACGTTCGTGATGACCATCCCGGGCTCGGTGTCGCGCGTGACGCGGTCGGTCAGCGTGTCGGCCTCGCCCGGGCGGCCGGTGTCGGAGCCAGCGCTGAAGACGAGGTCGGGCAGGCGGTCCCCGTGGGGGTAGTCGGGCGTGGCGAGCTTGATCTCCTTGCTGCCGGCCAGGGAGGTCTCCAGGGGCTT
This sequence comes from Candidatus Sericytochromatia bacterium, assembly GCA_035284865.1. Taxonomy (GTDB): domain Bacteria; phylum Cyanobacteriota; class Sericytochromatia; order S15B-MN24; family JAQBPE01; genus JAYKHL01. The sequence goes on along the minus strand of JAYKHL010000183.1, from coordinate 19,743 downwards.
GCCATCCGCCCCGTTCACCGGCAGCTCCAGGTTGGCGGCCCCCGTCCGGCCGTCGATCTTGGCGCCGGGCGGCAGGATCACCACCGGCCGCAGCTGCTCGAACTGACCAAGGTTCCGCACCACCGCGGTGGTGTCGAGCTGCAGTTCCTTGTTCTCGTTGCGATCGGTGAAATCACCGGCCTGGACCTCGTACTCGAAGACGAGGATGCCCTGGCCGGGGTTGGACTTGGCCGCCGCGTACACCGCCCGGCCATTGAGCACGGTCGGGCTCAGCACGTCCTCGAGCTCGTCCATGTTGGCGTACCAGGTCCGCGCCGACCCCGTGTTCAACGAGATCAGCGGCGTTCCCGCCACGGTCACGGCCTGGTCGAACTCGACGCGGATGTCGATCAGGTCCTCTTCCCCGTACGTGCCGTCCGGGGTGTCGGAGGTGACTTTGAGGATGCGGGCCTGGGTGACGGGCACGGGCTCGTCCCGGCCGCCGCCGCTGGACCCGCCACGGGATCCTCCGCCCCCGGCCCCCCCCCCTCCCGACGAGCCGCCGCCCGGGCTCCCCCCAGGCCCAGCGGGGCCGGGCACGACGCCAGGCACCACCGGCGGCGTCACGGTGCTGGGGCCCTCCACCGGCGGCGTGTCCGCCCCGGGCGGCTCCACCAGGCCAGGCGCATCCGGCCCGGGCACGACGGCCTCGGGGTCTGCCGTGGGCACCAGGTTGAACGAGAGGCCGAGGCGGTCGAGGGGATTCTCGACCAGCGGGGTGCCGCCGGTGGCGGGCATCGCGGCCGGCAGCTGCGCAAAGTCGGCGTTCTGCCCCGGGTTGGTGTTCCGGATCGGCGGGGCGAGCGGGACCTGGTTGGGCGCGGGCGAGGGGGCGGCCGCGCTGGCTTCTTCCGGCACGGGAAGGGCGCCGCGGAGCGGGCCGGGCGCGCGGCCGAGGACCTGTTCCGACAGGCTCGCATCGGCCTGCTCGCTCGCGTCCACGTCCGCGGCCGTGTGCGCCTTGGGCTGCTCGATCGCCGGGACCCGCGCCGAGTTGCCGATGGTCGGCGTCACGAGGGCGTCGTCGGCATCCTCCACGGAGGGCACATCGGGCAGGAACAGGTCGTCGCCGGCCTGGCGCCGCCCGCCCCGGTCCGCAGGTGGCTCGGGCTGGGGCTGGCCGACGTCGACCGACTGCACGAGGTCGTAGGCCCGGGGCCGGCCCGTGCTCGGGTCGAGCATCACGACGCTGGGCCCCACCGCCAGGCTGGCAGCCCCCTCCCGCAGCAGCCCCATCAGGCCAGGCAGCAGGATCGCGGTCCCGTCCGCCAAGGTCACGCGGACGCCACCCGACGCCCCCTCGACGGCCACGTCCCGGAGGTCTGGCCCCTCGATGACCATGACCTGGTCGCCGGCCTTGAAAGCAAAGCGTTCGGCCTGCTGCGCGGTCAGCTCGATGGTGCGGTTGCCGCGCTGGACCTGGATCTTCACCTGGAGACCTCCCCGATCCACCCCGGAGGGCCCGTCGCCCTCACTCCACCGCGATTATCGGCAAGCGGGCGGCGCCACTTCAGTGCGCCCGATCGCCTCTCCGCTGCCTCTGCGCGCAAGGGCACCAGGAGGCCCATGCCGCGTTATACCCACGCCCGCCCGGCACGCCACCCTGACCCTGGGCTGCTGGAGGGAGGCTCCAGGATGGCGGGAAACCGGCTCGCCTGGTCTCATGAGGGGGGTGACCCCCCTCCCCCGAAAGTTGCCCGTGCTCGCCTCCCTGCACCACGCCCTCGCCACCACACCCCTGGCCCTGCTCTTCCTGACGATCGGGCTCGGCTACGTGCTGGGGCAGGTGCGGCTGGCAGGCGTCCCCCTCGGGGTGGCGGCCGTGCTGTTCACCGGCCTGGGCCTCGGCGCCTGGGGGCAGGGAGCCTTCGTGCTGCCCGAGGTGGTGATGGAGCTCGGGCTGTTGCTCTTCGTCTACATGATCGGCGTGCAGAGCGGCCCGGCGTTCTTCCGGCTGCTGCGGCGGCGCGGCCTGGCGCTCGGCGGCCTCGCCGTCGCGGCGGCCGCGGCCGCGGGCGCCGCCGCCTGGGCGCTCGGCCTCGCCGCGGGGCTGGCTCCGGCCCTGCTCGCAGGGCTGTACTGCGGGGCCACCACCAACACGCCCGCGCTCGCCGCGCTCTCGGAGGCCCTGCGTGGCACGCCGGAGGCGCTCGTGGCGACGGTGGGCTACTCGATCGCCTACCCGCTGGGGGTGCTGGTGCCCCTGCTGGTGGCGGAGGTTGCGCTCCGGCTCACGCGGGCGGATCTCGCCAGCGAGGCTCGGCGCGCGGAGGCGACGCTCGGGCAGGCGCTGCCCGAGCCAGAGGCCGCCAACCTGCAGGTGCTCAACCCGACGCTGGCCGACGTCGAGCTGCGGGCGCTGCCGCTGGACGCGATGGGCGTGCGCGTCAGCCGCATCCAGCGGGGGGAGGCCGTCGAGGTGGCGACGCCCGAGGTCCGGCTCGCCCTCGGGGATGTCGTCCACGTCGTGGGGGGGCACGACGCCATCGCGCGGGCAGGCCTGCTCGTGGGGCCCCCGCTCCCGGGCGGCGCGGGCCCGGCCGCTCACCGGGACCAGGTCGACTTCCGGCGCATCCTGGTCTCGAGCCGCGCGGTCGTGGGGCGCCGCCTCGGCGAGCTCGGGCTCGCCGAGCGCTTCGGGGCGGTGGCGACCCGCCTGCGGCGGGGCGACGTGGACTTCGTGCCCGCGGACGACACCGTGGTGGAGCGAGGCGACCGGCTGCGCGTCGTGGCGCGCCCCGAGGCCCTGCCACGGGTCGCCAGCTACCTGGGCGACTCCTCGCGGGCGCTGGGCGAGACCGACCTCCTGTCGCTGTCCGTGGGGCTGCTGGCGGGCATCGCCGTCGGCTCACTGCGGGTGCCCCTGCCCGGCGGATACGGCTTTTCCCTGGGGCTGGCTGGCGGCACGCTGCTGGTGGCCCTGGGCCTCGGCGCCATCGGACGCACGGGCCGGGTGGCCTGGCACATCCCCGCGTCCGCGAACGCGGCCTTCCGCCAGCTGGGGCTGGTGCTGTTCTTCGCCGCCGCGGGCCTGCGGGCGGGCGCCCACTTCCTCGACGCCGTCGCGACGCAGGGTCCCCTGCTGCTGGCGATCGGCGCGGCCGTCACGCTGGCCTCGACGTTGGTGTTGTTGATTGGCGCCCGGCGGCTGCTGCGCACGGACTGGGTGACGGCCACGGGGGTGCTGGCAGGGGGACAGACCCAGCCGGCGCTGCTGGCCTTCGCCGGCGAACGCGTGGGCTCCGAGGCCCCGAATGACGCCTACGTGGCCGTCCTGCCCGCCGCCATGCTTGCCAAGATCGGGCTGGCGCAGGGGCTGCTCCTGGCCCTTGCGGGGCGCTGACCGCGCCGGGCCGCGGTTGCCCGCTGCCAGCCGGGCAGGCTACGATGAAGGCATGCCCGCCGGCTCCGGCACCTGTCTCCTTGGCCTGCCTGGCGCCCCGCTGCGCCTGGCCTTGCAGGCCCGCTACGAGGGCCTGCTGGCGCGCGGCGTCCCCACCGACCGGATCCTCGTGCTGGTGGAGGCGCGCAGCCGCGCCGCCTGGCAGGGGCTGCTGCTGGCGCATGACGCCCCGACGGGCGCCCACCGCCTCCACACCCCCACGGCCTGGATGCAGCACGAGCTGGCCCTCTGGTGGCCGCTCGTCGCCGAGCGGCTCGCGGCGCTGGGCTACGGGGCCTCTGCGGCCGAGCCGGCCTTCGTCCAGATCGACCTGAGCCAGCACCTGCTGGACCACTTCGCCGCCTCCCGCCGGGACGAGGAAGGCCGGCTGGTGACGGGCAGCCAGGGGCTGCCGCGCTTCCAGGCCATCCAGATCCTGGACGCGCTGGCCCGCGGCATCGAGCACGGCGCCTCGCTGCTCGGGCCCGGGACGGCCCCCGCCTGGCGCGCCGACGTCGGCTGGGAGCGGGAGGCCCCCGTTTCGCCAGCCAGCCTCACGCTCGCGGGCGAAATCGTGCGACGCCTGGAGGCCGCGGCCCTGCCCGCGCAGCGGCTGCAGGCCTTCCCGGCCCAGGTGGGCGCCGCCGTGGCGCTCTATGTGGAGGGCATGCTGCGCCACCGCCTGCTGGACCACGCCCTGAGCCTGGAGGCCTTCGCCGCGCTGCTGTGGCCTGAAGACGCGTGGCAGCGGCACTTCCACGCCCACACCAGCCACGTCCTCGTGGAGGCGCTGGACGAGGCGCCCCCGCGGGTGCAGGCCCTGTGCCAGGCCCTGGCCGAGGCCGGCGTGGACGTGACGTGCGGGGTGCGCGGCGACCTCTCGGGCCGCGCCGTCCACCCCTACCGGGGCGGGCTGCGGGAGTACGTGGGGGCGGCCCCCGCGGGCGCCTGGGCGCTGGCTGAGGCCTGGCCGGCCGAGCCCGTCACGGGCCCGGAGCCCCCGCTCGCCGACCTCGGGCGCGCGCTGCGAGACGGCCTGCTGGGCGCCCCACGCCCCCTGGCCGTGCCCCCGGGCGCCGTCTCGCTGACGCTGGACCACATGGCCCCGACGGACATGGTGGAGGCCGTCGTCGCCGACCTCGGGCGCGTGCTCGAGACCACCCCGCCGAGCCGGACGGCGATCGTGACGCCCGCCATCAGCCCCCTGCTGGTGTGGACGCTGCGCACGCGGCTGGAGGCCCTGGGCTGGCCCCTGTACGTGTTCGCGGGCACCAACCGCCTCAGCGACTACCGGCCCGTGCGCCTGCTGCTCACGCTCGCGCGGCTCGGGCACCCCGCCTGGGGCCTGCCCCCCTCCCGCTTCGAGCTGCTGGAGCTGCTCGAGGCCGTCACGGGGCTCGACCCGCTGCGGCTGGGGCGGGTGGCCCAGCGCCTGCTCACGGAGGGAGGGCTGGCCTCGGAGGAGGTCCTGGCAGAGACCCTGCCCGGCCTCGACGCGGCGCACCTGGGGCGCTACCGCCTGCTGCTGGGGTGGCTCGCGGAGGCCCGCGAGCGGGCGGAGGCAGGGCTGGAGGCGTTCCTGGAGGACGCGTTCGCCCGCATCTACGTGCCGTTTCGGGCGGGCGCCCCCGGGGGGCTGCGGCCGGACGAGGTCTGGCTGCGCGAGGTCAGCCAGATCGGGCAGCTGGTGGAGCTGGCCGCGCGCTTCGAGGCCGTCGACGGGCGGCTGCGGGGGGGGGCCCGGGAGGGCTGGGGGCGGCGGTTCCTGGCGTTCCTGGCGGCCAACCCGATCGCCGAGCGGCCGTTCTTCCAGCGCGAGCCCCACGGCGGCTCCGTGATGCTGACGACGGCCAGCCAGCTCGCCGAGCAGGGCTTCGTCGGCCCGGACGAGGCCCTGAGCCACCTCTTCCTGATCGACGCCGGCTCGAGCCGGTGGCTCAAGAGCGACCGGCGGGAGCTGACCAACCCCCGCGTGCTGGCGGCCGGCTACCCCGGGGGGCCCTACTCGCCCGAGCGGGACGCCACGGACACGCGGGAGAAGCTCGGGCGCGTGATGATGGCGCTGTGCCTGAAGGTCGAGGAGCGGCTCTGGGTGCACGGCTGCCTCGTCGACGAGGAGGGCCAGGACAACACGGGCCCGTTGCCGGACCTGCTCGGCGCCATTCTGCTCGGCCCGGACGGGGGGGGCCTATGACCCAGGCCCTGACCCTGCGCCCCGCCCAGGCCCGCGTGCTGGCCTACACCGGCGGGCCGCTGGCGATCTCGGCGGTGCCGGGCGCCGGCAAGACCTTCACGCTGACGCAGCTGGCCGCCAAGCTGATCGCCGAGGACGGCGTCGACCCCGCCCAGATCCTGATCCTGACCTACATGCGGTCGGCGGCGCGCGAGTTCAAGCGTCGCATCGCCCAGGCCCTGGCCACGCGCGGCCGGACGGCCTACGGGCTGCAGGCGATGACCATCCACGCGTTCTGCCTCGCCGTCGTGCGCGACGCCACCGGGCCGGCCGCCGAGGACGTCGAGCGCCTGACGGTGCTCTCCGAGCCGGAGCGCGTGCGGATGATGATGGACGGGCTGGAGCTCTACCTGGCCCAGCCCGGCGCGCTGGCCGGCTGGCGGGCCCGCTACGGGGAGGCCGACGGGGACCGCTGGGCCGACCCCAAGCAGGCCACCTACCGGGCGGCCCTGAAGGCGCTGGCGGCCGCCAAGAGCCGGGGCCTCGGCGTCGAGGCGGTGGAGGCCATCCTGGGGCCCCGGCAGCCCGAGCTCGCCTTCCTGGTGCGGCACTACGAGACGCAACGCGCCCGGTTCGGCACGCTGGACTTCGACGACCTCGTCGGCCGGGCGATCGCGACGCTGCGGCGCGACGAGGCCCTGCGCGCCCACCACCAGCGCCGCTGGCGCTGGGTGCTGGAGGACGAGGCCCAGGACTCGACGCCGACGCAGCACGAGCTCCTGCAGCTGCTGGTGGACCCGGCGTGGGGGGGCAGCGGCAACCTCGTGCGCGTGGGCGACGGCAACCAGGCCATCCTGACCAGCTTCACCTTCAACGACCCGCGCTTCTTCCGGGCCTTCTGCGAGGAGCTGGGGCCTGCCGGGCGCCACGTCGCGATGGACGAGTCGAGCCGCAGCGCGCCGGAGGTGCTCGCCCTCGCCAACCACCTGGTGGCCCACGTCCAGGCCCACCACCCCGACGTGGAGGTGCAGCGCGCCTTCCAGCGGCTCGACATCCGGCCCGCCACGGCCGGCAAGCCCAACCCGCAGGCCACGGCGCCCCCGTCCTGGACGGTGTACGAGTCCAAGGACGAGGAGCGCGCCGGCGTGCTGATGCACGTGCGCGAGCTGCTGCGCCGGCAGCCGGAGGCGCGCCCGGCCGTGCTGCTGTTCAGCAACACCCAGGCCGGCGAGTACCTGCAAGTCGCCCAGGCCATGGGCATCCCCGTCGGCAGCGGGGACGCCGGGGCCGCCGACGGGGAGGTCGTGCTGCGCCTCCTCGCGGACGCCTGCCGCTTCCTGGCGCTGCCCGAAACCAAGCCCCAGGCGCTGTTCAGCCGGCTCCTGAGGGCCTGGGCAGCCCTGCGCGCGGCCCCGTGGCTGGACGAGGCGGCGAGCCGGCAGTGGCTCGCAGGCGTGCCGCTCGAGGCGCTGATGTACCCGGCGGCGGGGCTGCCGCCGGCCCGGCCCGCCGCCCTGGCCCCGGCCGACTACGCGCTCGTGCTGGAGCTCGCCGCGACCCTGCGGCGCCTGCTGCAGGCCCGCCACCTGCCGCCCGACGAGCTGCTGCCCACCGTGGCCCAGCAGCTCGTGCCGGACCCGGCGGCCCCCGCCCTGGCGGCCCGCGTCGTGACGATCGCGCGGCGCCACGTCACCGCCTGGGACGACCCGCCCCTGGCGCTGGCGGCGGAGCTGGAGCGGCTGGTGCAGGCCGGCCAGGGCCGGGACCTCGGGCGCCCGGCCGGCGAGGTCGCCCCCCGGCGGCCCGGCGTGCTGGAGGTGCTGACGCTGCACCGCAGCAAGGGGGCGGAGTTCGACGCCGTGTGGCTCCCGGCGCTGGGCTTCTACAGCCGGGCGGGCACCTTCTTCCCCTGGAGCCTGGACCACGTCACGCTGCGTGACCAGGAGGGGTTCGAGGCCGAGCACGCCCTGCTGCACGCCGACGACGCCGAGCCGCCGACGCTGGCGCAGGCCCGCCTGACGGCCCAGCGGCTGCTCGTGGCGGAGCGGCTCCGGCTGCTGTACGTCGGCATCACGCGCGCGGAGCGGGAGCTGCACCTGTCGTGCCACGGCGGGCAGGCGCCACCCCACATCCTCGCGCTCGCCGAGCGCTGCGGGAGGCGGGAGCCGTGAGCGACGCCCCGAGGCCGCCCGCCGAGGCCGACGCGCTCCCGCGGCTCAGCGCCCACGCGCTGGAGCAGCTCGGGCGCTGCCCGCGCAAGTTCGCGCTGCTGTACAAGGCCCGACGCTTCTGGCCCGCGGCCGCCCCGACGGCCGCGGAGGCCCCGGGCCTCGACGCCCGCGCGCTGGGCGTGGCCCTGCACACCCTGGTGCAGCGGCAGGCCCTCGGGCTGCCGCTGGCCGCCTCCCTGGCGGAGGCCGCGGAGGCCCTGCCCGCGCTGCCTCCGCTGTGGGAGGCGTTCACGGCCTCGCCGCATGCGCAGCCCGACCCCGAGGCCCGGACCTGGACCGAGCAGCCGCTCCACCTGTGCCTGCCGACCCCGGCCGGGCCGCTGCCGCTGGAGGTCCGCTACGACCGGCTGGTGCTGCGCGACGACGGCTGGACCATCCTGGACTGGAAGACGGGGCACGTCGGCGCGCGCCTGGCGGGCACCTGGCAGACGCGGCTCTACCCCTTCGTGCTCGCGGAGGCCGGGCAGGCGCTCACGGGCGCGCCGCCCCCGCCCCCGGACCGCATCCGGCTGACCTACTGGGAGGTGGCGACGGGCCAGGGGCTGACGCTCCGCCACGACGAGGCGCAGCATGACGCCACCCGCGCGGCCCTGGAGGCGGTGGCCGCCCGGGTGGCCCTCCCGTTCGACGAGGCCGCGCCCGACGACCCGGCCTACCCCCGCGAGCCCGCGCACTGCGGGCAGTGCCCGTTCGACTCCCTCTGCAACGGGCAGCCGCTGCCGGCGCCGGCCCGCCCCCCGCAGGCGCGCCCGCGCTTGACGCCGTGAGGAGGCCACCATGGCGACGTGGGGGCTGAGGCCGGTCCACGAGGGGGAGGTGGACGCCCTCGCGGCCGCGCTGGGGGTGCCTCGCGCCGTGGCGCGGCTCCACTGGCTGCGCGGGCGGCGCACGGCGGAGGCCGCGCGGGGCTTCGTCGCGAGCCGGGAGGCCGCCGCGTTCCTGGCGGCCCCGCTCGAGACCCCCGGGATGGCACGGGCCGTCGCCCGCGTGCGGCAGGCCATCGCGGCCGGCGAGCGGATGGTCATCTACGGCGACTACGACTGCGACGGCGTGACGAGCACCAGCCTGCTCTACCGCTACCTCGCCCGCGGGTGTGGCGCGAACGTGGAGGCCTACCTGCCCGATCGCTTCCGCGACGGCTACGGCGTGACGCCCGCGGCCGTCGAGCGCCTCGCCGCGCAGGGCGTGCAGCTGATCCTGACGTGCGACAACGGGGTCTCGGCCCACGCCGCGGCCGAGCGGGCCCGGGCGCTGGGCGTGACGCTCGTGGTCACGGACCACCACCAGGTCCCCGAGGCGCTGCCGGACGTCGAGGCCATCGTCCACCCGCAGCTCGAGTTCCGGCACCTCTCGGATCTCGCGGGCGTGGGCGTGGCGTTCCTGTTCGCGATCGCCCTCGAGGGCGGCTACACGGACCGGATGCAGCACTTCCTCGACCTGGTGGCCATCGGCACCATCGGCGACGTCGTGCCGCTCGACGGGCCGAACCGCCCGCTCGTCTGGGGGGGGCTCTCGCGCTTCCGGGCGGGGGCCTCCCGCTTTCCCGGCGTCGCGGCGCTCGCGCGCGTCGCCGGCCGGGACCTCACCACCCTGACGGCCCGCGACGTGGCGTTCGCGCTGGCCCCCCGGCTGAACGCCGCCGGACGGCTGGAGACGCCCGACGTCGGCTTCCGCCTGCTGACGACCAACGACCGGGCCGAGGCCGCCCGGCTGGCGGAGGAGCTCGACCGCCTGAACCGGGCGCGCCGCGCGCTCAGCGACGAGCTGGAGGCAGCGCTCACGGCCCGCCTCGACCGCGAGTGGGACCTCGAGGCCGAGCCCTTCATCGTGGTGGCGGACGCCCAGCTGCACCACGGCGTCACGGGGATCATCGCGGGGCGGCTGAAGGAGCGCTACCGCGTCCCGGTGCTGCTCTTCTCGGGGCACGACGACGCGCTCTGGAAAGCCTCCGGCCGGAGCCCGGAGGGGCTGCACCTCTACAACGCGCTGCACGCGGCGCGTGCCCACCTGCACGGCTTCGGCGGCCACGCCGGGGCGGCGGGCTGCTCCGCGCGGCCCGACGCCCTGCCCGCCGTGCGGGAGGCCCTGGTCCGGCACGTGCGGGAGAGCGGCTGGACGCGGCCCGCCGACACCGTCTGGCTCGACGCGGAGCTCCCGCTGGCCGAGGCGGACGAGGGCCTGCTGGAGGCCCTCGCGGGGCTGGAGCCCTTCGGCGCCCGCAACGAGGCGCCCACCTTCGGGCTGCTGCGCGCGCGCGTGGTGCGGCACCGCGCCGCCGGGCGCCACCTGTTCCTGCAGCTCGACGACGGGCGGACGGTGCGGGAGGTCGTGTGGTGGGGCCACGCCGGCGAGGACCTGCCGCCCTGGGTGGCCGTCAGCTACGCCCCGCGCCGGACCTTCCACGAGGGCGGGTGGCGCCTCCAGCTGGGGGTCGAGCGCCTCGAGCCGGCCACCCCGCCGGAGGCCGTCACCCTGCGCCCTCCGGCGGCCCGGCGGGCGCCCCGGTTCGAGGATCGCCGCGGGGAGGCCGGCCCGTGGCCAGCGGCCGACACCACCTACGCGCTGGCCCGGGGGAGCCGCCCCGGCGCCGTGCTGGGCCCGCTCGACGCCGTGCCCCCGGAGCCCGGCCGGGTGGTGCTCGTCGACGTGCCGGAGGACCTCGCCACGCTGCAAGCCCTGACGAGCCGGGCCACCCACGTCACGCTGGCCTGGGCGCTGGAGGCGCCGCCGGAGCCCGCCCTCACGGCCGAGGCCCTGCTCCAGTGGTACGACGACATGGTGGCGGCGGCCGGGCAGCCGCTGGGGCGGGTGCTCGCGAGCCGGGGCCCCGGCTATGCGCCCGCGGCGGCCTGCCGGGTGCTGGTCGAGGCCGGCCTGCTCGTCGAGCGCCTGCCGTTCTGGCAGGTCCTCGCCGCGCCAGAGGGCCCCATCTCCCTGGCGTCCCTGGCCACGTACCGCGCCGCGGCGGAGGGCCGGGCCTTCCGCAGCCGGCTGCGTGCCGCGCCGCTGGCGGAGATCATCCGGCTGGCCGGGGGCTGAGGCGAGCCCGGTGCGCCCCTGGCAACGGCCGTTAGCGCGCTGAGCCGGCCGGGTAAGGGGGAAGCACCCCCGTGCCGCCGGAGCCCCATGGACCACCTCGACTACATCCCGCAGTCGAACCGCCTGGCCGCCCGGCTCGGGCCTCCCACGCGCGAGCGCGTCGCGTGGCTCAAGCGCTTCCTGCCGCCCGGCCGGACGTACGGGCCCGTGGAGAAGGCCTGGCTCTTCGACGTCACGCACGCGGCCTGGGCCGTGGCCGAGCTGGTGCCCCAGGGGTTCGCGCCCACGCCCGCCTTCCGGGAGCGCTTCCCGGAGCTGGTCGCAGACCCGGCCGCGCCAGGCGCCCCGGTGCTGGGAGGCCCCGCGGCCGCGCCGGCCTCCCCGGTGGCCCCGCCGGCCCCTCCCGCCGCCCTCACGGTCGCGGACCTGATGCACGGCCTGGCGCGCGCCGTGCAGGCCGCCTACCCCGATCGGGTCCAGGTGGCGGCCTGGGTGGGCGGGTTGCGCCGCCAGGACGCCCGGGGCTACGCCACGGGGGAGCTCGTCGACCTCGACGCGGACGGCCAGCCCGGGGAGAAGCTGCCGTTTTACCTCGGCCGCGACGCGCTCGCCCGCGTGGAGGCCCGCCTCGCGGGGATCGGGTGCAGCCTCGTGGACACGCTGCCGGTGCTCGTGAGTGGCCGGGTGGAGCTCAAGTGGGGGCGGCCCCAGCTCGTGTGGATGGACCTGGACCCGGCCTACACCGTGGGCAAGACCCGCCTGTCGCTGGAGCAGGCGCTCGAGGCCCTGCAGCGTGAGGGGCTGGCAGGGCGACAGGCGGCGCTGCCGTGGCCCGAGCTGCCGCTGCGCGTCGGGCTGATCGCCGGGGCCGACGGCGAGGGCACGCGCGACTTCCGGCGCACGCTGGAGGAGTCGGGGTTCCCCTTCCGGCTCCGGCTCGAGGCGGTCCGGATGCAGGGCGACGGGGTGGAGCCCGACCTCACGGCGGCGCTCGGGCGCCTGGCGGCCCTGGCGCCGGACGTGATCGCCATCATCCGCGGCGGCGGGGCCGGCGCCGATCTGCAGCGCTTCAACGCCCCGGGGCTGGCCCGGGCCGTGTGCCTCTGTCCCTGCCCCGTGCTGGTCGGCATCGGGCACGACCACGACCGGACCCTGCTGGACCTCGTGGCCCGCTCCCAGCGCACGCCGACAGCCGCCGGGAGGCTCCTCGTCGACACCGTGGCCGCCGCCGTGCAGGACCGGGAGCGGGGCCTGCGGGATGCGGTCGGCCGCCTCACGAGCCGGCTGACGGCGGCCTCCGCCCGGCTGGACGCGGCCACGCGCACCCTGCAGGCGGTGCCCGGCCGGCTCGACCAGCGTGCCGAGAGCCTGGCCGTCTGCCGCGAGCGGCTGGAGCACCGCTGGGGGGCGATCGTCTCGGCGGCGGCCCGCCGCGCCGAGCGGGACGAGGCCCGGCTCCGGGCCCTGCCCGAGCGCCTGCAGCGGGAGGCCCTGCGCCTGGCGGGGGCCGCCCAGGCCCTGGCCCATGCCCCCGCCGCAGGGATGGCCCGCGAGCGGCTGGCCCTCGCCGGGGTGCAGCAGGCCCTGGGCCGCGCCCCCGCCGCAGGGGTGGCCCGCGAGCGGCTGGCCCTCGCCGAGATGCAGCAGGCCCTGGGCCGCGTCACCACGCGGCAGCTGCAGGCCGCGCGCCTGGCGCTCACGCGGCAGCCGCTGCTGCTCGAGGCCCGGGCCACGCGGCTCACGGAGCGTGCCGGGCAGGGGCTCGCCCTCCGGGCCGAGCGGCTCGCGGCCCGCGACCCGGCCCGCCTGCTCGCCCAGGGCTACGCGCTCGTCACCCGGCCCGGAGGACGGCTCGTGCGCGGGGCGGGCGAGCTGGCGTCCGGCGACGCGATCCGGCTCCGGCTGGCGGACGGCACGGTGACGGCGAGGGTTGAGGAGGCTCAGGATGGCGGCTGATCCCACGTCCTACAAGGCCGCGATGAAGGAGCTCGACGGGCTGCTGCAGCGCCTCGAGGCGGCAGACCTCGACCTCGACGAGCTCGCGGCCGCCGTGGAGCGGGCGGCCGACCTGCTGGCGTTCTGCCGGGCCAAGCTGGACGCCACGACGGAGCGCGTCAATCAGGTCCTGGCCCGGACCCGCGAGGACTGAGCGGACCTTCCACCTCGGGGGCGAACGGCCGCAGGTGGAGGCGGGTGCGGTGCGATGGCGCGCGATCGCCGTCCGTCGTCTTGCCCTGGAAGTAGTCCTTCTGCCACGCCGTCTCCGGCCGGCTCGTGTCCCGGTTGAAGCTGAGGCGGCTGTCCGCCCAGCGCTGGAAGGCCGCATGGAGCTCCGGGGCCTCCTCCAGGGGGGCCACCCGGGGCGCCACCGCCTCCAGCAGCTCGAGCGGGTAGGGCATCAGGTGGCACAGCGGGAACCCGGCGGGGAAGCGCACGGGCCGGCCCGGCTCCGTGAGCCGCCAGTCGGCGCTGAAGCCGGCCGGGGCCGCGGCGGTGTCGACGAAGAGGTCGAGGGCCATGGCCCCGGGCAGCCCCGCGTTGGTGGGCCCGCGCACCAGCAGCCCGTAGCCGGGCGCGGTGCGGAAGCGGTACGGCAGCCGGAAGGCCACGATGCCGAGCCCCTCCCGCTCCCCGATCCACGGCGCCCAGCGCCGCCCGGCTTCCGGCTCGAGGGCCCGAAAGTGGACCGCCTGCCCGTCCCAGGTGGCCTCGAGGTCGAGCGGACACGGCACGACCCAGCCAGCCTGGTTGGCCATCGAGAGCGGCAGGCAGCGGTAGGCGAAGCGGAAGTCCGTCTCGTCCATCCAGGTACGGGCCACCTCCGCCGGCACCAGCTCCAGCCCCGGGCCGTCCATCAACCGCGTCGCCTCGAAGCGCATGCCGTCCTCCCTCACCGCCCGGCCGCGCGCTTCAGCCGGAGCCGCGCCTTGCCTGGCAGGGCCTCGGTGGCGAGGCCGGGGGCCTCCGCTGGCCAGACGTGCCGCCACGTCCCGTCCGCAGCCACCTCCGGCGCGGGGCCCTCCGGGAGCGGATCGCCGTGGCCCAGGACAGGCTCCACCGCCTCGAGCAGGTCGAGCGGGTAGGGCACCACCATGAGCAGGGGCTCCCCTTTGGTGAAGCGCACGGGCCGATGCGGCGCCTGGATGCGCCAGTTCATGGTGAAGGTCGCCTCGAGCCAGTCCGACTCCACGAGCCCGTCGAGGGGCGTCGCCCCGGGCACGCTGTGGTTGGCGGGGCCCCGCACGAGGAGGCCGTAGCCCGGGGGGGTCCGGAACAGGTAGGGGATGCTGAAGGTCACGATGCCGTGGCCGAAGTGGTTCGAGAAGCAGTTCTGGTAGCGGGCGCGGTCCGGGTCCATCGACGTGCCCAGGATGCCGTGGAAGGGGCGCTGGTCCCCGTTCCAGGTGAAGTCGATCGTGATCGGGCAGCGCAGCACCCAGCCCGCCTGGTTGCCGCGGGCCATGGCCGGGTGTCCGGCCGTGCCGAGCCGGCGGTCGCCCTCCTGCCAGCGCCGCTTGAGGTCCGCCGGCTCGAGGGCGACGGGGGCCAGGCCGGGCAGGGCGTAGGCGACGAATTCAAGATCGGACAAGGCGGGGTCCTCGCGCGCGGCGACGCCCCCATCGTACCCGGCCGCCCCACCCTTGCGGCGGCCCGGCCGAGGTCACCCCACCCGACCAGCCGCCGAGGTCTCGCTTGGGTCGCCGCCCCCGTCGACAGGCTAAAGTAGGACGAACGCTGGATGAAACTCACGGTTCAAGACCGAGGGGCGCGGGCCTGGGGTGGGCAACCGGGCGCGTCCATGGCACGATGAGCCCGGCTGCCCCACCCCCGAGCCTGAGAGGCCCTCCGATGATCCACGCCAGCGGCACGTTCAACCTCGCCGGTCAGCCCGTCCACCGCCTGGGCTTCGGCGCGATGCGCATCACGGGCCCGGGCGTGTGGGGGATGCCCGCCGACCCGGACAACGCCCTCGCCGTGCTGCGGCGGGCCGTGGAACTCGGCGTCGACTTCATCGACACGGCCGACGCCTACGGGCCTTGCACCTCCGAGGAGCTGATCGCCCAGGCCCTGCATCCCTACGGCCACGTGCGGATCGCCACCAAGGCGGGCCTGGTGCGAACCGGCCCCGGCGCGTGGATCCCGCTCGGCCGCCCGGCTTACCTGCGGCAGCAGTGCGAGCTCAGCCTGCGGCGGCTCGGGGTGGAGGCGCTCGACCTGTTCCAGCTGCACCGCATCGACCCGACGGTGCCGGCGGAGGAGCAGTTCGGCCTGCTGGCGGAGCTCCTGCAGGAGGGCAAGGTCAAGGCCGTCGGGCTCTCCGAGGTCTCCGTGGCGGAGCTGGAGGCGGCCCTCCGCATCGTGCCCATCCACTCCGTCCAGAACCTCTACAACCTGACGAACCGCGCCTCCGAGGCCGTGCTGGAGCGCTGCGAGGCCCTCGGCATCGCCTTCATCCCCTGGTTCCCCCTCGCGATGGGCGACCTCGCCCGGCCCGGCAGCCCGCTCGAGGCGCTGGCCCAGGAGGTCGGGGCGACGCCGTCCCAGCTCGCGCTGGCGTGGCTGCTGCGCCGCTCGCCCGTGATGCTGCCGATCCCCGGCACGGCCAGCCTGGCGCACCTGGAGGAGAACTGCGCGGCCGCGCAGGTGGTGCTGACGGACGCCCAGGTGCAGGCGCTGGATGCGCTGGGGCAAGCGGCGGTGGGCTGAGGGCGTCCCGCCTCGCGGTCGCCCTCAGCGGCCCACCCAGCGCAGCATGAGGTCGAGCAACCGGCCCGCCCGGCCCGCGTAAGGCGGCGCCAGCAGGCTGGCCGCGCTCCAGCGGCCCTGCACCATCACGCCGCGCTGCTTGGAGAAGGTCTCGAACCCGTGCCGGCCGTGGTAGCGCCCCATCCCGCTCGGCCCCACGCCGCCGAAGGGCAGGTGGTGCTGGGCGAGGTGCAGCAGGCAGTCGTTGAACGTCACCCCGCCCGACCTCGTCTCAGCCAGGACGCGGTCCTGCCGGCGGCGGTCATCGTCGAAGTAGTACAGCGCCAGCGGGCGCGGGCGCGCGTTCACGAAGACGAGCGCCTCGTCCAGCGCGTCGTAGGCCACAACGGGGAGCAGCGGGCCGAAGATCTCCTCCTGCATCACGGCCATCTCGGGCGTCGCGCCGAGGATGAGCGTGGGAAAGACGAGGCGATCGCCGGGCGGCGGGTCCTCGTCGGCCCCGCGCAGCTCCACCACCGTGGCCCCGCGGGCCCGCGCATCGGCCACCAGGCCGTGCAGCCGCTCGAGGTGGACCTCGGACCCGATGCGCGTGTAGTCGGCGTTGCCCACGAAGTGGGGGTAGCGCGCGGCCACGGCCTCGCGCGCCGCGGCCTCGAAGGCGCCCACCTGCCCCACCGGGAGCAGCACGTAGTCGGGGGCCACGCACGTCTGGCCGGCGTTCAGGAGCTTCGCGCCGAGGATGCGCTCGGCCGCCCGGGCGATCGGGTAGCTGTCGTGCACGATGGCGGGCGACTTCCCGCCCAGCTCCAGCGTGACGGGCACGAGGTGCTCCGCCGCCGCCGCCATGACCGCCCGCCCCACGCGCGTCGACCCCGTGAACAGCAGGTGGTCGAGGGGCAGGCGGCAGAACGCCTCCGCCACCTCCCGCCCGCCCGGCACCGCCAGCACGTGTTCCGGCGGGAAGGCCTCCGCCAGCAGCGCCGCGATGGCTGCGGCCGTGTGAGGGGCCAGTTCCGAGGGCTTCACCAGCGCATGGTTGCCGGCGGCCAGCGCGTCGATGAGCGGCCCGAGCGTGAGCAGCACGGGGTAGTTCCAGGCGCCGATGATCCCCACCACGCCAAGTGGCTGGACCTCGATGAAGGCCCGGGCCGGCAGCAGGAACCAGCTGCCGGGCACCCGTCGCCGCCGCATCCACCGCGCCACGTGCCGCTCCGCAAACCGCAGCTGATCGAGCAGCACGAAGATCTCGAGCGCGAGGGTCTCGGCCGGCGCCCGGCCGCCGAAGTCCCTCGACACCGCCGCCACCAGCGCGTCCCGGTGCTCCCAGACGGCCGTCCTCAGGGCCCGCAGGGCCTCCCGGCGGCGGGCCAGCGTGGCGGGCTGACGGGCCAAGGCGGCGCGCTGGGCGTCGAGCATGGCCTGCAGGGAAGCCTGGAGGCTCATGGGCGCTGCCTCGGGGCGCCCGGGCCGACTCCCCGGCCCCGGACAGTGGTTGGCACGGTGGCATCCCTCCTGGCTAAGCCCCGTTGTACCCGCCCGAGGCGGGCAAGGCCAGCCCCGCGCAGGCCAAGCGGGGTGGAGGCGGGCGGCTCGGGCTCAGGAGCCTCCTGGCGCGGCCCCCAGGCTTAACCCAGGCTTCATCCGGGGGGGGCAGCGCCGGAAGGTCGCGGGAAGCTCCGGGCCCCACAACGGCTCTCGTGACCCGCCGGTGGCGGCGGGCGTGAGGAGGAGCAAGACGATGAAGCGCACCCCCATGGCCCTCGCGGCCAGCCTGATGACGCTGGCAACCCTGACGGGTTGCGGCACGCCTGCCCTGGCGACCCTGTCGACCCGGCCCCTGGCCCCCGCGGACCGCAGCCTGCAGGCCCTCTCAGGCCCGGGCCGCGCCAGCGGCTGGGTGACGCCCCCCGCCCGCTCGACGCTGGTCACCCACCGCACCTTCCGCAGCGCCGCCGCGCGGGCCGAGGTCAGCTACCACCTGTACCTCCCGCCGGCCTACCAGACGCAGCGCACGCGGCGCTTCCCCGTGCTGTACTGGCTGCACGGCACCGACGGCGGGCTCTCCGGCGTGCCGAAGCTCGCCGCGCGTTTCGATGCGGCGATCCGGGCGGGCCAGATGCCCCCGACGATCGTGGTGTTCCCGAACGGCCGGGTGGCCGGGATGTGGGTGGACTCGAAGGACGGGGCCACGCCCGTCGAGACGATGCTGGTCCGGGAGCTGCTGCCGCTGATCGACCGCACCTGCCGCACCATCGCCAGCCGCGACGGCCGCATCCTGGAGGGCTTCAGCATGGGCGGCTACGGGGCCGGGCGCGTCGGCCTCTCGCACCCCGACAAGTTCGGGCGGGTCTCGATGCTCGCGGGCGGTCCGCTGGACCTGGCCTTCGAGGGCCCGCGCGCCCAGGCCAACCCCGAGGGCCGCGACCGGATCCTCAAGGCCGTCTACGGCGGGGACCTGAGCTGGTTCCAGGCCGTCAGCCCCTGGCGGATCGCACAGCGCCAGGCCCGCGTGGTCGCGGGCCGCACCCGGCTCCGGGTGGCGGTGGGCGAGGCGGACTTCACCTTCGCCAGCAACGCGGCCTTCCACGACCACCTGCAGGCGCTGCGCATCCCCCACCAGTACACGACGCACCCGGGCGTGAAGCACGACACGATGGCCCTGCTCGAGGCGTTGGGGGAGGCGGGCTGGGCGTTCTACCGGTAGGGCGCCCCTGGGAAGGGGACACGGCGCCGCAGGCCCCGCAGGGGCTCGCGGCGTCGCCTGCTTGGAGCCAGGCGCACGACCAAGGTCCCCGCCTGGTGTGCCAGGCGGGAGCCGTCCAGGGGGCCCGGTGGGGCCAACGTCCTAGGGCGTGCCGAACACCTTCCGGTAGAAGGCCCAGTGGTTGTCCCTCAGGCCCGTGATCAGCCGCGGAAGCTCGTGCCCGGCCTGCGGCATCACCGTGTAGTCGTGGGGGATGCCCAGCGAGGTGAGGAGGTCGTGGAAGGCGACGTTCTTCTGGTAGCTCTGGTCGGCATCGCCGACGACCATGCGGATGGGGCCGAAGGTCTTCAAGGTGGCGGCATTCGCCTCGGCGAGGCGCCAGGGGCTCACGGCGACGTAGTAATCGAGGCTGCCGAAGACGTAGGTCATCAGAAACTCCCGCGCGCCCGGGTCCGTGCTGGCCCTGGCGCCCTCGAACTCCAGGTCCAGGGGGCCACCCGCAAACATCGAGATGCCCGCGAACATGGTCTGATACTTGAAGCCCAGGCGGCCGGCACCGTAGCCGCCCATGCTGAAGCCTTCCACCAGGCGCCCCGACCGCTCGGCCTTGGTGCGGAACGCCTGGTCGATGTGCGGGATCAGGTCCTGGACCACCATGGTCTCGACCTTGCGGGCGCCGTCGAAGCTGTCCACCCACTGGCTCCGGGGCAGGCCGTTGGGGTACACCACCAGCATTGGCGCGATCTTCTTGGCCTTGACGGCGTCGTCGACGAGCTTGGTGAACTGCGCCAGGCCCGCATCGCCGCCGCCCGTGCCGTGCAGCCAGTACAGCACCGGGAAGCGCCGGGTCGGCTCGGTCTGGTAGGCCGGCGGCGTGTAGACGTAGTAGTTGACCTTGCCCCCCACCGCCGCGCTGGTGAAGGTCCGGTACGTGACCCCCGCGGCGTTGACCGGGGGGCGCTCCCAGAGGAAATCTTCGGCGGTGGGCAGCGAGGTGGCCGCCTGGCCGGGCTTCTTGGAGGGGGACGGCAGGGGGCTGCCGCCAGCGGGTGGGTTCGGCCCTTGCGGCGACGCCGTGGCCTCCGGCTTCGCCGAGGAAGGGCTGGCGGGCCCGGGCGAGGCGGTGGCCTCCCGGGCGAGCTCCGCCCGCAGGTCGTCGAGCTTCTGCGTCACCGTTCGCAGGTCCTGTTGCAGCTGGGTCAGGGTGCTCAGGATCTCCTCGTTCTGCTTCACCAGCTGCCGCAGGCTTTCCCGCACCTGCACCGGGTTGCTGAAGTCCGGCAGCGTGCCGGCGCGCAGCGCCCCCGCCACCTTCGTGCGCAGGCTCTGGAAGCGCGCCGGGTTCAGCTCACCCAGGTCGCCGCCCGGCAGGCCCTCGATCACCGCCGAGGTCACCATGGTGGTGGCGGGGTCGATGGCCGCGCTCGCGCCGAGCTCCGTGACCTTCACCAGCGTGCGGAACTGCGCC
>JAYKHL010000182.1:0-17811 GCA_035284865.1 Candidatus Sericytochromatia bacterium | reverse complement strand
GCCCTCGAGCTGGGCCGCGGCGTGACGCTCGAGGGCCTGCGCAAGCTGGCTGCTCGGCTGCAGCTGGATGTGCTGGTGCTCGTGAGCGGCTCCTCGCAGTTCAAACGCTCGGAGACCCAGCCCGGGGGCCTCTTCGCCGCCTTCAGCAACGCCGCCAACTTCGAGGCCCGCAGCGCGCTGACGGGCTTCACCCTCGATGTCTTCGCGGGGACGCTGCTCACCCCGATCACCGGCCTCGGGGCGACCTCTCCCACCCTGCTGGACCCGACCGCCGAGGCCTTTCTGACCGCCTCCCGCCAGCTGCAGGTGGACGCCTTCACGACGGCGGCCAACCAGCTGAGGGACGCCCTGATTGGCAGCCTGCGGCAGGTGCGGGAGCAGCAGGCTGAGGCCCCGACGACGCCGGCGCCCCGGCCCGAGCCCTCGCCGGCCGAAGCCCCCTCCCCCACGGCGAGTCCGACGCCCTCGGGCACCCGCTAGCCCCCCTTCCGCCGGAGGACGTTTCATGCGCGCCATCCTCGCCCTTTCCGCCCTGGCCGTGGCAGCGCTCGTCGCGCAGCCCGCCGTGGCCTCCACCTCCCCGGTGGCCGATCTTCAGCCGGGGCAGACGCTCGCCGTGGGGCT
Source organism: Candidatus Sericytochromatia bacterium (assembly GCA_035284865.1). Taxonomy (GTDB): domain Bacteria; phylum Cyanobacteriota; class Sericytochromatia; order S15B-MN24; family JAQBPE01; genus JAYKHL01. The sequence goes on along the minus strand of JAYKHL010000182.1, from coordinate 17,187 downwards.
GTCAGGGGTGTCCTGGGACCACGCCTGGACCGGCAGCTCCATCGGCCTCGAGCTGCGCAACACCGCCCCGCTGCCAGGAAGCGGCAGCCGCTTCCTGGCAGGCGCCCGGGGGACGCTCGGCGTGGTGGCGATCGATCGCCTCAGGGTCGCGGCCGTCGGCGGCGTGCAGCTAGACCCGGGCCTGCCGGGCGGGCGGGCGTACCTCCTGCCAGACCTCGGGCTCGGCGCCTCGTACGGCTTCACCCTGTGGCAGTGGAGCTTCGCGCTCCGCTTCAACGTCACGCTGACGCTGGACCAGGGACAAGGAGGCGGGGGCACCGTGCCCCTGGCAGAAGGCTCGATGCCCTACCCGATCCCCACGGGCAACCTCTTCCAGCGGCTCACGCTCGGCCCCAACACGATGCTCGGCGTGGCGTTCGCCCCCTCGGACCGGTACGAGCTGACGCTGGGTGGCGGCACCCTGGTTGGCCTGCGCGTGCGGTACTGAGGCCGTGCACCGCATCGCGTGGCACGCCGCGCTGGTGGCGCTCTGGCTCGCTGGTTGCTCCGAGGCGCGAGGGGGGCGACTCCCGATCCCCGTCCCGAGCCCGCCGCCACCGCCAAACGACCTCGGCGCGCTGGTCGGGCAAGCGGAGCCGCCTGCCACCGAGGAGGGCGAGGTGCGTGAGCTCCTGCGGCGGCCCGTGGCCGTGGTCTTCCCCGCCCGCCTGGGGCTGCTGTTCTACGGGTACGAGCCCCCGGTGCTCGACGAGGAGCGGCTACGCATCGTGGACCAGCTCAACGCCGGGCTCGTGGCCTCGGGGCTTGCCCGCCAGGCCAGCGCCATCCCGGCCGTGCTGGGCCGTGGCGTCGGCCTCGAGGGCCTCCGAAGGCTGGCTGCCCGGCTCCAGCTCGATGGGCTCGTGCTGGTGGGAGGACGTTCGCGCTTCGAGCGGTCCGAACTTCAACCCGGGGGCTTCTTCGCCGCCTTCGGCAGCGGGGCCAACTTCGAGGCCCGTACCACGCTGACCGCGTTCACGCTGGACGTCCGGGCAGGCACGCTGCTCACGCCCGCCTCGGGCGCGGGGGCGACCCCCCCGACCCTCCTCGACCCGACCCTCCCGAGCTTCGTGCCCGAGCGCCGGCGCCTGGTCCGCGAGGCCTTCTCAGACGCGGTGACGGGCCTCGGTCAGGGGCTCCAGGCGGGCCTGCGCGAGGCGCGAGACGCCCAGGCGGCGGCTGCCGGGGACTGAAGGATGTGCTCGGTCGCAAGCGCCGTCTGAACGTGTAGCCCCGCAAGCTGCGCGAGGACCGGGGGCTGAACGAGCCGTGGGCCCCAACCCCGCCACGCCCCCTAGGGCCGCGGCGAGGCAGCCCCGGGGGAGGGCCCGGTGCCCCCCGTGCGGCCAAGGGCCTTCGTGATCCGGGCCACGACCTGCCGCGCGGTGGCGAGGGCGTCGTCAGGCTCCGGGCCAGCCTGTCCCTCAAGGGCGAGGTGCATCACGTCGTGCACGGGTTGCAGCAGCTCCCCCGCGCCGCCCTCGAGCCGGGAGTGGCCCACGGGCCAGGAAAGCGGCACGATGCCAGGCTCCGGCGCAGGGGCGACGTGCCGCACGTGCGGCCCGAACTCCGGCCAGACCGCCTCCAGCGCAGCCACCAGGCGGGCCTGGCCCGCAGCCGTGGGGTGAGCCCGCCAGGCCGTGGCCTCGGAGCCTCGCCACGTCACCTCCAACAGCTCGTAGCCGCGCCCTTCGCCCACCCCGGCGCGCACGAGGGAGACCGGCCCATCCGTCGCGAGCGGGAGCAGGCTCCGTCCGGCTGGCCGCCAGAAGCGCGCGGCGGACGCATCGACAATGACGTGGGCCACCACCGCGTCGGGGGCCTCGGCCGCCCGCCACAGCTGCGACACAGCCGGGGGCCAGGCAGGGGAGACTGCCACCGAGCGGAGATCGCGGGGGGAGGTGGCCAGGACCACCTGCCGGCCGAGGTATCGCCGCACCTCATGGTCGCCCGGGTCGAGGACGTAAACCTCGACGCCCTCCGGCACCCGCTGCAGGCGCATCGGCACGCGCCCCAGCTCCAGGCGCTCCCGGCCGGCCCGCTCGACCAGCGCCTCGAGCAGGGCGCGGCCTCCTCCCTCGATCGCGCGGGCCTCGGCCGGCCGCGCGCTGAAGCGCTGCCAGGCCAGCACCCCCTCGAGCGCCGACAGCCGGGCCCAGTCGCCTCCGAGGTCCTGCCTGGCGGCCAGCGCAATCAGGCCCTGGGCACGGGCCGAGAGGCCCGAGGTCCGTTGCATCCAGCCGGCCATGGACAGTTCCCGCAGGCGCGCCACGTCGGGGGGCAGGGCGCCACGCGTCGCGGCGTGATGCAGCGCGGCCATCCGCGCATCCCAGGCATAGAAGGCGCTGCGCTCCTGGACGGGCAACGCGTCAGCCAGCAACGCCCGCGGCGCGCGGCCTGCCGCCACGTGGGTGACGCCGCCGGCGAGGATGGCACCCAGGGTGGGCTCGGCCGCCCCGAGGGGCAGCTTGAGGCCCTCTGCCAGACCCAGCACGGGGCCATTCGGCGACAGGGCCGCGAGGCCGTCGGGGGCCGTCACGCCGTGCGGGTAGTGAACCGGGCGTCGGGCGGCCTCCAGGCGGGTCGCCGGCGCCAGCACCCGGCAGGCCACCCCGGCCTCGCCCAGCTGGTGCGCCACCAGCAGGGCGTTCAGGCCGCCGCCGAGCACCAGCACATCGACCACCGGGTGAGCGAGCGGCACGGCCGGCACCGGCACCACCACCGTGCGGTGCGAGCGGGGCGCGCGGGCCAGCGGGGGAGAGCTGGGCGTGGGCGTCGCGGGGTGCGCGCCGGCGCCGCGGGCCGTCGTCGGGTTCGCGGCGGCACGGCTGGGGGCAGCCGGCGTGGCCGAGGGCCGCCGGGGCACGGCCGCTGGCGTGGGGCTCACACGGGCGGGACGCCGGGAGCCGGCGGCCTCCTGGGGCGGGGCTCCCCCGGAGCGCCAGGGGCGGGGGGCAAAGGGCCCGAGCCGGCTGCGACCAGGGTCCGGGCTGGCGGCCGGTGAGGGCCCTGCCGAGACCGCAGCCACGAGCACGAGGGACGAGGTCGCCAGTCTGAGCAGCGCGCGCACGAGGCCTCCGGAGCGGGACGGGGGGAGCAGGGCCCGTCAGGATACCGAATTGCCGGGCCCCGGGGCAAGGGAGCACCACGTGTGCTATGCTGGCGCAGGACCTCCCGCGTCACCTGTTCCCCGCCTCAGCGGCGAGCGTCCCCCACCGTGATGGCCGGCCCCACCCCTCCTTCCTTGCAGAGCCTTGCAGCCTCCGTGGGAGGCCCGCTGGACACCCTGATGAGGGCCGAGACGCCGCAGGCGAGGTTGTGGGCTCTCGTGCGGCTGAACCGGCGGGAGCTCTGGCTCGTGATCGCCTATGCGGTCGCAGCAGGCGTGCTCGGCCTGGCCGTGCCGCTGGCGGTGCAGGCGCTGGTCAACTCGATCGCCTTCACCAATTTGATGCAGCCGGTGCTGGTCCTCAGCGCGATGCTCCTGGCCGCCCTTGGCTTGCTGGGCGTCGTGCTCGCAGGCCAGGCCCTGACGGTCGAGCTGCTGCAGCGGCGGCTGTTCGTGCACACGGCGGCGGACCTGGCCCTGCGCCTGACCCGCGTGCGGCGAGAGGCCTTCGACCACGTCCACGGGCCCGAGCTGCTCAACCGCTTCTTCGCGGTGTTCGCGCTCCAGAAGGCCTTCAGCGAGCTCCTGCTCGACGGGCTCGCCGTGCTGCTTCAGACGGCGATCGGCCTCGTGCTCATGGCCGTCTACCACCCGCTGTTGCTGCAGTTCGGGATCCTCGTGGTGGTCGGGATCGCGACCCTGTTGCGGCTGACGAGCAAGCTGGCGACCGAAACCGCCCTGAAGGAGTCGAAGGCCAAGTTCGACACGGCGGCGTGGCTGGAAGAGCTGGCCGGGCACCCCGACCTGTTTCGCTCGGAGGGGGCCGTGCGGCTCTCGGTGGAGCGGGCCAACACCCTCACGCGGGACTGGCTCACGGCGCGCCAGTCCCACTGGCGGATCCTGTTCCGGCAGCTGACGAGCCTGCTGGCCTTCCAGGCCGTGGCCAGCGCGCTGCTGCTGGGCGTCGGGGGCTGGCTGGTGGTCAGCCGGCAGCTCACGCTCGGCCAGCTGGTGGCCTCGGAGTTCGTGCTCTCGGCCGTCGTCACGGGACTGGTGAAGCTCGCCAAGCAGCTCGAGACCTACTTCGATGCCATCGCCAACGTTGACAAGGTCGGCTCGCTCGTCGACCTGCCACTCGAGCGCCTGGACGGCGTGCCCCTGCCCCCGAGCCCCGCGGGCCTGGCCATCAGGCTCAGCGCCGTGAGGCTCGCCCGCGGCACCACCACGGTGATTCGACACGGCGAGCTGGGGCTGGTGTCGCAGGCGCGCCTGGGCATCACGGGCCCCACGGGGGCTGGCCTCGGGGTGCTCGGCGAGCTGCTCGCAGGGCTCCGCGAGCCGGATGGCGGCGCGCTGGAGTTCGACGGCCACGATCTGCGTGACCTGGACGTGCGCTCGGTGCGCAACGCAACGGCGCTGGTCAGGCCGGATGGCGTGTTCGCCGGCACCGTGCTCGACAACCTGCGGCTCGGGCGGCAGGACATCGAGCTGTCCACGCTGCGTGCCACCCTGGAGGCCGTGGGGCTCTGGGAGACCATCCAGGAGCTGCCAGACGGTCTCGGCACGCCGCTCGCCACGAGCGGGGCGCCGCTCTCCACCGGGGAGGCCGCCCGGCTGCTGGTGGCCCGGGCCATCGCGGGGGCGCCCCGCCTGATCGTGGTGGACGAGGTGCTCGACGTGCTGGATGGCGAGGCCCGGCAGCTGGCCCTGGAGGCGCTGATGGCCCCCCGGGCGCCCTGGACCCTCGTGATCCTCAGCCGCCACGACGCGGTGCTCGCCCGCTGCCCCATCGTGTACGAGCTGGAGGCCTGCGGGCTGCAGCGGCGCGGGCCGGGGAGGCGGCCGTGATCGAGGAGTCGCCAGGGAAGCTGGCCCCGGAGCTGCGCGCGTTCGACGCCCTGGACCGGGTGAGCACCCCCCACTCGGCGCGCGTCCTCTGGAAGGCGGCGGTGGCCGGCGGGATGGCCGTGCTGGTGGGGCTGGCCTTTGCGCCCTGGCGACAGACGGCGCCTGCCAAGGGGCGCGTGCTGGCCTTCGCCCCGATGGAGCGGCGCCAGCTCGTCGAGGCCCCCGTGGACGCCAGGGTGGCCCGCTGGCACGTGCAGGAGGGCACCCGCGTGCGGGCGGGGGAGCCGCTGGTCGAGCTGCGAGACGTGGACCCGAACCTCGTGACCCGGCTCGAGCGCGAGCTGACGGCCGTGCGCGGCCGCATCGCCGCGGCGGAGGGGCGCCGTCGCTCGCTCACAGCGCGGGCTGAGGCCCTGCGGCGGTCGCGCGAGCGGGCCGTGCGAGGCGCGGAGGAGCGCAAGCGCATGGCAGACCTGCGCACCCGAGCCGCGCAGGAGGCCCTCGCGGCGGCCCAGGCCGCAGAGCTGACGGCCAGGCTCAACCGCGACCGCCAGCTGGCGCTGCGCGAGCGGGGGCTGGCCGCGGACCGGGCGGTCGAGCTGGCCGAGCTCCAGCTGACGCGAACCCAGACGGACCGGGCCCGGGCCGGCGCGGCCCTCGCGGCGGCGCAAGCCGAACAGAGCGCGCTCGCCGCGGACCTCGCGCGGGTGGGCACGGACGGCACGGCTGCCATCGAGGACGCCCGCGGGAGCGCAGAAGGTGCCCGGGCCGACGCCGAGAACGGCCGGGCCGAGCTCGCGCGGCTCGAGGTGCGGCGCTCCCGCCAGGCGGCCCAGACGGTGACGGCCCCTCGCGAGGGCGTGGTGTTCCGGCTCGCCGCCTTCGAGCTCGGCGGGCTCGTCAAGGCGGGGGATCCGCTCGTGATGCTGGTCCCCGAGACGCGCGATCGGGCCGTGGAGGCCTGGATCGCGGGCAACGACGCGCCGCTGGTGAGGCCCGGGCGCACCGTCCGCATCCAGTTCGAGGGCTTCCCTGCGATCCAGTTCTCGGGCTGGCCGGACGCGGCGATCGGCACCTTCGGAGGGCGGGTGGCCTTCGTCGAGACGGCCGACGACGGCGAGGGCCGCTTCCGCGCCGTGATCGTGCCGGAGGCGGATGCCCCGTGGCCGGACCCCGCGATCCTCCGGCAGGGCATGCAGGCCAACGTGTGGGTGCTGCTTGACGTCGTGACCCTTGGCTACGAGCTCTGGCGGCAGTTCAATGGCTTCCCCCCCAACTACGTCGGTGAGGCGGTGGACAAGGAACCCAAGGTCGACGCCCCGGCGAAGCGGCTGCGCAAATGAGGCGGCTCGCCCTGCTCGGGACGGCCTGGCTGCTGCTGGGCCCGGGAGCGGCCCTCGCGCTGCCGGCCCTGGAGCCCGGGGAGCTGCTCGGGGGCCTGGACACGTTTTACCCACCGCTGGCAGCGGCCCAGGCCGAGCTGCGGGCGGCGGAGGCCGCGCGGACCGCCGCGGAGGGGGCCTTCGACCCGGCCTGGCGGACGCGGGCAGCGGTGCTCCCGACGGCCCAGTACCCGCACCAGCGGATCGACACGAGCCTGGAGCAGGCCACGCCGTTCTGGGGCGCCAAGCTCCTGGGTGGCTGGCGCCGGGGCCAGGGCGCGTTTGCGGCGTACGACGGCAAGCTGGCCACCAACGAGGGGGGCGAGGTGCGCGGCGGCATCAGCCTGCCGCTCTGGCGCAACGGCGCCATCGACCGCCGCCGGGCCGACCTGGCCCGGGCCGAGGCGGGCGTCGACGCGGCGGCGGCGCAGCTCCGCGCGCGGCGGCTGGAGGCTGCCCGGCAGGCCGTCGGTCGCTACTGGGACTGGGCGACAGCCGGGCAGCGGGTGGCCGTCGCCCGGCGCTGGCTGAACCTGGCCCGTCGCCGCGACGCGGACCTGGGGGCAGCCGTGCGGGCCGGCGCCCTCCCGGCCCTCGAGCGGCAGGAGAACGAGCGCGCGGTGCAGCAGCGCGTGGGCTACGTCGCGCAGGCGGAGCGCGGCCTCGAGCAGGCAGCCATCGCGCTCTCGCTGTTCTGGCGCGACGCCAGCGGCGGGCCACAGCTCCCGGAGCCCGCCCGGCTGCCAGGCCGCCTGCCTCCGGCCAGCCCGCTGCCCGAGGCAGGCCTGCGGGCGGACCTGGCCGCCGCCGCCACGGCCCGGCCGGAGCCCAGACGCCTGGAGGCCCTGCTGACCCAGGCACGGATCGAGCTGGCCCTGGCCGAGAACCAGCTGGCCCCTGCGGTGGACGTGTCGGTGCTCGGCTCGCAGGACCTGGGGGCCGGGGACCCCGGCCGGGCCACGCCGGAGCTGGAGGCCGGCCTGTCGCTGGAGGTGCCGCTGCTGGCGCGCACACCGCGCGGCCGCATCGCCCAGGCAAGCGCCGCCGTCGCCGGGCTGGAGGCGCAGCTGCGCTTCGTGCGGGACCGCGTGCAGGCCGAGGTGCGGGATGCCGCCTCGGCCGTGGCGGCCACGGCCCGGCGCGCCGAGGCCGCGGGCCGGGAGCGGGCCGTGGCCGAGCGGCTCGCGGCCGCCGAGGCCGAGCGCCTGCGGCTCGGAGAGGGCTCGTTGTTCCTGGTCAACCTGCGTGAGCAGGCCGCCACGGAGGCCGGGGTGCGGGAGGCCGATGCCCTCGGTGAGCACCAGCGCGCCCGGGCCCAGTACGAGGCCGCCGTGGGTCGCCTCCTGCCAGGGGGCAACCAGACGGAGCCCCGGCGATGAGCGTGGCGTCCCAGGTGCTGGACTGGCTGGTGCCCGATCCCGTCCTTGCGACCCTGCCAGGCTGGCTGGCCCTGCCGCAGCTGCCGCCCCCGGAGGCGCTCTGGGCGCTCGTGTGGCTGCTGGGGGTGGCCTGGCTGCTGCTCCGCTTCCTGCTGCTGTTCACGTCGGCGCTGACGGCCCTGGCCACGCGCCACCTGCCCCCCGCCTGGTCGGACATCGTGGCCGGGCACGAGGTCCTGGTGCGGCTGGCCTGGGTGTTCCCCGTGCTGGCCGTGAACGGGGGGCTGCTGCTGATCCCCAGCTTGGGCGCCGGCTTCATCGATGGGGCCCAGCGCTTCACGCTGGCCTCGCTGGCGATCGTCACCGCGCGCACCATCGGCGCGGTGATCGACGCGGCCCACACCTTCTACCAGCGACACCTGGGGGATGAGCGTCACCCGGTCAAGGGCTACGTGCAGATCTCCAAGCTGTTGCTGTACGTCGCCACCGGCTACCTGGCCGTGGCGGCCCTGGCGGACCGCTCGCCGTGGTACTTCCTCAGCGGCCTCGGCGCGCTGACGGCCATCTTCGTCGTGATCTTCCGCGACACCCTGCTGTCCTTCGTGGCGGGGGTTCAGCTGGTCAACAACGACCTCGTGCGCGTGGGAGACTGGCTCCAGATGCCGCAGTTCAACGCCGACGGCGAGGTGATCGACATCGCCCTCAACGTCGTGCGGGTCCAGAACTGGGACCGGACGATCACCTCCATCCCGGCCCACAAGTTCATCGAGCATGCCTTCACGAACTGGCGCGGCATGTTCGAGTCGGGCGGCCGCCAGATCCTGCGCAGCGTGTACCTCGACGTCGCCACCGTGCGCTTCTTGCGGCAAGACGAGGTCGAGCGCTTCAGCCGCTTCTTGCTGCTGAAGGACTACATCCGCGAGAAGCAAATCGAGATCGAGGAGTGGAATGCGGCCAACGTGGCCCCGGAGGGCATCGGCATCCTGGCGAACGGGCGCCACATGACGAACCTCGGCACCCTCAGGGCCTACATCCTCGAGTACCTGCGGCGCCACCCGCGCATCGACGCGTCCTCGACCCTGGTGGTGCGTCAGACGGAGCCCACGCCCCACGGCGTGGGTCTGCAACTGTACGCCTACGCGCGGGACACCCACCTGGCCGCCTTCGAGCGGGTGCAGTCGGACATCTTCGACCACATCCTCGCGATCGTGCCGGAGTTCGAGCTGCGGCTGTTCCAGCAACCCACGGGCGCCGACCTGGCGGGCCGCCGGGACGTGATCACATGACCCGCACGGCGTGGGGCTGGGGCCTGCTCGTGCTGGCGGCGGGCCTCACGCTCTGGCTCGCCACCTGGCCCTCCGACACGCTGCTGCGGGCCCTCTGGCCAGCGCTGGTGGCGATGGCGGCGCTGGTGGTGACGCGCCATGCCGTGGCCGGGCTCGCGCTGGGGGTGGCGGCAGCCGCGCTGCTGCTGGCCGGTGGGGCGCCCCTGACGGCCGCGCGCGACGTGCTGGCCTCGCACCTCTTCCCTGCCCTGCAGGGCCCCTGGCGGCTGGGCGCCCTTGGCTTCACGCTGCTGCTGGGCGCCTTTGCCGGCCTGCTGGAGCGCTCCGGGGGCTTCGAGGCGGTGTTGCGGCGGCTCCTCGGCGATGGGCGAGCGGGCGAGCGCCGCCTGCTGCTGGGCGTCTACGGCGTGGGCCTGGTCTGCTTCTTCGACGGCCTCGCCAGCGCGATGCTGACGGGCCGGCTGGCCCGCCCCCTGGCCGACCGCGCGGGCGTGGCCCGCGAGAAGCTCGCCTGGGTGGTCGACTCGACCAGCTCGCCCGTGGCCTGTGTCTCGCTCGTGTCCACGTGGATCGCCACCCAGCTCAGCCTGATCGCCCAGGGCCTCCAGGGGGCGCCCTTCGCCGTCGCGCCACACACGCTGTACCTGTCATCGATCGCGGCCAACCCCTACTGCCTGCTCTCGCTGGCGCTGGTGCCGCTGGCGGTGGCGGTGCGCTGGGAGCCTGGCCTGATGCGCAGCTGCAGGCCGGCCACGCAGGAGGCGGAGGCGCCAGCCCCTGCCCCAGGCCCGGTGCGGGCCGTGGCGCTCCCCTTGCTGGTGCTCGTGCCGGCCATCCTGCTCGGCTTCCCCCTGCTGGGCGGCGCCCCGGTGGCGCTCACGACCGCCGCCGGCTGGCAGCAAGCCTTCAGCGGCGACGGGGGGCCCTATGCCCTGGTGGTGGGCAGCCTGGCCGGGCTCGGGGCCGCCTGGTGGGTCTACCCGCGGGATCGGGAGGTGCCGGCCGGGCAGGCCGCGCTGGCGGGGGCTGCCGCGCTGCTGCCGGCCCTGGTCGTGCTGGTGCTGGCGTGGACGCTCGGCAGCCAGCTGGAGGCCCTCGGGGCCTCCAGCCGGATCGCGGCCCTGCTCGCCGCCGGCCCCGGCCCGCAGTGGCTCCCGCTGGCCACCTTCGCGCTGGGGGCGGGCATGGCCTTCACCACGGGCAGCTCGTGGGCCACCATGGGGCTGCTGACGCCGCTGGCGTTGCCCGCCACTCTGCTCGCCGCGCAGCAGGCTGCCTGGCCCCTGGAGGCGCTGCCCGGGTTGTGTGCAATGGTGATCGGGGCGGTGTTCGGCGGCGCCACCTTTGGTGACCACTGCAGCCCGTTCTCCGACACCACCATCGTCAGCGCGCTGGCGAGTGGCTGCAGCACGCCGGCCCACGTGGCCACCCAGCTGCCTTACGCCGGGCTGACGGCCGCCTGCGCCGCGCTGGCCTACGCGGGGATGGGGCTCGGGCTGCCCCCCCTGGCGGCGACCCTGGCGGCCGGGGCCGTGCTGGCGGCCGGGGTGGGGGTGGCGGCCTGGCGGGCTCGCCCGCTGGCCAGGGTATGAGAGGGCGGGTCCGCGCGCCAAGCGGGCCGCCCCACCCCAGCCTCGAGGTACCCGATGACTGCCGCCCTCCTCGCCGCCACCTTGCTCCTGGGCCTCTCCGGGCCGGCCCTGGCGCAGGGCCTCCCGGAGACCCCCACCGAGCAAAACTGGGTGCCGGAGCCCATGCTGTTCGACCTGGTCCGCAGCCTGGGCGCCCGGGCAGGCGAGCGCGAGGTCGGCGCCGGCGTGAGCCGCCGGGCCGAGGAGCTGGAGTTCGGCACGGAGGTGGAGCTGGTGGTGGCCGACGGCCACGCGCTCGAGCTGGAGCTGGTGAACCCGCAAGGGGAGCACCGGGCCGTGCGGGGGGTGTACCAGGCGACCCTGGGCAGCCTGCTGGACGGGCGGGTCTTGCACGGGCCACACCTTGTCGGGGCGCACGCCCCTGGGCTGGGGCGGACCGAAGGCAGCGCCGTCTACATCTTCAGCGCGCGGCTGTCACCCCAGTGGAGCGTGATCGGGATGGCGGGGGGCCGGCTGGAGCACGGCGCCACCTCGCCCTCCGAGGAGGCCGAGGGCCCGGCCAGCGGCCCCACGTTGCGGCGCGCCGCCATCGTCAATGCCAGCCTCTTCCGAGACCTCTCGGACAGCTTCATCGTGGGCCTGGAGGGCACCTGGGAGCAGCGCCCCACGGGCCTGGGTGAGCTCGAGGTGCTGCCCCAGCTGCGCTGGGATCTCGACGAGGGCCTGCACCTGCAGGCGGGCCTCGGGCTGACGGCGGAGGCCGCGCTGGTGCGGCCCATCAGCAGCCTGCGCGTCAGCCACGCGTTCTGAGCGCCGCGATGAGGGGCCAGGGGCCCCGGCTTGCCTTTTGCTCACCTGAATGTACACTCGTGGGTGAGCCCCACGGGAGGTGCCCCATGGTCAGCAAGAAGACAGTCCCTCCCAAGGCGGCGCCCCTGCGAGAGGTCGCCAGCGACGCCTACGTGGCCCGGCAGCTCGACGCGGAGCTCCAGACCCTCGCCGCGACCGCGGACGCGGCCCTCGCCGAGCCTGCCCGGCCGGGCGGCCCGGGGCGCCGGCCGCGGGCCCGCCGGGAGGTGCCCCCATCGCTCGGGCGGCTCCAGCAGGCGCTGCGCGACAACCTCGCCCAGGCCATCCCGGCCCGGGGCCTCACGACGCTGGACATCGCCCGCGCGACGGGGATGTCCCGCACCACCCTGCACGCCCTGCAGGAGGGCACGCTCGACCCCCAGCTCTCGACGCTGGCCTCGGTGGCGGGGGTGCTGGGCGTCAGCCCGACCCTCCTGCTGCTGGACCATGCCGACTGGCGGGCCATCCTCGCCTCGGTGATCGAGCTGCTGCCGGAGCTGCTGAGCGCCCGGCCAGGCTCGCCCTCGGAGCTGCCGCGCACGCCGGACGACGTGCGCACGCAGCTGCGCGGGCGCGCAAGCCGCAAGGACGCCGCCGGCCAGCTCCCCGCGCGGGTGGCCCAGCAGCTGCTGCATGGTGGGGAGGCCGGCCCCATGTGGACGCGGGTGCTGGCCGAGGCCGGCGCGCGCCGAACCGAAGCGGCCGGAGGGAGGCTGGCCCCGGGCCCCGAGGACACGGTGCAGGTCGGCCTCGCGCTCGGGCAGCATCAGCTTGGCAGCCTCGGGCTCCTCATCGGCGGCAACATGGCGCTGGGGATGGCCCGGCCGGACCTGCCGGCGGGAGACCTCCAGACGCTGGTGCGCTGGCTGCGGGAGGCCGCCGGCCAGGCCGTCGTGATCGCGGGAGCAGGGCTGGCCGCCGAGGCGGGGCTGCAGCCCTACCGGGGCGCCGAGGGCTTGTTGCTCGACGCCGAGGCGGACGTGCTGACGACCCTGGCGGGGCTGGAGGCGCACCCCGAGGCCTTCGTGCAGCACTACCGCGAGCGGGCACGACAGGCCCGGGCCCTGCGAGAGGAGGGCCGCGTGCCCCAGAGCGCGGACGCGCTGCGCCGGCTCCAGCAGGCCGGCCTGGTGGGCCCGGTGCTCGCGGCCTCGCCCGACGGCCTGCTGGCTGGCGTCGGCGTGACAACCACGGCGCTCTTCGGCACCTACGACCGCTTCCGCTGCCACCGCTGCCAGGCCCCCGCCAGCTGGGAGGCCTTCCTGGACCCGGCCGGGACACGCCCCACCTGCCCCGCGCCCGGCTGCGGCGGGCTGCTGCGGCCGGACCTCGTGCTGCGCAACGAGCCGCCGGGCGAGGCCCTCGAGGCCACCTGGCGGACGCTCGAGGACCAGGTGCGGGCCACGCCGCTGGTGCTGGTGGTGGGCTCGTCCCTGCGGGACCGCCGCGTGGCCCGCTTCGCGCTGCTGGCCCGGATGCACGGGGCGCGCCTCGCCCTCGTCGATCCGGCCCCCACCCACCTCTTCGACGACCTGGTTCACTGGCGGCTCCAGGCCCCCGCCAGCACGGCGCTGCTCGCGCTGTGCGCCGTGGCCGGGGTGTAGCGCGGCGCAGGCCTGGTCCCGCAGGCCCCTCGTCCCCGCTGACGCGGCTCTTCCCGCCGGTGGGTGAAGGGAGCGGAACACGTCCGCCCCCGCGGAGCGAAACAGGCTGTCGCCCCCCTCTCCCTCAGGGAGAGGGGGCCGCAGGCCGGGTGAGGGGCCATCGCGGAAGCAGGGACCTGCGGGGCCGTTTCCGCGCCACCACCGTCGGGTACACGGGTGACAACACTGCAGCATCCAAGGAGGCCTCCCTTGCGAACCCGCTTCCGCGCCTTGCCCGCTGGCCTGGCCCTCTCCACGGCAGGGTCCCTCACGCTGTTCGCGGCAGGATGCACCACACAGCCAGCGGCTCCGGTGGCAGAGCCCCCCGTCGTGAAGGCCAGGCGGACCGATGGAGGCAGGGCCGCCATCAATGCGCGCCTGCGAACGGGCGTGAGGAAGCCGATCTCCTACGCCTCGCCCGAAGACCGTGTGGAGGTGATGACGGAGGCCTTCTCCCTCTCGCGCAACGAGGGGCTCCAGAAGGCCTCGGAGAGCTTCAGGGCGCTCGGCAGCTCGTTTGCGGGGCTACAGGCCCTGACCTCGCCCACGGGCAGCACCGGGAGCAGCCGCTACCACGTGGTCAGCAGCCGGGAGGGGTACGCGCTGAACGGCCTGACCGAGTACCCGAAGGGCGACGCCGTGATCGTGTATGACGAGGAGACCAAGGAGGTCACGGCCGTGCGAAGCAGCGACTCGGAGCTTCGCTTGAAGTTCGACAGACGCGGCAACACCCGCAGCTGGTCCTCGGAGATCGTGCGGAGCCCGGACGGCACGAAGGGCCTCCTGGCCGTCCAGGTGTCGGCTCAGGACTGGGTGCCCTATGAGTTGCCACACCAGACCAGGGCCCCGTGGGTCTGCACGGCCCCAACCCCGGAGCCAGAGGCCTCGGAGCGCCCCGGCGCGTCCCCCTCGCGCCAGCCGTCGCCATCGCCCATCCGCACGCAGGAGCCGTCGCCTCCCCCGTCACCAGCCCGGAACCTCCAGCAGCTGGACGACGCATCGGGAGCCACGGGTCCAACGCCCACACCCGGCCCCAACGACCCACCAGCGTCCCGCTCCACCCCAGGCCTCACGTCCGAACCTCCCGCGCTCTCAGGCACGAGCCCCCTGCCCGAGCCCGAGGACGCAGGTCCGGTGCGCCGCAGGTGCGGCCCCGACCCGGACTGGGTTGCCCCGGGGCCCTTCCCGTTCCAGGTAGCGGGGGGCGAATACCCGAAGGCCGTCGAGAAGCTCTCGCTGCAGCTCGCGATCACGCCCAGGGGGGACGAACGCCTGGCGATGGAACTCCTGGCCGATCTCGACGAGCCGATCAACGTGCTCAGCACCTCGATCCGCCTGCCCGGGCACTGGAAGCTGTTGGCCCGGCTCCCCGGCATGACGCTGCGCTGGGACTCCAGGCTCAGCCTCGTGCCTCGCAACATGTCGTTCTCTGGCTCAGGCAAGATGATCGTCGAGGTCGGGAGAGGCGACGAGCAGTTCGATTTCACGGTCTCGCTGCGAGAGGCCTCCCGCACGACCAACGTTTCAATGACCAACGTGGGCGCCAAGTTGAGGCTGCGGATCGCCGGTGACCAGGGTGAGCCGCTGCGCAGCCAGGTGCTCTCCCTCGAAAGCGGGCGAGAGAAGGAAATCGGCACGGTGGAGTGGGTGCCCGGGAGCCCCAACGTGGCCTTGGTGCGCTTCGACGACGGCAAGACGATGAGGTGGGAGCTGTACCCCAGAAATCAGTTCGGTCAGCTGGGCAGTGGTGTGGGCGCCTTCCAACCCGCCCCCGCCCAGCGTTCCTCCCCGCAGCAGGCTGGCTCGACCTCCCCGTGAAAGGGGCACGAAAAGGCCCCTAACGCGTCTTCAGGAGGCCATCGGCCACCAGCCGGGCGCCGACGGCCGAGGCCTGCGACTCGGCAAGCCACTGGGCCGGCCCGGACGAGCGCGTGTAGCCCACCCAGGCGACCTCCCCCTTCGCCGCGTCGACCAACCGCACCTCCAGCCGCATCCAGGGGGTGAAGACGTCATAGCCGCCGGTCTCCGTCGTGGTGGAGCGCAGCTCGACGGTCCGGCCGGCCTTGCTGCGATCCGTCTGGCCGGAGGTGGTCGTCGTCGTGCTGCGCGGCACGTGGCTGCGGGTGGAGCCGGAGGCCGCGATGCGGACCTCGAGCACGCCCTCGAGCCCCTCGGCGCGGATGAGCTTGGCGACGGCGGCCTCATCGACCTTGCGGGTGGGGGGGAACTGCTCGTAGAACTTCAGCACCTTGCCCCGCACCCCCCGCCGCACGAGCTCGGCCGCGAAGGCGTCCTCGTAGACCATCCGCTGCTCCGGGTCGTAGACGTCCTGCGCCCGCACGAGCAGGTGCTGGTACACCACCTGGGCGAAGGCCGGGTCCCGCACGGCCCGCAGCGTCGTGTTCACGCAGCCGGCCAGGGTGGCGGCGAGCAGGGTGATGCTTAGCAGGTGGGGGGTGCGCATGGGGGGGCCTCCGGAGGTGGATCGAGGGATATTTTACCAGAGGGGCCACGAACCAAGGTCCACCGGGACGTCAAGCCACCAGCTGCGGGCCCGGCCACAGGGCCCCTCGCGCCCTCGGGAGGCCTGGCACCACTGTCTGACCCGCCGCGCCGCTTACCGCCCCGCGAGCGCCGCCAGGCGCCCCAGGAAGGTGCCGTAGAAGTTCTCGCGCGGCCCGATGTGGATGAGCGTGGGCACGTTGCGGGCCACGCCGTAGCCTAACCTGTAGCTGGCGACGCGGGCCCGGTGCAGCGTGTCGAAGGGGTGGGACGCCTCCGCGAAGGCCTTCGAGGTCAGCCGCGTGAAGGCCTGGGGCTTGCGGAAGACGGCCCCGAGCTTGGCGACCATCGCCTGCTGGAGGTCGGGGCGAGCCCGGGTGTCCAGCACCATCCGGCGGATCGCCTCGCGCTCCGTGGCGGCGAGGGTCTCCGGGAAGGGCCCCGGCCCCGTGCCCGCCAGGAAGGCCGCGGCGAGGGCCACGTCGTCTGGCGGGGTGATGGCGTCGAGCTCGGCCTCGAGGGCGGCGACGTCCTCGGAGAGCTCGCGCACCTGGGCCTCGAGCTCGGCGTTGCGCTCGGCAAGCGTGTCGGCCCGGCGCTTGAGCTCGGCCTTCTTGCCGCCGTCGGGTGGGTTGGCGAACGCCTCGCGGGGGGCCTCCAGCGCCCCGCGAAGCCGTGCGACCTCCTCGCGCAGGGCCCGGTTCTCGTCGCGCAGCAGCAGCAGCTCGTCGTCCTCGCGCAGGTGCGCGGGGGGCGCCACCTCGGCGACGCGCGGCAGCCAGCGCTCCGCCCGCAGCCGGGCCTCCTCGACGACCTCCGCTGGCCAGCCGGGCAGGCTGGCGACCAGCGCCGCGAAGGCCTCGCGCAGGGCATGCCAGGTGTATTGCTTGGCCTCCACCAGGTGGGTGGCGACGGCGTGGTCGAAGGCCTCCCAGGCCGCGCCCGCGGGCTTGGTGGCCCAGGCCTGCGCCAGGTGCCAGGCGAGCCGCTTGTCGAGCGGCTGGGCGCGGTAGCGCTGGCGCCCCGCGCGCAGCACGTCCCCCGCCGCCACGAGGTGCTCGAGCAACGCCTCGAAGCCCGCCGTGTGCGCCTCCACCCCGAACCCCCGGGCCACCTGACGGGCCGTCACGCCCTCGGCGCCACTGGTGGCGCGCATCATGTCGAAGTACAGCGTGACGTAGACGCCCTCGCGATCGAGCGGCCCGACGCGCGAGGGGCTGAAGGGGTGCGGCAGCCGAAGCTCTGCCTCCAGGGCCGCCGCCACGGGGTTCCCCTGCGGCACGAGGCGCGCGAGCATCCCTGCCGGCCCACCCGGGGCGGGCCCGGGGGCGGGCAGGGCGAAGGGAGCGGGTGGTCGGGTCGGGTCGGTCACGGCTGGCCTCGCTTCATCTTTCCCGGCCGGAGGCGTTTGTTCAACCACCGGCCACAGCCCCCTGATTCCGCAATAGCTGCTGACCGAGGCAACCGGCGGGGTGTGGGAATGCTCGACGCCGGAAAACGCGCTCCCCTCTCCCCGGCGAGCCGGGGAGAGGGTCCGCGTCAGCGGGGGTGAGGGGTG
>JAYKHL010000181.1:0-14953 GCA_035284865.1 Candidatus Sericytochromatia bacterium | reverse complement strand
GTGAAGCTCCCAGCCTTCCTCGCAGTAGGTCACGGAGACGTTGAACAGGTCGGCGACGACCTGCTCCACGGCGATGCCCCACCGTCGGGATGGCGACTCCAAGCGGTAAACGAAGTAGGTGCTGGTCTCCAGCTCCGCGTTGCGGTCTAGCGTGGTGTCTTGTAGCTGCATCGCTGCTCCTCGAACTGGGTTCGCGCAGGGGCGCTCACCGCGGGGGTAGGTGTTGAAGGGAGGCCAGCATCCGGGCGCGGACGTCCCGCACCCAGGCCTCCCGGCCAAGGCCCCGGGTGCGCAGCACCAGGAGCCGCCTGGGCCCGGGGCTGAGGGAGAGCGTCTCCCGCTCCCCGTCAGGCCCGAGGACCTCGGTCGTGAGCACCAGCAAGCCACCGTGCTCATCCACGACGGCCCGCCCCACGGGCCGCTCGCCTGGCGCGCACAGCCGACGAAGGGTGCCTTCAGGTCGCGCCCGGACGTCGGCCACCGTCACGGGAGGCATCAGGCCGCCCGGACCCTGCTGCACGCTCTCGAGCCGCAAGCTGCCCTGCGCGCCGTTGGCGGTGACAATGAGCCGCGGGCTCCGACGCTCGACGTGGAGCCCCACCGGCACCTCGAGGCGATAGCCGCCCGCCCGGTCCTCCACCCGGAGGCTCGGAGAGGCGCCCTGCCAGACCGCCCAGAGGCCCCACCCGACGGACACGATCGCCAGCAAGGGGAAGACCCAGAGGGCAGGCAGCCAGCGCGGCACGCGCCGCCCCGGCAGCAAGGCCGGGTCCGGCCCGAGCAAGGCAGCTGCCGCCATGCCCCCCAGCAAGCCACCCAGGTGGGCCATGTTGTCGATGTGGGGAATGGTGGCGCCCAGGATCACGTTGATGCCAAGGGTGATGAGCGAGACATCCCGCATCGTGCGCATCTGGTACCGCGGGATGACGCCACGAAACACCGTTCCGAGCACCAGCATCGCCCCGAGCAACCCGAACAGCGCGCCGGAGGCTCCCACGCTCAGGGCGTGCTGGTTGAGGACGACGCTGGCCGTCGCGCCAGCCCCCCCCGCGACGACCCACACCGCGAGGAACTTCGGCGCGCCAAAGACCTTTTCAAGCGAGGGCCCGATGGCGTGAAGGCTGTAGGCGTTCACAAACAGGTGCAAGAAGCCGGCGTGCAGGTAGTTGGCCGCCAGCAAGCGCCAGACCTCCCCCTGCTCGACCAGGGGGCGCATCGTCGCCCCCAGCCAGAGGAGAGCCCCGGGCGACGTGTGCTGCAGCGCCGCCCAGACGTGGCCAGGCTCCACGCCCCACGCCACGGGCCCGAGGCCTGCGGCCACCAGCGACAGCGCCGTGGAGGCCAGGAACATGCCCAGGATCACAACGCTCAGGCCATAGGTTGCGACCGGGGTGCGGGACGCGAGAAACAGGCCGAAGGGCACCCGACCAGCCAGCCGCGCCCGTTCCTCCTCGACCAGGTCCGCCACGGTCATGGCCTGGTCATCCAGGGCCCCGCGAACGGCCGCCTCGACGACCGCGGCAAAGCCCGCCGGCGCTGGCCCGCCTCCTCGCTCCAGGCTGCCGTCCTGGAGGTCCACCCCCCAAACCTGGAAGGGGCCCTGGTCGGACGCCTCCAGCGGCGCATCCACCACCAGCAAGATGGCCTCTCTGACCCCGAAGGCTGCCATCGCCTCGCGCCACAGCGTCACCTGGGCGGGCAGGGCCCCCTCCTCGTCCGCGTCGCCCCCGAGCACGAAGACCGCGCAGGCCCCGGGCTCCACCTCGACCAGCCACCCCCGAAGGCCGGCGAGGCCAGCGGGCAGGCCGGCCCTCCACGGCCGGAACCCGGCCGACTCCATCAGCGTGACGCCCACCGAGGACTTGAAGCCATCATAGGTTGGCATGGCGAGGCGCTCCACCCCGGCGAGGCCCCTGCCGCCCGGGAAGCCCATTGAAGCACGTGCGCCCGCCCCCCGCCATCGAGGTGAAGCCCCCGTGCCCGCCGCCGAGGCCAGGGATCCAGGCGGCTTCAGGCGGCCATCGCGAGGGCCCCTCGCGCATCTTCAGCCTCGCACCAGAAGGTCGTGCGCCTCCCCCCACGCGCGAGGTAGACCTCGATCTCCGCCACACAGACCGGGCCGAGATCGCCGACGTGGTACAGCCGGCAGCGAAGGTAGCCGCTGGCCCGCTCGTCGTCAACCACGGCCTTGTGGGGCTCGGCCGGCAGGTAGGCAGCCACCTGGTCCCAGTCCCACCGGCCGCGAAACAGCGCCCGGGCCCCCGTGCCGTCGGCTTTCCCGACATAGGCGTAGCAGGGGTAGGTTGCCATGAGGGCGGCGAGGGACCGCGCCGCCTCATGGGCTGGCTGCATCAAGCTGAGGGTCGAGGTCATCACGCTTCTCCCGCTGACCGCACACTGCGTTAACACCTGGGAGGTATATAGCGGCCCCGCTGAGCAAGTTTCTTAACACGCGATTATGCTGGCCGAAACGTTCAGTAAAGCTACGTTTAACCGGCTCCCCTCTCGTCGGCTCAGCCTCCCGCCGAGAAGCGCTGGGCGAGGGCCGCAAACGGATCAGCAGGCGCCGGGAGCAGGCCGCCTTCGCGGGCCAGCCAGGTCTTCACCGCGTCGTCCACCGGCTTGAAGGTGTCAAGCAGCAGCTGGGCCCAGGCCGGTTCGGCCTTCTCCGGCCGCGGCGGCACCAGCCGGCCCACGCCCACAGCCCCACGGTCCAGGCGCAATGCCAGGGGCTCGACGTCCGAGAGGGGCTTGTAGCGACCGGCCGTCTTGCCCCCCTTCACCAGGCCCTCCCACGTGGGCGCCAGGCTCGCCCGCAGGCCCGCCAGGGAGGCCTCCCCGTCGCAGACCAGAAACAGGCCGACCGGGGCATCCCCCCGCTTGCCGGGCCGTAGCCACACCTCCCACCGCAGGCCGGGTCGGTGCGGCTCGCCAGCATCCCCCGCCTCGAACGGCCACCCCTCCGGGGCAAGGCGAACGGCCCAGCGCGCCTCCTCGTCCACCTCGTCGTGGACCAGCCGCGGGCACGCCCGCCACGACGCTGCCCCGAGGCGTGCCGCCACGGGAGCAGCTGCCGCGAGCAGCCGCTCGCGCCACGCATTCGCCTCGTCCTTCTTCATTCTCCCTCCCTGGGCGTGCCTCGAGCCCCATTGTAGCCGATGCGTCGCGGCGCTCCGGGGGTAGATCTCGGGCAGGAGGGCGGTGCGGTGAATCCGAGACAGCTGATGGGCCTGGCGGGCGGCTTTTTGCTGGTTTATGTCGTCATCACGCTGACCAACCGCCCGGCGGTGACGCTGCCCGAGGCCTCGCCGGGCGGTGCCTCCGCCGTCGGCGGCGCGCCGCACGTCGCTGGGCACCCGGTGGCAGACGAGCGGATCCGAGGCTTCACGTTGATGCCCCCGGCAGGAGATGCCGTGGACGGCGCGGAGGGGCTCGCAAGGCTCCCGGCGCTGGCGGCGACGGGCGCCCGCTGGGTGGCCCTGCGGCCCGTCGTCACCCAGCCGACGGGCACGGCCGCGGAGGTGCCCGCGGCCAGCGCCACCCCTGTCGACCTGGAGGCGTGGCGCCGGGTCGTCCAGGCGGCCCACGCGGCCGGCCTCGCCGTGATGCTGCGGCCGCTCGTGGCCGCTGCGGACGGCACCCGTCGGGAGGCCATCGCCCCTCCCGATGCGGCCACCTGGCTTGCCACCTGGGAGCGCGCGCTGGACCCCTGGTTGGCGTTGGCCCGCGACGAGCAGGTGGAGCTGGTCTGCCTCGGCTCCAACCTCACGCAGCTCCAGGGTGACCCGGCCTGGCGCGGGGTGGTCACGCGCGCCCGCACCGTTTACCCGGGCAAGCTGACCTACGCCAGCAGCGTCGAGGCTGACGCCTTCCAGGCCGTGGGCTGGTGGGACGCGCTGGACTACGTCGGGTTGGATGCCTTCTTCCCCCTCTCGACGGAGGCCGAGCCGAACGGGGAGGCGCTGCGCCAGGGCTGGCGGAACGTGGCGGCTCGTCTCACGGCCTGGCGCACGGGCCAGGCCAGCCCCCCCGTGCTGTTCACCTCCGTCGGGATGCCCCGCCAGGCGGGTGGGGCGGCATCGCCCGCGCAGCCGGACGCCACGGGCCTTTCGGATGAGCAGCTGCCTGCCCGGGCGGCGGAGGCCCTGTTTGCCACGGTCTGGGGGCAGCCCTGGTTTGCCGGGCTGTTCTGGCACACCTGGTCAGGGGGAGGCGTCGCCCACGCCCCCTACCGGACGGCAGACACGCCGACGGCGGAGGTGCTCTCGACGCAGTTCCGAGCGGGCGAGGGCCCCCGGGCAGCGCGCTGACCCTCCCGTCAGGGCTGCTCCGGCGCGGCAGACAGGGCCGCCTCCAGGCCCCCGCCCGCTCCCTGCGCCAGCCTCAAGCGGCCTTCGGCCTGCAGCTTTCGAAGGTGGGCCTCCAGCTGCCGGGAAGCCACCCGCGCGATCACGCCCTGCGCCTGAGGATAAAGCCTGGCGCGGAGGCCCTCGATCGTGCCGCACCCGGCTGCCACGGCGGCCAGCACCTGAGCCTCTCGCTGCAGGCGGTGGGCCTTGTAGGCCGCGAGGCGGTCGGCCGCTTCGGTGACGGGGGGGCCGTGCCCCGGCCAGAGCACCCGCGGGGCCACGGCTGCCACCTTGTCCAGAGAGGCCATGTAGGCGGCCATGTCGCCATCGGGGGGAGCCACCACCACCGTGCCCTGTCCAACCACGAGGTCCCCCGTGATCACCCCGCGATCGGCCACCCTGTGGAAGCAGTAGTGGTCGCTGGCATGGCCCGGCGTGTGCAGCGCCTCCCAGGGGTCCCCCTCCACCAGCAGCCGCCCGGCATCCTGGAGGGGGTGGTCGGGGAGGCCCAACCCGGGGATGTCGTAGGTGGGGGCCGGCACCGCGCTCGCCACCAGCGGGGCCCCCGTCCGCGCCCGCAGCGACGCCACGGCACAGGCGTGGTCCGGGTGGGCGTGCGTCAGCCAGATGGCAGCGACCCGCCCGGGCGCGCACGCCGCGAGGATCGCGTCCACGTGCGCCTCGATGGCGGGTCCCGGGTCCACCACCACGACGTCTTCCTCGCCAAGGAGCCAGGTGTTGGTGCCCGGGCCGGTCATGGGGCCGGGGTTGGGAGCAACCAGGCAGCGCACGCCGGCCGCCACACGCACCGGCGGGTTCACATGCGGCTCGGGTCGAAGGCCGGCAGCGGGACCTCCGCGGCCTCGTCGTAGCCCGGCTCCCCCGGGAGG
Source organism: Candidatus Sericytochromatia bacterium (assembly GCA_035284865.1). Classification (GTDB taxonomy): domain Bacteria; phylum Cyanobacteriota; class Sericytochromatia; order S15B-MN24; family JAQBPE01; genus JAYKHL01. Next base: position 9,714 of record JAYKHL010000181.1, on the reverse strand, counting down.
AGCGCCACGGGCTGGCCGTCGCGCAGCACGATGCGGGGCAGGATGGTGGTGACGCGGCTCCCGCGGGCGTGGGCCATCGCCTCGGCGGCCGTGCGGAACGGCAGCAGGGCCTCCAGCGAGCGGGCGGTGGGCAGGATGACGGTCATCTGGCCGCTGCGGCGGGCCTCCAGGGCCTCCTCCGGGCGAAGCCAGACGCCAGCCTCTACCTCCTGGTCATCGGCCAGCGGGGCCTGGCCCTCGGGCGTCTCGGCCAGGAAGAAGCGCGTGGAGAAGCGCTTCGGCGCCCCGGCCGGCGTGACCCAGTGGGCAAAGTAAGCCAGGCGATCGGCCGTCAGCGTGAGCGCCTCCGCCTGGACGATCGCCCGCCAGGACAGACGGCCGCCGAGCAACCCTGCCCGCACCGCCTCCCAACGGCTCCGCTCGGCCCCCTCCGCCGGAGCGACCGGCCCACGCGGCGAGGAGGCGAGCAACACCCCCGCCTCCTCGAAGGTCTCCCGCACGGCCGCCACCACGTGCGCGGCTGCCCGTTCCGGCGACAGGTCGAGCAGGCCCCCCCAGGCCTCGGCCCCCACGCCGTCGAGGCGAGAGGTAAGGTCGGGAAGGGCGTCCTCGGGGTCAACCGCCCCCCCGGGGAAGACATAGGCGCCCCCCACGAAGTCGCTGGCGAGGCGGCGCCGGACCATGAACACCTCGAGCCCCCCGGCTCCGTCCCGCAACAGCAGGACGGTGGCGGACTCACGCGGGGACCGGGCGGCGCTCATACGGGCTCGCCAACCTGGGCCCGCGGCGGCGGCCCGCCGGGCAGCTGGGACAGGGCGATCTCGATGAGTTCCTCGATCGCGCGGTCGTTCTTGGCGCGCCGCAGGTTCTGCCGCGTCGCCTCGTACATGGTGGGGTTGTCCATGTACTGCCGCACCAGCGCCGTGAGGCCTTGCTCGGCGGTGATGGCGCGACCGAGGTTCTGACGCACCACGAGCTCGAGGTTGCCGGCTTCTTGCAGCATCGGCTCCCGGGTGGCGTCGATGCACATCGGAAGCTCCTTGGCGATCGCCTCGGCGATCGTGCCGGGGCCAGGCTTGCCCACCATCACGTCCGCGGCGTCCATCAGGACGTGCATCTGATCGGTGAAGCCCAGCACCTTGACCGGCATCTCCGAGGCCCCCGCCAGGCGCTCGCAGCGCGCCCGCAGCCGCTCGTTGCGGCCGCACACCGCGATGACCTGCACGGGCAGCCCGCTGCGTGCGAGCTCCCGCGTGAAGTAATAGGTGGCGCCGACGGCCATGCCACCCATCGAGACCAGGACGGTGAAGCGGGTCGGATCAAGCCCCAGCCGCTGTCGGGCCTCGAACTTCGGGACCTTGGAGAGAAACTTCTGGTTGACGGGGAGCCCCGAGAGCACCCGGATCTTGTCCGCGGGGACGCCGTACTCCACCAGCTGCTCACGTGCCTGCTCATGAAGGGCGATGGTCAGGCTCGCCTCGGGATGCGCCCAGTTCCGCAAGAACCCCCGCGTCAGGTCCGTGCACCAGATGACGTAGGGCACCTTGCCGAACCACTTCAGATCCTTGAGCGTCTCGATGGCCACGTGGTTCACGACCGCGAACACCGAGATGATCATGTCGGGCTTGACGCCCTCGAGCGTCTTCTTGAGGTTGCGCGCAGCCTTGGGGAGGAGGGGAATGGCGACCTTCTCCACGTTGAGGCGGTTCATCATCCGCATGCCCATGTTGGAGTAGGAGGGTTTGATCTTGAGCAGGTGGTTGTAGACGTCCATCAGGTGCGAGACACGCTGGCTCCCGGTGGCGGCGCGAACCGGCATCAGCACCACCTCGAAGGCCCCGGGGTGCAACGACGCCAGGGCCGCCTCGATGGCCTTGGCCGCAGCGTAGTGACCGCCCCCGGCGGTCTCGTAGATCACCATGATTTTCTTCTTGGACATGGCTTCCCCTTGGCACATGGCACCCGAATGCGGGTCCATTCTAGCCTGTAACGCCCGTCGTGGCGACGGCCCCGACGTGACGGGGGTTGCTGACGGGGGTGGTTAGTTCGGTCATGCTGTGCGCCATGAGCGGCCCCACCGCCCTGGACCCCGACACCGCCCAGCGCCTGGCCGCCCTGACGCGCCAGCGCTACGAGGACGCGCGCGCGGCGGGCTGGGCCCCCCCGGCCCGCGCCGCGTTGCTGCGCGCGGCCCTCGATGCCCTCGCGCGCTTCCTGGCAGAGGCCCCCGCAGATGGGGGTGCCCGGCCCTATGTGCTGCTCGTGCTCGACCTCACGGCCAGCTGTGGCGCGGACGAGCTGGCGCGCTGGCCTGACGTGGACCTGCGCGCCGCCCGGGTCGCAGCGACGCGGGTGCTGAGCGGCGGCGCGGGCGCCGAACGCCGGCCCCGTGCCCAGGCGCTGCTCAAGCGCCTGGACCTGGTCCAGGAGCCACTCCTTCAGGCGCGGGAGCGGTTGGCGATGGGCGTCTCGCAGGCGCTCAGAGACCTCCCGCTCGAGGCCTCCGACCCCCGCCACGAGGCCTTCCGCGCCGACGTGGCGCTGCGGGCCACCGCCCGGCGGCTGGGGGCCATGCCCCAGCCGCCGCGGGACACCCCACACCACGCCCACGTCCTGGAGCAGGTGGAGGGGCTGCTTGGCGCCCTCTCCGGGGGGAACGTGCTGGCCCCCGCGACCCGGCTTCGGCTTTTCGAGGGCCTCCAGCGGCTCGGCGCCCCGCCGGGCGCCTCCCTGCCGGTGGCGCAGGGCCTCGAGGCCTTGGAGGCCCTGGAGACGGCCGTCGACCCGGACGGCTTCGCCCTGAACGCCGTCTACCGCCTGGTCTTCCGGCTCGACCTCGGCGCCGCCCGCCCAGCGGAGCGTGGCGCCGTGGCTCAGCTGCTCGGACAGCTGCCAGCCATCCACCGAAGGCTTGCCGCCGCCGGCGCCGACGAACGGGATGCGGGCCTGCTGCGGTTGCGCCATCAGCTAGCCAGCCCGTCCGAACCCGGGCTCGAGGGGCGCCTCGATCGCCTGGGGCGCTGGCTTGACGGCCTGACGGCCAGGCGGGACGCCGCCCGGGCTCGGCTTGCCCGGGCAGAGGGCCAGCCCGAGCCCCCACGCGTCGTGCAGCAGGCCCGCGTGCGGCTGCGTCAGCTCGAACGGCTGCGCGACGCCCTGCTCGAGGTCGAGGCCACGGGGCTGGGGCCGGCGGGAGAGGCCGCCCTGGAGCAGACGTGCCTGGAGCTGGACCGCGTGGCGGCAGAGGCCTTCTGGGACGCGGAGACGTTCGAGGTGCTGCTGACGGACCTGCGGCGTCGGCTCGAGGCGCCGGAGGCCACCGCCCTGCCCGCCTGGCGCAGGCTTCAGCGCCTGCTGCTGCGCGTGGAGGGCCTCCGGGAGCTGACCCCGGACGGCCCGGCCCGCGGGCTGCTGGCGAAGGTGCAGTTCTGCCTGAGGGGACTCTCCGCCCGCCTGACCCTGGCGTCCGCTCCGCCGGCGCCGCTGCTGGACGACGTGGAGCAGGCGCTCGAGCCGTTCGAGCGCGGCGATCCAGCCCCGCTGGCCCAGGTCCTCCCTGCGCTGCTGCAAAGCCTCGGGCCGACCCCGAGCTGAGCGGGCGCGGGCCCCGCGGAGCAGCCCCCGGCAGGCCAACCAGGCCGACGAGCGCACCGCGTGAAGTCTGGTAAAATGAGGCCGTCCGTCCGCCGGCGAGCGCACCGTGTCGGCTTGCGGGCCATCCCCACCTCGCGAGGTCCACGCCGTGAAACCGCTCTCGTTCAAGGAAATCCGCCAGGCCTACCTCGACTTCTTCAAGGCGCGGGGCCACGTGCACAGGCCCAGCTCCAGCCTGGTGCCCCGGCGGGACCCCACCGTGCTGCTGACGACGGCTGGCATGCTGCAGTTCAAGCCCATCTTCATGGGATTGGAGAAGGCTGATGCCACGCGGGTCACGACGGTGCAGAAGTGCTTCCGCACGACCGACCTCGACAACGTGGGCCGGACGGCCCGCCACCACACGTTCTTCCAGATGCTCGGCAACTTCTCCTTTGGCGACTACTTCAAGGCCGAGGTGATCCCCTGGGCGTGGGAATTTCTGACCGAGACGATGGGCATCCCGAAGGATCGGCTGTGGGTCTCCATCTTCCGCACGGACGACGAGGCCTTCCGGATCTGGCACGAGGTCGCGGGGGTGCCCGCAGCCCGCATCGTGCGCCTTGACGAGGCCGACAACTTCTGGGCCGCAGGGCCGACCGGCCCGTGTGGCCCGTGCTCGGAGATTTACTTCGACCTCGGGCCCGACCACGGCAACGGCAACCCTGACGCGCGCCTGGGTGAGGACGACGACCGCTTCCTCGAGGTCTGGAACCTGGTCTTCATGGAGTTCAACCGGGACGAAGCGGGGGGCCTCGCGCCGCTGCCGGCGAAGAACATCGACACGGGGATGGGGCTCGAACGCATCGCCGCAGTGCTTCAGGGGGTGCCGAACAACTTCGAGACCGACATGCTGTTCCCGATCCTGCAGGCCCTCGCCGCCCTGGCCGGCGTGCCCTATCGCAGCGGCACGGGCACGGATGTCTCGCTGAAGCTGATGACGGACCACCTGCGCGCCTCGGTCTTCCTCATCGCCGACGGCGTGGTGCCCTCGAACGAGGGCCGTGGCTACGTGCTGCGTCGCATCATCCGGCGGGCGTATCGACACGGTCGGCTGCTGGGCATCGAGGGCGCCTTCCTCCACACCCTTGTGCCGCTGGTGGTCGAGCTGTACGGCGACTTCTATCACGAACTCGTCGAGCGTCAGAGGCACATCGTCGACACCCTCGCCGAGGAGGAGCGTCGCTTCGGCCAGACCATCGACCGTGGCATGGCGCTGCTCGACGAGGCGCTCAGTGCCCTGGCCGACAGGACCGAGCTGGACGGCCGCACGGCCTTCGAGCTCTACGACACCTACGGCTTCCCCCTCGAGCTGACCACCGAGCTGGCCGGGGAGAAGGGCATCCGCGTCGACGCGGCCGGCTTTGGGGCCGCCATGGAAGCCCAGCGGGAGCGGGCCCGCGCGGCCCGAGAGAAGGCCGGCATCACCTTCACGGCCGACGCCGAGATCGACGCCACGTCGGAGTTCCTCGGCTACACCTCGACCCGAGAGGCCGACACGGTGGTGGCGATCGTGCCGCTCGGGGGCGGCAAGGAGGGCATCGTGCTGAGCCGAACGCCTTTCTATGCCGAGTCTGGAGGCCAGGTCGGGGACACGGGCGTGCTCGTGGCAGAGGGACGGGAGATTCCCGTGCTGGACACCCAGAAACGCAGCGGGGCCATCGTGCACGCCGTCGACGCAGGCCACGCGTTGCGGGTGGGGGATGCCGTCGAAGCCAGGGTGGACGAGGCGCGCCGCTGGCACATCCGCCGCCACCACACGGCCACCCACCTGTTGCATGCTGCGCTGCGGGAGGTGCTCGGCACCCACGTCACCCAGGCCGGCTCGCTGGTGGGGCCCGCCCTCCTGCGGTTCGACTTCTCGCATCCGAGGGCCGTCACCGCGGCCGAACTCAGCGCCATCGAGGCCCGCGTCAACGCGGCAATCCTCGAGAACGAACCCGTGCGGACCGACGTCATGACCTTCGACGAAGCTCGCACCAGCGGTGCGATGGCGCTGTTCGACGAGAAGTACGGGGACAGCGTGCGGGTGCTGACCGTGGGAGACTTCTCGAAAGAACTGTGCGGGGGCACCCACGTGCGCGCCACCGGCGACATCGGGTTGTTCAAGATCACCAGCGAGAGCGGGATCGCCGCGGGTGTCCGGCGCATCGAGGCCGTCGCGGGCCTGGCTGCTGCGGATCACGTGCGCGTGCTGGCCCACGCCGTGGCCGCCGTGGGTGACCGGCTCAAGGCCGCTCCTGCCGAGTTGCCGGAACGCCTCGATCGGCTGCAGGAGGCCCTCAAGGCCTCCGAGAAACAGGTGGCGGCGCTGCGGGCGGAGCTCGCGGCGGCGCGAGCAGGCGCCCTGCTGACGCAGAAGGCCGAGGCGGGTGGCATTCCCTATGTGGCCGCCACCCTCGACGGCATGACGGGCGACCAGCTGCGGGCCGCGGCGCAGAGCCTGATCGCAGGGCTGGGCTCAGGCCTGGTCCTGCTGGCGGGCGTGACGAACGGCAAGGTCTCGGCCGTGGCCTGTGTGTCGGACGATCGAACCGGCGAGGTGTCTGCAGGGGCCGTCCTGGCCGCGTTCATGGCGCGGGTGGGAGGACGCGGCAGCGGGAAGGCCACGTTCGCCCAGGGTGGCGGCGGGGACCCCGCTGCGGTGCCTGGCGCCATCGAGGTCGCGGGTGCCTTGATTGACGGCGCGCGCCAGCGCGTGACGACGTGAAGGGCCGCACCAGGGTCCGCGACGCGATCGCCCGCCTGGGCCCCGAGGCCCGTGCGGGGCTGCTGGGTGTGGCCGCCCTGCTGGGCGGCTTCTGGCTCCTGGCGGCCGTGCTCAAGGCCACGCCGAGCGGCTCGCCGGCCCCGGCGGCTCCTCGCGACCTGCCGGCCATCAAGGCCGACGGCACGCTGCGCGTGGCGCTCGATCCCACGTCGGGAGCACCCTACTGCGTGCGTCAGCAAGATGGCACCCTCGCGGGCTTCGAGCCTGACCTCGCACGAGCCGTCGGGCGCACGCTGGGGCTCACCGTCGCCTTCGAGGAGGTACCCTGGCGAGACGCCAGGCGTGTCGTGGTCGAGGGCCGGGCGGACCTGGCCTGGAACGCCTTCGAGGTCAGGGACGGTGCCGGCATCCGCTTCAGCAAGCCTTACTACACGGCCTCGCAGGCGATCCTGGTGCCGACCGCCAGCAGCGTCTTTGAGCTCGAGGGGCTCGCGGGTCGCAAGGTGGGTGCCACGGAAGGGTCCGTGGCAGAGGCCATCCTGCGTCGCCTCCATCCCCCTGCCCGCGTGGTGGCCTTCCCGGACACCGAGGGCCCCCTGCGGGCCCTGGAGGGGCGCCAGCTCGACGCCGTGCTGACGGAGGCGGCGATGGGGCGTGCCTGGCTCAAGGCCCACGGACGTGGCTTCCGGGTCGTCGGTCGACCGATCCTTCCTCGGCCCTACGGCGTGGCCGTGCGCGCGGCCAGCCCCAAGCTGCGAGAGGCCGTGGACCAGGCACTGGTGGGACTCAAGCGCTCAGGGGAGTGGCGGCGCATCCTCGAGTCCCACGGGGTCTGGGAGCCCCTCCAGGCCCCGGGCAAGGCCGTCCCGGCCGCCACGGGACCGCTCCCGGCTGCGCCAACTCCCCCAAACTGAGGGTCAGTCACGCCCTGCCTGCGCCCGGCGCTCCAGCCGGTCCTGCTTGCGCTGCCGGGCGGCCTGCTGCCGGGCCAGCTCGTCCTCCGTCTCTGCCAAGAGCGGTGGCACGGCCGTGGGCTTGCCAAGATCGTCGAGGGCCACGAAGGTGGCGTAAGCCGTGGTCGTCAGCCGACGTTCGCCCGTGATGGGGTTCTCGGACGACACGGTCACGCCAATCTCCATCGAGGTCGAGAAGGCCTCGTTGACCTGCGCCTCCAGCAACACGATGTGACCCAGCTTGATCGGGGCCAGGAAACGCAGCTCGTCGATGGCGGCCGTGACGACAGCCCGTCGGGAGTGCCGCGAGGCCGCAATGGTGGCGGCCAGGTCCACCAGGGCCATGACGCGCCCGCCGAAGATCGTGCCATGGGGGTTGGTGTCGTTCGGGAGCACATGCTCCGCCATTTCGACGCGCGACTCGCGCGGGGTCTTGCCAGTCATGGGCATGGTTCAGGTCCTCCACGGTTCCCACCGGGCAGGCATTGTACCACTGCCTTCAGCCGCCCTCGCGCCCCCGACCTTCCCGGATGGGGCCTCAGGGCTGACGCGACGGGCTGACCGGCGCCCCCAGGCCGCGCGGTGCCTCCCCCTCCCGGGGTGGCAGCTGCAGCGTCCAACCCGGATGGATGAGGTCCGGGTTCTGCGCCAGCCCGGGGTACCTGGCCTGGTTGAGCGCCACGATCTCCCGCCAGCGGTTGCCGTCGCCAAGCTGCTCCCGGGCGATCTTCGAGAGGTGTTCCCCCGGCCTGACCACGTACGCGGCGGCCCCCTGCGAGGCCGGGTCTGCCGGCGGCACGGCCGCTGCGGGCTCCTGCGAGGCCGGTCCTGCCGGCGGCGCGGCCGCTGCGGGCTCCTGCGAGGCAGGTCCTGCCGGCGGCACAGCCGCAGCGGGCTCCTGCGAGGCCGGAGGTGCCGGCGGCCCGAGCGCGGGGGCCACGGCAGCCGGAGGCTGGCGCAGCGCCCGCAGCTGCTGGACGAGGTCCTCGTGTTCCTGCCGCCGGACGCCGAGATCCTGCCCTCCGGCCACCGCCTGGGCCACCCCCTGCAGCTGGCCGATGAGGGCCACGCCGCGGGCCACCTGCTCAGGCGTCAGGCCGTCCAGCCCGGCGCCCTCGATCCCGAGCCGCACGACCTCGAGGTCCTCGGCCTGTCGCCCGAGGGCAGCCACGCGAAGGTCGAGGGTGCGTGGGTCGATGCCGCCGGCCACCGCCGCGGCCAGGCCACTCCGCTGCGCCTGGAGGTCGGCCTCCGCCTGGCCGATCACCCCCAAGGCAGCCGCCGCGGCCTGGATCGCGCCGTTGTGCTGGCTGCCAACCGGATCCTTGAGGCCCTGGCGGGCCACGTAAAGCTGGGGCCTCAAGGCGCCCGGATGCTCTCCCTGGCCCAGACGGTCGGCCAGGGCTGCCACCTGGGCCAGGGCCTTCTCCAGCTCGGCCCGCTCCCGCGCGCTCGCGGGAGCCGGCCGTGGCGCCAGAAGGTCCTGCCCCAGGGCCTCGAGCGCCTCGGCCGCCGTCAGCAGCCGGGCCCGGTCGGCGGCCACGGTCTCCGGCGCAGCGCCCTCCACAATCTGGCCGTCGAGCACCGTGAGTTGCTCGCGCAGGGCGGCCTTGGCCCGGTCGAGGCGCGCCACGGCCAGACCTTGGCCCGCCGGCAGCTGAGGCTCGGCCGCACCGGAGGGCGGCCCCTCGGCCGCCCCGCCGCGCACGGCCTCCAGCGCAGCCAGCCCCTGGTCGAGCGCCGCCACCTGCCTCCGCGCCTCCTCGATCACCCGAGCGAGCCCGACGAGCCTGCCCCCCTGGGTCGCCGCCGACGACAGCTGAAGCGCATCCACGGCGTCGGCCCGGGTCGGCCCCGTCACCCCGCGAGAGGCCGGCGCGGGGGCTTGAGGGCCCAGGGGAGGCGTCCCGCGAGGCGTGCTGGCGTTGATGGGGTTGCCCATGGGATGCGCTCCTCCGTGTCGGGGCACCGCCGTCGCGGACCGGCCAGTCGCCCAAAACGCTCCGTCGGTGGGCCGGGTCGCCACCGCTGGCGGCCAGGACCTGCCTGCGGATGTTGTACCCGGGCCGTCCCGCGTGGCAAACCAGCCCCGTGGCCCCCCTGATTCCGCGATAGCCCCTCACCCGGCCTACGGCCACCCTCTCCCAGCGGGAGAGGGCAGTGAAATTCGGCTTCACCCAGTGGGTGCAAAAGGCATCCGCTCCCCTCTCCCCGGTACCCGGGGAGAGGGGAGCACGTTTTCCGGCAGCAAGCATCCCCACAGCCGGCCGGTGGCCTAGCTCGGCAGCTGCTGCGGAATCAGGGGGGAGTAAGGAAGTGAAAAACGTCCGCACCCTTTGGGTCCAGCGCGCCTTCGGTCCCGTCTCCCTCAGGGAGAGAGGGTGGTGCGGGCTCATCCTCAGCTGCTCGCCGGGAGAA
>JAYKHL010000180.1:0-4835 GCA_035284865.1 Candidatus Sericytochromatia bacterium | reverse complement strand
GGCGCACTTCGCTCGATGGCGAGGAGCTGGTCCTGGCGGTTTGTGGTTGGGGCACTGCGGATGCGACAATAGAGGCCGTCACGTACGTCGCCGACGGCGTCTGCCAGGTTGCGCCACCTCGCCCCTTCGACCCCCTACGGTGCGCGACCGCTCTCGGCCAGGCGATCCAAGACATGGGGGGCCTTCAAGGTGGGCATCAAGCCAGAGGCTGACGAACTCGGGGCAAAGGTCTTTCTCTATCTGCGGACGTCGACCGACCAGCAGGACGACAGCCCTCTGATTCCAGAGGAGCGGGCCCGGACCTTCTGTGCCACGAAGGGCTGGACCGTCGTCGAAACCTACTATGACATCGTCACGGGCCAGGCAGGCATCGACGCCAGGCCCCAGTTCAAGCGCATGCTGGTCGACGCCAAGTTGCACGGCGTTAGGGGCTTCGTCGGGCTCACCTTCAATCGCTTCCTGCGCAGCACGCGTGTGAAGGCGGAGATGGAGGCCGCGCTGATGGCGGAGCAACTCTTCATCTGGGGTATCGACGATAACATGCGGATGGGGCTGCTGCCCGGCGCCCGCCCTCAACGCGCTGGCGAGAAGGCCATGGTCAACATGACCGTGACGATGGACCAGTACTACTCGGACTTCATTTCCGACAAGATCCGGGACCACCACGAGCATCGCGTCTCCAATGCCCTGCACCACTCTGGCCCGCCCCCCTTTGGCTATCGGAAGGGTCAGGACGTCCACCTGATCAACGGCCGCTGGTACGACGGCTGGGTGCCGGACGACAGCCCCGACGGCTCCCCCGAGGGGATGGCCGTGGCGGATCGGCTCCGCTGGATCTTCCAGCGTTTCTTGCAGACCGAGAATCTCACGAGCATCGCCTGCGAGTTGTCGGCGCTCGGCGTCCCCCCGCCGCGGCGGCTGCAGTGGAACCGGCTCTCCGAAAGCGAGAAGGCCCGCCGCCTGGACGTCCAGGCCAAGAACCGGGCAGCCGGCCACAAGGTAATGAGCCTGCCTCCCACCCCACACTGGGACTCCAGCGTCCTGAGCGACATGCTGCGCTCTAAGACCTACCTGGGAATGATTGCCTACACCCCCAACCATTCGAAGGCAGGTCGTGCCAAGCAGGGCACGACCTGGCACCCGGGGCGCCACGAGGCTTTGCTCAACACCGAGACCTTCGAGCGCGTGGCCAGGGTCCTCGATGCTCGACACCAGGCGACCCGTCGACCCGCTACCCAGCGGACCGAGGCCCTGCTCGCGGGCATGTTTCGCTGCACCTGCGGCATGGCGCTAACCTTTGGGGCGAAGGGTCCGGGCACCAGCCAGTTCCGCTACCACTGCAACCTGAAGAAGCGAACGAGAAGCCAAGCCTGCCAGACGAGTTCCCTCAACAGCAACCTGATCGACCCCATCGTGCTCAAGCTGCTGCTGCGAGGGCTTCGGGCTCGCCTGAACGAGATCCGGGCAGCGGCTCCGCTGCTCGCCGGCCCGGCAGGCCAAGACGAGTTGGCCCTGGAGCGGGATCACCTAAAGAAGAAGCGGATCCGCGTCCTGGAGAACTATGAAGAGGGGCTCTACGGAGAGGGGCCTGCCGCCAAGGCCGAGCGCGACGCCAAGCTCTCCCCGATCCTGAAGCGCCTTCACGAACTGGAGGGCCTGCTGGAGGCCGACACGACGGCGAAGGCCGATGAACTGGGCCTGGCCCTGAGCAACGTCGAGACTCTCTGGGACGGCTTCCCCATGTTCGTGAAGCGCGACATCCTGAGGACCTACGTGCCCGACGGCTTCCACCTGACGGAGGCCCGCAAACTTCGGGCTGTGGTCTGTGGCATCACGCTGGAGGTGGCCATCCCCCGCAACGCCCCGACCACCACCGGGGTTCGCTACGGCGGACGCCAAAGGAAAGACGGCCAGCCCGCCTCAGGCGAACTGACCGTCGGATTGACCTTCCCTTCCCACCGAGTTAGTGGGGGGAAAAGTCTGAGCGGCGGGAGTGGCACCCACGACCCCCTAACCTCAGCGCGGCTGCGTCGGATCCGCTGGCCGGGCCTCCGCCACCAAGCCCACGACGGCATTGGCGAGGAGGCCGGCGATCAGCCCACTCACCGCCAGGAACAGGCCGAGGCCGAGGAAGTTCACGCCGCCTATGCCGATGAGCGCCGCGCCCGATGCCACGCCGAGGCCGCCCCCGATCGCCAGGCCGGGGCGCGAGAACAGGCCCTCGGTGAAGGTGTTGAGCTGCCGGTCGGTGGCGACAACCTTGCCGGGACGTCCATCGAGCGTGACGGGGTCGTTGAGCTTCACGCCGCGCAGGGGCAGGCCGCGGCCGGAGGCGATGTGGTAGGTGTCCCCGATCTGGAAGATCACGTCATCCGTGCCGTTGGTCTTGAGGCTCTGGCGAGCCGTAATCACGCGATCGGCGGGCAGCGGGCGCACGTGGGCGTAGGGGAGGGGGCGGCCCTTGACGGTGAGATCTGACATCGCGGCTGGGGTCCATACGGTCGGCGGGGGAGGCTGGGTCGATGGAGGGCTTGTCGCGACCCGAAGCCAGCCACGTGCTAAGGGCTGAATACGAGAAGGTTATAAAATGATTAATGAGGCCAAACGGCACAGAGGTTTCTGCCCAGTAGGCTACCCGCGATCAGGCCGCGCGCGAAGGTCTCACCTGCCAGGGCAGGGGTTTCGCGCCTCAGCCGACGGGCCTCCCCTGGCTGGGGAGAGCGATGGGCGGTCAGGTGGGGGCGCGCGGATTGGACCGGTGACGAGGAGCCTACGGCGGGCCCGTGGTGGGCAAGGCCAGGGGCGCTTCGCGCTCACCGAGGCTGCTCCACATGTCGCGTCTCAGGTCGCCCCAGGTTCGTCCCGGCCGCATCGGGTCGAGCTTGAGCACCCTGTAGAGGTATGCCTGCCAGGCGTTGTAGGCGATCAACGCCACGGCCACCACCGTCCACGCCGCGTTCGCCCGGCCCTTGTGGACGTGGGCCCGGTCCAGATTCAGCTGCCCCGCGAGTTCGTGAAATCCCGTGTTTTCTTGGCTCCACCTCTCCATCACTAACGTCGCCACGGCCGCGATGGCGGCCCGCATCGGCTCGCTGTCGTACAGGGCGTCGAGCAGCAGCACCCGGAAGGTGTCGGGCAGGGTGGCGGCTACACGTGCCAGCAGCCGCTTGGCCGCGGCAGTCTCGCTGTCCTTGGACGCGCCGTTCGAGGGGCCGATGGGCTCGAAGTCCACCACCATCGCCGGGTGGGTACCGACCCACTGGGCCACGACCACCTTGTGGTACCAGCGTTCGACGGTCCCGTTCGGTATGCGGATGCAGGCCTCGCACTTCTGCTCCTGGCAGGAGAACAGGGTGTGACCATCGATGGCCAGCACGGGCCACGCGGCCAGCCTCCTCGCATCGAGCTTGATGAGCTCATGCCCGAGCCGGCTATTGGCGTGGGGCCCAGTCGACCAGCGATTCAGCTCACGCTTGGCCTGGCTGCGCAAGACGGCCCGGAGGTCCTCCAGCGAGGCCGCTTCGAAGGCCAGGCCGAAGGTGTCGTCGGAGATGGTTCCCGTGTGCCCGGTGGCGCGCAGCAGGTGCCGGTAGGGCGCCCGGTGGCGCAGGGCGTCCTCCCAGGACCTCACGGCGCCAAGTCCGCCGGCAAACCCCGCCACGGCGGCTGTCAGCACGGCCCCCATCGGCACGCGCCTGGGCCCCGGGCGCCGGGCGTCTCCCACGCCTTGCAGGGCGTGGCCCAACGCGTGGCGCGGCTCGCTCGACCGCAGGAACGCGGCGAAGGTCGCGCGGGGGGGCTTGCACGTTGGGGCGGAAGCAGCGAGCATGGGCCTGGCGGGGTGTGATTTTTGTGTGTGTGGTAACCCACATCGATCCCACCTTCGCCATTTTTTATGCGTGCTGCTGGAATCCTCCCCCGCACGCGGGCTAAAGACCCCTCACCCCCGCTGACGCGGACCCTCCCCCCAGGGGGAGGGGAGCGAGACTCCTCGCCAGGCCAGGTTAAGGTCTCTTTATTCGCCTCAAACCCAATCGGCGTCAGATGATCCAGCCATGCGGCGCTCAGTCATCTGGGGCGAAATACCTGCAGACGGCAAGCCCTGGCCGCGGCCCCTGGCGGCCCCCTGCAGCCAGGCGGTATCATGCCCCCGCCCGGCCTCTGCGGGCAGCCGCGCGCGCAAAGGAGCCTCGCCGCATGACCGTCTCTCCCGACCAGGGCGTTGCCCCCACCAGCATGGCTGCCCGCCTCGCCGCCCTCGAGGCCCGGCGAGAGGCCGCGCTGCAGGGCGCGGGGCCAGCGGCCGTCGCCAGGCAGCACGAGCGGGGCAAGCTGACGGCCCGCGAGCGGCTCGAGAAGCTGCTCGACCCGGGCACCTTCACGGAGCTCGACCGCTACCGCGTGCACCGCTGCACCAACTTCGGCATGGAGGACAAGAAGGTCGCGGGCGACGGCGTCGTGACGGGCCACGGGCAGATCGACGGCCGCACGGTGTACGTCTTCGCGCAGGACTTCACGGTCTTCGGCGGCTCGCTGGGCGAGGTCTACGCCGAGAAGATCTGCAAGGTGATGGACCTGGCGCTGCGCAACGGCTGCCCCTGCATCGGGCTGAACGACTCGGGCGGCGCGCGCATCCAGGAGGGCGTGGAGAGCCTCGGCGGCTACGCGGAGATCTTCTGGCGCAACGTGCAGGCCTCCGGCGTGATCCCCCAGCTCTCGGCGATCATGGGGCCGTGCGCCGGCGGCGCCGTCTACTCGCCCGTCATGACGGACTTCACGGTCATGGTGAAGGACACCAGCTTCATGTTCATCACGGGCCCCGAGGTCGTGAAGAC
>JAYKHL010000179.1:0-7276 GCA_035284865.1 Candidatus Sericytochromatia bacterium | reverse complement strand
CGGGGGGATGCCGGGCCCCGTGTCGAGCACCATCAGCTTGAGGGTGGTGTCACCGGCCTCGCGGCTCACCTCGACCCGCAGCGTCACGCCCCCTTGCTGCACGATGCGCACGGCGTTGCCCACGAGGTTGACCAGGATTTGCCGGATCTTCCCCTCGTCGCCGAGGAAGGCCCGCGGCACCCCGGGCCCGGTCTCGGACCGAAGCCAGATGCGGGTGCGGACGGCTCGGTTGTGGAACATCTCCAGCACCGACTCCATCAGGTCCTCCGTGAGGACCAGCTCCCGCTGGATGTCGACGCGTCCTGCCTCGATGACCGACATGTCGAGCACCTGGTTGACGAGCGAGAGCAGGTGGTCACCCGCCCGCAGGATCGTGCGTACCCGCTCCAGCTGGGTGGGCGTCAGGTTGGGGTCACGCTCCAGCAGCTGCGCAAAGCCCAGCACGGCGTTCATTGGGGTGCGAATCTCGTGGCTCATGTGGGCAAGGAAGGCTCCCTTCGCCTTCGCCGCCACCTCCGCGTGCCGCTGCGCGTCTCGCAGGCGCTCTTCTGTCACCTTGCGGAGCGTCAGGTCCACCAGCGAGGCCAGGATCGCATCGCCGTCGGGCAGCTCGACCCGGCTGGCGCGAAGCTCGGCCGGGCGGGTTCCTCCCGAGGGCAGGACGAGCTCGACGTCCAGGGGAGTCTGCTGGCGCTCCGCCGCCCGGGCCACCAGCGCCGGGAGGTCCAGCTCCCGCACGAGGTGTGCGAAGGGCTCTCCGACCACGGAGTCTCGGTCCAGGATGTTGGTGGCAGCCCCGTTGGCCAGCGCGATCTGGCCATCGAGCTCCAGCAGCAGCAAGGCCACGGGCGAGGCGTCCAGCATGATCTGGAAGGTCGCCCGCAGCTTTTCCAGCATCGCCTGCTGGTGGCGCACCTCCGTGAGGTCCGTGGCAATGCCGGCCACCCCGATCACCAGGCCGTTGTCGGCCCGGATGGGGAAAATCGTCTCGTGGAAGAACCGGAGGCCCTGCTCCAGGGGCAGCTCGAATTCCGAGGCCTGGGGCACCCCGGTCTCCAGGACCTGGCGGCTGATCGCCTCGATCTCGGTGCCGTCGGCCCCGAACAGGTCGACATCCGTGAGCCCGATGATCTCCTCCTGGGGGCGCCCCACGAGGGCGGCGTGCCGGTTGTTGCTGAGCAGGAAGCGCAGGCCTCGGTCCTTGGCGTAGACGACGGCTGGCGTCTCCTGGAGGATGGCTCGCTTCAGGGCGAGGCTCGTGGCCAGCTCCTCCTCCACCCGGACCGCTCGGGCGTGCTGGGCCACGGCCGCCTCGACCACGAGGCACGCGGCCTCGGGGGGACACGGCAGGGGCAGCACCGCGGCCACGGCTCCCGCCTCCACCAGCCTGTGCAGCCCCGCGGGGAACTCCCCGAAGGCCACCACGGGGAGGCGGACGGCGGTCAGCCGGGCGACGGCGTCGGCCTCCCAGGGCTGACCCTCGACCGGGATGGGGCCCAACAGCACGGCCCGCACCTTGTTTCCGTCGCCGATGGTCGCGGCGAGGTCCTCAGGTCGGAGGCACGGCACGACCTCTCGGCCTTGCGCCGCCAGGGCGCCGCTCAGCGCCTCCGCAGCCGCTCCGCCTGGGCCCATCAGCAGCAGGGGGTCGGCCTGGGAGGTCACGGACCCCCCACCGGTCGGCGCGGCGTCAGCAGGGTCTCCAGGCCGAGGTTCGCCAGGATCGCGCCTTGCTCCGTGGCCGCCAGCGCATTCATCCGGGCGGCCGCCCCGGGGCCATTGGGGTCAACGACCACCCGCACCGGCCGGGCGCCTGCCGGCGCCTCGACCACCTCGACCACCGCCTCGGCCACACGCGCCGGATCGGGGGCCTGGCCCGACTGGGCGTAGGCCGCCATGCCCCCGAAGAAGCTGTCGATGCGCGGCAGCAACTCGGCGTAGCCCGCGATCCGCCCCGGGTCCCCCGGCTGCAGCAGGTTCTGCACGATGGCCGTGGTCGGGAAGGTGCCGGGCTGCACGAGCACCACCTCGATGCCGTGGCCCGTCAGCTCGTACCGCCAGGCCTCCCACAGGCCGTCCAGCGCGAACTTGCTGGCCTCATACATCGCCAGGAAGGGCACGACCTCGCGGCTCAACGTGCTCGTGACGTTCACGAACAGCCCGGCCCCGCGGGCCCGCATCGCTGGCAGCACGGCCCGGGCCAGCCGGATCTGCCCGAAGACGTTGACGTCGAAGAGCCGCTGCGCATCCCCCACGGTGAAGGCCTCGGTGACGCCCCCCGCCGCAACCCCTGCGTTGTTCACCACGACGTCCAGGGGCCCGGCCTCAGCCACCGCGTGGCTCACCGCAGCCTCCACCGCGGCGTCCTCGGTCACGTCGAGGGCGACGACCTCGAGGCCCGTGCCGGCCGCCTCCTCGCGCAGCGATCGGGCAGCGGCGTCGCTGCGAGTCTCGGGCGCCCGCATCCCCGCAAACACGCGATGGCCCCTGCGTGCCAGGGCCAGCGCGGTGACGCGACCAAAGCCGCTGCTGGTGCCCGTGATCAGGATGTTGGCCACTTGCGGTCCCTCCGGAGGCTCAACCCGGGGCTGCCGCCACGCAGCCGACCCCTGGGGGAGCCGAGGCCTGTTATACCACGCGGTGCCGGGCCGACGGCAGCTGCCTCCGATCGGGCGGGGGCCACGTCAGGCCCCCACGGGCGGACGCCGGAACAGGAAGGCATCTGGCACCCGACGGCTCCGCACGTATTCCGCGAGCCGGTACCGCAGCACGGGCGTCATCACCAGGCCCTCTGCCAGCAGGAGGGCGCCATCCGAGGTCCGGACTGGCCGCGCCAGGATGCAGCCGTCCGTCACCTCGGCGATCGGCCCCTCGACGGCCGTGTCCTCCGCTGCCGGCGTGCGGAAGGTGGCGAGCCGGTCCAGGTGCTCGGCGTCTGCGGGCTGTCGACGACGCAGCATGGCGAGCACCGCCTCGTGCGGCTCACCGGCGGCAAGCTCGCCGGCGTACGCGAGGGCGAGGCGCAGAATGCGAATGCCGAGCGCCACCGTGTGGTTGTCGAGGGGGAGGGAACCCACGTGCTGCGCCCCGACGATGCGAGCCACCTCCTCGAGCCGTGGGATCTCCGCCAGCAGCTGGGCACCGTGGTCGGCGTGCCGGCTGAAGCGGGTCAGCAGCTCCGGGTCGGGGCGCGGGTTGGTGAAGACCTCGAGCACGACGTCATCGGGCAGGGCCAGGCAGCCGACGTAGGCCAGCGTGCCCGCCATGTGGATCACCCAGCGCTGTTCGGCGGGCAGCGCCTCCGTCAGGTGCCCGACGCAGGCACGCAC
The DNA here is from genome assembly GCA_035284865.1 of Candidatus Sericytochromatia bacterium. GTDB lineage: Bacteria > Cyanobacteriota > Sericytochromatia > S15B-MN24 > JAQBPE01 > JAYKHL01. The sequence goes on along the minus strand of JAYKHL010000179.1, from coordinate 3,947 downwards.
CGTGCTGGCCCGGGCGAAGGCGCTCGGGGAGGCCAGCTGAAGGCATTCGATGAGGGTGCGCACGACGCCCCCCAGGGTGCGCTCCAGCAGCTGCAGCTGCTCGCGCTGCAGCCGCCGCAAGCCGAGATGGGTCTGCACACGCGCCCTGACCTCCTCGAACTGGAAGGGCTTCGTGATGTAGTCCACGCCGCCGCGCTGGAACGCCTGGACCTTGTGGTCCGTCTCGTGGGCGGCGGAGAGGAAGATCACCGGGATGTCCGCGTGACGGGGATCCTGTTTCAGCAGGCTGCAAAGCTCGAAGCCGCTCATCTCGGGCATGTTGATGTCCAGCAAGATGAGATCGACGGCCACCGTTTCAAGCAGCCGCAGGGCCCCGCGCGCGCTCGTGATGGGTCGCGGCGACATCCCGTGCTGCAGCAGGAGGTCGGCCAGGACCCGGAGGTTCTCCGGCACGTCATCGACCAGCAGGATGGTGGGGGGGGCAAGCGGGTGAGACATCGGGGCAAGCTTCCTGGGCGTCCCTGTCAGGATAGCAGAGTGCTCGAGGTCACGCCCACGGGTTCTGTACGGACCTTGGGGCACCCTGCCAGGGGGTGCGATCCTGTTGCGGGCGGGCTACCATGGGGGTGGGAGGCCCTGGCCTGATGCTGCTTCGAATCTTCTACACCTCCACCGCCACCTGTCCCATGAGCCACGAAGGGCTGGAGGCTCTGCTGGCGCAGAGCCGGGAGGCCAACGCCCGCAGCGCCATCTCCGGGGCCCTGCTCTACCACGACCGGTCATTCTTTCAAGCCCTGGAGGGGCCGGAGCCCGCGCTGCGGGCGCTCTGGACCAAAATTGAGCGGGATCCGCGACACCACGCCGTGCACGTGTTTCTGGAGCAGCGGCCCGCGGAGCGGCTGTTTGGAGACTGGACCATGGCCTGGGCGGCTCCCCGCCACTTCGTGGCGCCAGGCTTCGATGCCGCCCAGCTGCGCAGCGCCCGTCACGGGGACGACGAGCTCCAGGCGATGCTGGACTCGTTTCGACGCGCCGTGCGCCTGGTTTGAAGCTTGGCCGGAATTTAACCTGGGCTTAGCAAGGGCGGCGTGACCTCGGAACCCATCCGCAACCGGTCGGCACCACAAGCGGCTTCGTGCCCTGCTGCCAGCTGGAGGTCCCGTGTCGCACCTCGTCTCCCCGCATCGTCCGTCACGCCTCCCGAGGGCGCCTGGCCCCAGCGCCGCAGGCGAGCCGCCAGTCGCCCCCAGCCCTGACCTGCGCTGTCGTGATGGGCACCACCTGATCGACGACTGGCGGGCCGCCGAGGCGCGCATCCTGGCCGCCCGCGCAGAGGCCCGCAAGGCTCGCCAGGTGGCCACCACCCTGACGACGATCGGTGGCCTGGCCGCCCTCGGGGGCGTCGCATCGCTTGCCTTCAGCGCCCCCATCGCGGCGGTCTCGATCATCGTCGGAGTGGGCCTTGTGGCGGCTAGCAGCCTGCTGCGCCTGGCCTCGGCAAGCAAGGTTGCCGCCGTCACCCGGCGCGCACTCGCTGCTTACGAGCGCTCCGCCAGGAGTTGTGATCCGCGCGGCGCCTGATCCGCACCCGCAACCCCGCGTCGAAGGCCTGGGTGGTGCACGCCCGGGCCGCCCTCGCCTGGGACCCGGCTCTCCAGTACAATTTAAGGAAATCTTGAAGTATCCTTGAATTGGAGCGTGCCCGTGCGCCACATCCCCCTCGTCTTCGTCGCCCTCCTTTCCACCGGCTGCCTCGCCCTTCAGCCCCTCACGCCACGCTTGGCGTCGGCACCTGGGGGGGCGCTCGGCCCTGCAGGCCTCCCTGCCGGGGGGGGCACGGGCAGCCGGCTCGCCGTGCGCGTGAAGGCCGGGCGTGGGACCGCGGTGCTCATGAGGCGGGCCGCCGGGAGCCCCCGCGTGGTCGGGCGGATTCCAGCGCTGGGGGTGTATGTGCTCGAGGCTCCGACGGGGCGACAGGCTGCTGCCCTGGCGATGAGCCTGGGCCAGGAAGAGGACGTGGTGTGGGCGCACCCGACGGTGGCGATCGCGGCCGAGCGTGTCCCTGACGACCCCCTGGTCGGCAAGCAGGCCCACCTCCCTCGAATCCACGCCTTCGAGGCGTGGTCCGTGACCCGGGGCGAGGGGGCGCCCCCGCTCGCGATCCTCGACACGGGGGTGGACCACAGCCACCCGGAGTTCGCAGGTCGACTCCACCCCGCGAGCCACAACGTGCTGACGCCGGGCGCCCTGCCTGAGGACGACTACGGCCACGGCAACCACGTGGCCGGCATCGCTGCCGCCAGCGCCGACAACGGCGTGGGGGTGGCGGGCGTCGCGCCCCGGGCGAGCCTGATGGTGGTGAAGATCATGGACGCGAACGGCCGCGGCGATGACGCCACGTTCGCGGCGGGCCTGGTCCATGCCGTGGAGCACGGGGCCAAGGTGGTGTCGATGAGCTTTGGAGCCGGGCAGCGCTCGCCGCTCTTCGAAGACGCCCTTCACTACGCGCTGGAGCGGGATGTCGTCCTTGTGGCCTCGGCCGGGAACGAGAATGCCCGGAACGATCCGCTCAAGCGGCCCCACCTGCCGAGCACCTTTCCCGGCGTGATCGAGGTGGCGGCAACCACCAACGACGATCGCAAGGCCCGGTTCTCGAACTACGGCGACACGGTGGCGCTGGCTGCCCCTGGCGTGGACATCTTTGCCACTTACCGGCTGAAGTTTGGTGGCTACGGCGTCTTCTCCGGGACCTCGATGGCGACGCCCATGGTGGCCGCCGTCGCGACCCTGGTACGCGGGCTGCATCCGGAGTGGACGCGGCAGCAGGTCCGGGACCACCTCGAGCGCACGGCGGATGACCTTGGGGCACCAGGTCGTGATCCGCGCTTCGGGGCGGGCAGGCTGAACGCGGCCCGGGCGGTGGGCGTCCAGCGGTGACGCCCTGGCGCCTCCCTGGGGTCCTCGCCGGGCCGCCTCCGCACGTGGTATCGTGTCAGGGGGAGCCAGCTGCAGCGCCAGCCAGGGCGTGCCTGCCCCCATCGTTGCCCCCTGCGTCCCCCGGGGCGGGGACGCCAGCCGCGTCGGCAACGCTCACCACCGGCGCTCACCGGGCGCCCCTCGGAGGCCAGCGGCCGCCTCCTCCTTGAAAGCCAGAGGCTCTTTTGACAGGTTTTGAACCATTCCAGCTGCGCGCCACCACCCTGGCGGCCCTCGGGGCGATGGGCATCGAGGCGCCCACCCCCATCCAGCAACAGGCCATCCCGCCCCTCCTCGAGGAGCAGGACGTCATTGGCCAGGCCCGCACGGGGTCAGGCAAGACGCTGGCCTTCGCGATTCCCCTCGTGGAGTTCGTGAATCCCCGCGAGCGGCACGTGCAGGCCCTCGTGCTTTGCCCAACGCGGGAGCTTGCGGTGCAGGTTGGCAGCGTCATCGACGCCCTCGGTCAACCCTGCGGTGTCAAGACCGTGCTGGCCTTCGGGGGGCGCTCCATCGGTCCCCAGGCGGACGCGATCAAGCGAGGTGCCCACGTCATCGTCGGCGCGCCTGGACGGGTCCAGGATCTCGTCAACCGCGGGGACCTCGACCTGAGCCGGGTGCACTACTTCGTGCTGGACGAGGCAGACGAGATGCTTGACCGCGGCTTTGCGCCGGACGTCGAGCGCATCATGGGCAGGCTGCCACAGAACCGCCAGAACGCCTTGTTCTCCGCGACCGTGCCGCCCTGGGTGCTCCAGACGTGCCAGAAGCACCTCAAGAGCCCGGTGCACGTCCAGCTGGACACCGCCCCGCGGGAACAGCCTGACATCGAACACCGCGTCTACGACGTGGCTGCCACCCCCAAGCTGGAGGCGCTGCAACACCTGCTGGACGGTCGCGGTGAGGGCTCCATCATCGTGTTTGGCCGGACCAAGCACGGCGTCAAGAAGCTCGCCAAGCAGCTGGCCGGG
>JAYKHL010000178.1:0-54796 GCA_035284865.1 Candidatus Sericytochromatia bacterium | reverse complement strand
CCCGCTGACGCGGACCCTCTCCCCGGCGAGCCGGGGAGAGGGGAGCGATGATGCCTGCACCCAATGGGTGTGGCCACATCCGCACGGGGTGATCGTTTCAGCCCCTTAGCGCGGAATCAGGGGCCCGGGGCACACGTGGTGCCCCGGGCCGTCGAGGGGGATCGGCTCAGGCCTGCTGGACCGGCACCTCCGCCACCGGTGCCGCCGCTGCGGGCGCCGCCGCCGCTGGGTCTGCCGCTGCGGGCGCCGCCGGTGCTGCTGCTGCCGCCCGCCGCTCCTCGATCTGCTTCAGGAACGCCGCGAGCTCGGCAGCCCGGTCCGCCGCCCGCTTGTCTGCCTTGCCCTTGAGGGCCTCATCCTCGGACACCTCGCCGTCCTTGTTCGCATCGAAGGCGGCCCAGTTGCCCACCTCGTTGCCGTCGAGCGTGCCGTCCTCGTTGAGGTCCGCCTTCTGGAACTCGGCCTTGTCGGCCGCCGGGGCCTCGGCCTCTTGCTTCTGGCGGAAGGCCTTGTACTCCTCGAGCGTGACCTTGGTGGCGTTGGGGTTGGCCGCCTTGAAGTCGGCCGGGATCTCCGTGCCGGTCAGGGTGCCGTTGCCCGTGATGTCGCGGGCCTTGAACTCGGCCTCGATGGCCGCGTCGTCCACGGCAGGCTTGGGAGGGGCCGCGCCAGCGGCGTCGCCGCCCTGGGCCTTGCGGTCACCGTCGCGGCCCTTCAGGAACTCCATCAGGTCGACGCCCCCGTCGTTGTTGATGTCGTACTTCTTGGTCGCCTCGTCGAGCTCGTTCCCGTCGAGCATGTTGTCTTCGTTGATGTCCAGCTGTTTGAAGGCTTCCTTGTCGGCCTTGGCCTCGGCGGTGTCCCCCGTGCCGGGGCCCGTGCCGCCGATGGGGTCGTCGCCGAAGAGGTTCTCTTCGGGCTTGGCCCGCCATTCCTCAATGAACTTGTCCACCGCGGCCGCATCCTTCGGGTCGCCCATCACGGTGCCGTCCCGACCGACCAGGTCGTTCGAGGCGTCCTTGTCGGCATCGAAGTTGCCGAGAGAGCCGCGGACCTCCCCATCCTTCCGGTCGGGGCCGATCTCGCCCGAGACGTCGATGTAGTTGTCCTGCTGCTTGATGTTGACGGTGTCGCCCGCCTTGCTGACGATTTGCAGGCCCTCGGGGGTCTTCGTGACCTTGCCGCCATCGGGCAGGTTCAGGGTCTCGCCGTCCTTGAGTTCCTTCTTCTCACCGTTGACGGTGAGGGTCTTGTCGAGCCCGTTGTAGGCCACGGTGTCGTTCCCGGACTTCACCGCCGCCGCATGGTTGACGGTGGCGTTCGGCCAGCGGCCCGACTTGTCCTTGCCCTGGACCGTTTGCAGCTCGAAGTCACCGGACGCGCTCCGGGCCTTCACGAAGTTGCCTTCCTTCATGTTGTCGAACTTGCCGCCGTCGCCGGTGGTCTCGTGGGGGTCGCCCACGGAGCTGAACCGCTTGCCCTCGACCACGGCCTGCCCGTGATCCCAGCTGGGGCTGTTGGGGCCGGTGCCGGCCACCGGATCGGTGGGGGCCGGCGACTCCGCGCCCGCGGGGCCCTGCACGGCCGGCGCATCCTCGGAGCCGTGCCCACCGGGCGCGCCGGGGCCGGCGAACAGCGAGCGAATCTCCTGGTAGGTCTTCTTTTCGGCCTCCGTGAACTTCCCGTCGGCCAGGTAGGTCTGCATCAGGTTGTCGAGGGCCCGAAGCTCGGCGTTGTCGAGGTTGACGTTGTCGATGTCCGCGAAGCCGTCCGCGCTCACGCCGGCACCAAAGCCGCCGACGGTAACCTGGTTCTCGTCGGCCTTGATGGCAGGGGCGGGGGCAGGAACTGGGGGCGCTGCGGCGGCAGCGGGGGCAGGTGCGGCAGGGGCCGCAGCGGCAGGAGCCACGGGCACGGTGTTGGCGGCGTTCAGGCCAGGGGGCAGGGCGGGGCCGGTGATCTCGTTAGCCATCGTGGCGATCCTCCAAATCACTCTCGATTGGGCGCTGTGAAGCCGTCATCCCCCGGGGCGGCGGTAAGGTTCCTGCATTTAACAGAAACTAGATGAAGGCAGCAGGATTCTTATCGATCGCCAACACGGATTTAAAAAACCAAACACGCCGATAACGAACGCGGCCAGCGCCGGTCGCGGCGACGTCAGAGGTCTGGCAGCTCCACCGCCTCGAGATCCAGAGGCCCCGTGCCCGCGAGCGGAGGCTCCAGCGTCAGCCCGTGGCGGGTCAGGTGGGCAGCCAGTTCCTGTTGCTCACCGTCCGTCAGGATGCCGTCGGCGGCGATGCGGACGATCAGCTCCCGCAGCGCCTGCAGCTGCCGCGCCGTGGCGGGGCGCTGCGTGGCCTGGTCGAAGACCCGGCCCTCGAGGTGGAGGGCGGTCAGGAAGCCCATCCGGCTGGCCTGGGCGGCCGCCAGGGCCTCCGCAAACAGCCGGCGCAGCTGCGTCGCTTGCCAGTCCAACCCAGCCACAGGTCACTCCCTCACGCGCTCGAGCGGGGCAAACCGCGGGTCGAGGATCTTCTGGCCCAGCCCCGGGAAGGAGACCGCGAGCGTGGCGCGCTCTCCCGAGCCGATCACGCGGGCGACGACGCCCTCGCCGAACGTCGCATGACGGACCTTGTCGCCCACGGTCAGCGCGGCGGCGGGCAGCCGTGGCGCCGCCTGGCGCTGCGGCGCCCGCCCCCCCCGCCGTTCCGAGGCCTCAGCCGTGTCCCAGTCTTGCATCCACACCACCTCCCCGCCGCTGGCCGCTCGCCGCCCCGCAGGGCGCGTGCCAGCGGGCGCGGCAGGGCCTTCCGCCCTGGCCTGGAGCTTCAGCAGCGGCGAGGTCGCGTGCCGCAGGCCCTCAGGGGGGAGTTCCGTCAGGAACCGCGAGGGGAGCGAGGCGTTGGTCTGGCCGAAGGTCATCCGGCTGCGGGCGTGGGAGATCACCAGCGCCTCGCGCGCCCGGGTGATGCCGACGTAGGCGAGGCGACGCTCCTCCTCGAGCTGGGTGGGATCGTCGAGCGCGCGGCGGTGAGGGAACACGGCCTCCTCCAGGCCCACGAGGAACACCACGGGGAACTCGAGCCCCTTGGCGGCGTGGAGCGTCATCAGCGTCACGCGGTCGGGCTCAGCGCCCCCCTGGTCGGCGTCGGAGAGCAGCATCAGGTGGGTCAGGAAGGCCCCCAGGCTCTTGTCGTCGCTGTTGAGGGAGAAGTCGCTCGCCACGTTCACGAGCTCGGCCAGGTTCTCCAGCCGCGCCCGGGCCTCCTCGGTGCCTTCGGCCTCCAGCGCTGCCTCGTAGCCGCTCTCCGTCGCCACGCGGCGGACGAGTTCCGCCAGCTCGAGCCCGGGGGCCTCCTGGTGCAGCCGCATGATCCAGCCTGCGAACTGCACGAGGCGGGCAGCTGCCCTGGCCGTGAGCCCGTCGATCACGCTCGCAGGGTCTCTCAGCAGCGACACGGCGCTGGTCCCGGCTGACCGGGCCGCCTCCAGCACCCGCTCCACCGTGGTCTTGCCCAGGCCCCGCTTGGGCGTGTTCACCACGCGGGCAAAGGCCGTCTCGTCCGCCGGGTTGTGGACCAGCCGCAGGTAGCCGAGCAGGTCCTTGACCTCCTTTCGTTCATAGAACCGGAGGCCGCCCACCAGGCGGTAGGGGGTGCCCCAGCGCATGAACAGCTCCTCGAGCGCCCGGGACTGGGCGTTGGTCCGGTACAGCACCGCGAAGTCCGACAGGGGCCGGTTTTGCCGGCGCTTGCGGATCTGCATCTGGACGAACTCCGCCTCGTCGCGCTCGTCGAGTGCCTCATAGAGGGTGATGGGCTCTCCCTCCGCGTTGCGCGTCCAGAGCTGCTTCTCGAAGCGCTGCTCGTTGTGGGCGATGAGGTGGTTGGCTGCCGTCAGGATCGTGCGCGTGGAGCGGTAGTTTTCCTCGAGCTTGATGAGCGTCGCGTCGGGCCAGTCCTGCTGGAACTGCAGGATGATGCGGAAGTCCGCGTGCCGGAACGAGTAGATGCTCTGGTCGACGTCGCCGACGACGCACAGGTTGCGGTGGTGGGCTGCAAGCTGGCGCACGAGCGCGTACTGGACCTGGTTGGTGTCCTGGTACTCGTCCACCAGCAGGTAGCGGAAGCGCTGCTGGTACCGGGCCAGCACCTCCGGGCAGCGCTCGAAGAGCCGCACGGTGAGCAGCAGCATGTCGTCGAAATCCAGCGCGTTCTGGCGGGCAAGCTCCCGCTGGTAGTGCTCGTAGATTGCCGCGATTTGCAAGCCCTGGTGGCCCCGGGCCTGCTCATGGAACTGCATCGGGGTCAGGCCCCGGCTCTTGGCGCCCGAGATCTTCGCGAGCACGGCGCGAGGGGGGTAGGCCTTGTCGTCGAGGCTGAGCCGCTCGAGGGCGCCCTTGACGATCCCGAGCTGGTCCGTGTCGTCGAAGATCACGAAGTTCGGCCCGTAGCCGGCCTCTGGCAGCTTGTCGAGGTCGAAGCGCAGGACCTTGCCGCAGATGCTGTGGAAGGTGCCCACCCACATCCCCCGCACCATCCAGGGCTGGTGAGCAAAGAGGGGGCCTGCTCCGCCACCGGCCTCAAGCAGGTGGGCCAGGCGTTCCTTGAGCTCGTTGGCGGCCTTGTTGGTGAAGGTCACTGCCAGCACCTCGTCGGGGCGGGCCTGCCCTGAGGCGACGAGGTGCGCGATGCGGTGGGTGATCACCCGGGTCTTGCCCGCCCCTGCTCCGGCGAGCACCAGCAAGGGGCCCGAGCCGTGGGTGACGGCAGCTTGCTGGGGCGGGTTCAGGCCGTCGAGAAGTGGGTAGGAAGCCACGGGCACCTCAGCCGTCGAACAATCGATCGAGACGCCATATTCTAGGCCGTGCTCGTGCACCTTGTCACTGGTTCCCCCCCCCGCCGCGTGTTAAGCTGGGGGTTGTCTGTCGCCCCGGTCGCTGCCCCCGCCTGCGAGAGGAAAACCGACCCACCATGGATGTCTCCAGCGTTTCGAACCTGCCGCTCTCCGTCGATGCGTTCATGCAGGAGCTGCAGACGATCCAGGCCACGGGCTCCAAGAAGGTTGCCATTCTGGGCAGCCGACACCTCTCGCTCACCCACCAACAGCTGATCGAGATGCTGGCCTACGCCCTGGTGCTGACGGGCAACCAGATCATCACCTCGGGGGCCGGCGGCACCAACGCAGCGGTCGTCAAGGGCGCCAGCCGGGCCAACCCGGGCAACCTGCTCGTGATCCTGCCGCAGACAATCTCCCAGCAGACCTCCGAGAGCCAGGAGCTCCTCGCCTCCCTGCCGACCATCCGCGAGCACCCCGAGCGCCGGCTGCTGACGCTCTCGCAGGCCTCTGCGATGTGCAACCAGGAGATCATCGAGAACTGTCAGCAGCTCATTTGCTTCCTGTACCACACGAGCCACACGCTCCAGGAGGCGGTCCGTTACGCGCAAGAGAACCACAAGGTCGTCACGACCTTCTACCTCGACTGAGCTCCCGGACTGGGCTCGCCCTCCGGAGGGCTCCGGCCGCATCCGGCGGTGGCTGCTGGCGGGGCTGACGCTGGGCGGGACGGCGGCGTTGGCCGCGCTCTCCCACGATGTGCATATGCTGCGGGCCGAGGTGGAGTCGATCGACGCGGGCCGCCTCGAGGAGGCGGCGGAACGGGCCCGCCGGATCGTGCTGCTGCGGGGGCTGATGGGTGCCCAGCTCCGGGGACAGCTGTCCGCGTTGGCGGCCACCGACAGGCGTTTTCCGCGCGAGACGCCCCTGATCGAGGCCCTGCTGACCCTCTCACCGGACCCGGGGCTCGTGCGTCGCTGGCAGGCCCTGCGGGTGCTCACGGAGGGGCGGCCCGAGGTGGTCGCCCTCGTGGCTCAGGAGGTGGCCCTCCGGGGGCCCGTCGCTGCCCCCGGCAGCGAGCCTGCGGGGGGCCCGGGCGCCAGCCCTCGGTGGAGCGCCACGCCCCTCGGGCCACGGGGGGCCGACGGCGCGCAGGTCCACCGCCTGGCACGCGTGACGCCTGAGGGGCGACGCATCGCCGTCGGCACGGGCTGGAGCGGGCTGCTCGGGCACAGCTGGGGGGTCAGCCAGGATGGCCGGGTGGCGGTCGTCGCCCGCCCGGACGAGCGGCTGCTGGAGCGCTGGGACCTCACCACGGGGCGCAGGACGGCTGTGACCGTGACGGCGCCTCCGCGTTGCGTTGCCTTGCCCCCGGGCGGTGCTGACGGTCGCGTGGCCTGGGGCGCGGCCAGCAGGGCGGGGGCCGTGGTTGCGCAGGTGCTTCACGTGCAGCAGGGCCTCGAGGCCCGTCAGGTCTTTCCGCCCCCGGGCGTGCAGCCTGCCGCGCTGGGCTGCGAGTGGGGCCCGAATGGCCAGACCCTGCTCGTGCGATGGACCGACCGGTGGCCCCACCGGGCGGGGGAGCGGCAGCACCTGACGTGGCTGACGGCCGAGGGCCGGCCCCTGCTGCGGGCCTGGTGCCCCCTCGGTTCCCACCCCGCACCCGTGCGGTGGGTGCCCGGTCCCGGGGCGTGGATCGGCCTCTCCACGCCCGATGCGGCGTGGGCGTGGGACGGCCGGGCCGGGGCTGCCCGGCCCCTGCCCGGCGTGCGCGGGGCGTGGGGATGGAGCCCGAGGGGGCAGCTGGTGGCCGGGATCGACGTGGGGCACCTTTACGTTGCCGCTGCTGCCGCTCCGCAGCGCCGTCGGGAGTTCAGGCTCACGGGGCTGCCGCCGCTGTTCGTGCTGGACGCCGGGGGGTTCGCCTGGGACGCGGAGGGCGTCCGGTTCACGGGGCGTGCGGCCGAGCGTGCCCAGGGACCCTGGCGCACGGCCCGCATCGTCGCCCGACTCGCCGTCACGGAAGCCCCGTGACGGGGGGCGGGCTCAGCCGCGCACGCCGGCGTCTCGCTCACGCACCGTCGCCTCGATGCGGTCTGCCGCCTCCTCGATGGCCCGGGGCATGACCCGGTAGGACTTCGCCAGCACCTTCACGTCGAGGTCCTCGTTGCGGAAGCGGGTGTCGGCCAGCTCGCAGCCCGCGGCCCAGATCGCCGGTTGGGCCAGGTCGGGCTGGGCAGCCTCTTTGAAGTCCCGCCACATCCGAATGAGGTCGATGGCGTCGTGGACCGAGTAACCGACCTCCTCAATGGCCCGTCGCAGGTGGGCCTCGACGGCGTCGGCCGCCTCCTCCGAGGCCCAGCCGAGCTGGTGGGCGCGATCGAAGGCCACGTTCATGGCCGGTGAGGCCCCCTCCGGGAGCGAGAGGTCCCCGATCAGCCAGCGTCCGTCCGGCTGCGCCTGGGCGATGAAGCCCACGGCATGCTTGGTGGTCTTCTCCCCCCACGTCAGGGTGGTGAAGATCCCGCCACCCTTTGGCAGCTGCTGGTGGCGGGTGCGCAGGCCGCGCTCCGGGGAGTCGCTCGCGGTGTCAGTCAGCCGCCGCAGCCCCTGCAGGCCGAACAGCTCCAGGTAGAGCGGAAGGAAGCCCTTCGGGTCCACCACGGCCTCCAGCGCGGCCATGTTGCCCTCCGCGATTGCCCGCAGGGCCTCCCGCACGGTGCGGGCAAGGGCCGTCGCATCAGCCCCTGAGAGCTCCGCATCGGGGAGCGGCCCGGACGTGTCCCAGAGCTCGCGCAGCAGCTCGTCGAGCAGGGCCCGGTCCCGCATGTGCAGGTAGCGGATGCGGTAGGCGGGCGAGCCGTACAGGGCGTCGAGCACCTCCTCGACGCCCTTCGCGGTGCGCACGAACTCGAACACGTCATCCGCGGTCAGGGGGCTGTCCACCTGCACCAGCAAGGCGTCCAGCACGTCCATGACGGCCCCCTTGGCAGGCACCATGGCGGCAAACAGCCGGGCCTCGGCCTCAGGCGGGGAGAGCTGGGGGCGCTCCCCGCCAAGCTCGGAGACGTGCCCGATGTGGAGGTCCGGGTCGCCCTCCCACCCCCCCTCGTGGGGGTACAGGCGTCCGACGAGGAGGTCGCCCACCTGAAGCTCGTCCGTCAGCGGCCCGGGATTCAGGTTGAGGCGATCGCCGGTCGCCAGGTCCTCGGCGAGCGTTTGTCGGAACTGCCGCAGCACCTTGAAGGTGCCGAAGCGCGTTCGCTCCAGCGCCTCGTAGACGCCCCGACCCTCGGCCGTGAGGTCCTTGCCACAGGCTGCCAGGAAGGCCCCGAGCGGCGTCTCCCCATGCCCGTGGCCCAGCGGCCGGTCCAGGTGAAACCAGGCCCAGAAGCGGAGCACCCGATCGTGCTGGTCCGGGTCGGTCTGCTCGGGCTCGGCCGGCGGCGCTTGCGGGATGTCCCGCACGAACCGTTGCCATGCCACCGCCCGCTCCGGTCCACACCAGGGCTGGCTGTCCGTCCAGCGGTAGAGGGTCTCGAGGAACGGCCAGAGGGGAAACTCGGGCGCCGGGGCGGCGGTCGCGTCTCGTGGTTCGGTGGGCATGGCTTGCATCATACTGGATGCGCGGCTTTCGCGCCTTGCGAAAAAACAGCGGTGGCCTGTAAACAAGTGCTGGCGAGGGTTCGGGGCAGTTTGTTTTGAGGCGGCGCCGGGGAAGGGATTGTATTCCCGCTGGACCGGTGTTAAGTTAGCCCCGTTTACGGTCCAGGCACCCTGGTGCGAGGAGGTATCTGGTGAACAAGGAAGAACTGGTCAACGCGGTCGCTGCCCAGACGAAGCTGTCGAAGAAGGACACGGAGGCCACGGTGAACGCTGCGGTCGACGCGATCACGGGTGCGCTCGCGAAGGGCGACAAGGTGACGCTCGTCGGCTTCGGCACCTTCCAGGTCCGCGAGCGGGCTGCCCGCGAGGGCCGGAACCCCCGCACCGGTGGTGTGCTGAAGATCGCTGCCCGGAAGGCCCCGGCGTTTGCTGCCGGCAAGGGCCTCAAGGAGGCCGTCGGTGGCGCGAAGCCCGCGAAGGCCAAGGGCAAGAAGTAAGCCCCGCTGCAACCAGCCAATCGCACACGGCCCGCCTCCCGAGGCGGGCCGTGTCGTTGTGCGGCGCAGGCTGCGTCAGCCCACCTCGTAGCGCAGGGTGTGCACCTCGGCGCCGGCCGTGCTGTCGGCCTCGCGCGTGCGCAGCACGGTCAGGGTGAGGGGCTCGCCGTCGGTGGCCGCGCCGAGCGGGAGGCCGTGGGCCTCGAGATCCCGGGCGAGCAGCAGCCGCAGGTTGGCCTCGTGGGCTGCCGGGGGGATCGCGACGATGGCGCCGAGACGCGCCACCACCGCGGTCAAGGCGGCGGTGGCCTCGGCCCTTGCCGCTGAGGTCTCCAGGACCGTCACGGGCGGCCTGCGCTCGAGGGCGCCGTCGGGGGTCCGGGTGTGGGTGACGAGCTGGATCTTCATGGTGCCTCGCGTCTGGGGGGAGCCGGTGCTTCAGCGGGGCGGGGTGCCCGGCCTGTGCATCTTGATGACCTTGATGTAGTCGCCCGAGGCCGCCGCCTCGTCCGCTGCGGCGCGTGGCGCCGGGGCCGGGCGGCCGTGGCTGGCGAGCGCCTCGGCCTGCTCGCGCAGGCTGCGCAGCTCGGCGTGCAGCGCGGTGGCCATGGCCTGCCGGTTCGGGGCTGTCGCCAGGCAGGTCGCGGCATCCAGCGCTCCGCTCTGGAAGTGCTCGAGCAGCGATTGGTTCGCCGACACCATGCCATCGCAGGCCCCCTGGGCGACCAGCGCGTACAATGCCTCGAGCGCCCCCTTGCGGATCGCGTCTTGCACCGCCCCCGTCTGCACCAGCAGGTCAACGATGGGGACCCGCCCACGCCCGTCCGCCCGCCGGAGCAGCCGCTGCGACAGGCAGCACCGAAGCACCTGGGACAGCGTCGTCAGCACGGCCTCGCGCTCGTGGTGAGGGAAGACGTTCACCACCCGCTGCAGCGTCTGCACCGCATCCGTGGTGTGGAGGGTGCCGATGACGAGGTGGCCCGTCGCGGCAGCCTGCAAGGCGAGCTCGGTGGTTTCCCTGTCCCGCATCTCGCCGATCAGGATCACGTTGGGCGCCTGACGCAACGCGGCCCGCACGGCCGCGGCGTAGCCGTGGGTGTCTTTGCCGACCTCTCGCTGGCTGATCACGCAGCGCTTCTGCGGATGCACCACCTCGATCGGGTCCTCGATGGCGACGATGTGGCCCTCCGTCGTGGCGTTGAGGTGGTCGACAAGGGCGGCCAGCGTGGTGGATTTGCCCGAGGCGGTGGGGCCTGTCACCAGGATGAGCCCGTGAGGCTCCAGCACGATCCGCTGCATCACCGGGGGCAGCCCGAGCGTGATGAGCGAGCGAATCGTCGTCTGGACGATGCGCAGCACGGCGGCTACCTGCCCCATCGACAGGAACAGGTTGAGGCGGAACCGGGCCATCCCCGGCACCTCGATGCCCAGGTCGAGCTCCCGATCGCGCTTGAACTGCTCGAGCTGCGCCGCCGTGAGCAGCGCGAAGAGCATCTTGGGCAGGTCCACAGGGTCGAGCTGCTGGTGCTCCCAGCCCGGCAGCGGTCGCACCCGCCCGTCCACCGTGACCCTGGGAGGTTGCATCACCCGGAGGTGCACGTCGGTGGCCTGGGCGTCGCAGGCGGCCTGCAGGATGGGCAGCAGGGGGTTGCCACCCCCGGTGGGGTCCTGGCGCATCAGGCACCCCCCGTCCGGGCGGCTGCGAGCTTGCTGCCGTGGGCGCGGAGCTCGGTGAGCGCCGCAGGCGGCACGGAGAGGCCCTCAAGCACGCGCAGCACGGCCTCCACCGGCCACTCCGCGACGCTGGCCGCAGAGGTGGTGCCCGTGAGGCTCAGCACCTGTTGCTCGAAGGCCGTGCGCCGGTGCGCCACCAGCTCGTGCACCAGCCGCGTCGGCACCAGCGCACGGGCTCCGGACTGCGGGTTGCACAGCTCCCAGTAGGCGCCGGTCAGGAGCTGCTGGCAGGTCGGGCAGGGCTCTTGCACCCTGGGGTGCCAGACGTGGTGGTAAGCGGTGCGCGTCTGGCGAAGCCGCTGCAGCGCCGCCTCCCGGGCCCCCTCGTGGGCCTGCTGCAGGGCGTCTGGCTGGTTCGGGTCGACGAGCCCCTCCTCCAGCGTCTCGGCCAGACGCTCGATGATCCGGTCCGTGAGCCGGGGGATGGCAGACAGATAAATGCGAAAGGCTTCCACGACGACCGGACGGCAGGGGGACGCTACCTCCTCGAACCTTTCCACCGTCGGGGGGGCGTCTAACACGTCCGCCGTGGACGCCCGGGCGCGCCGTTGGTAAGATCGAGCCGGAACGTCCAAGCGTGCTGCCCCCTGCGCGCCACGAGGAACCGCCCCATGACTGCCCCCAACGCGCGCCATCAGCGCCTGCTCGGACCGGCCTTCGACGCCCTGCCACTGGGCCTGACCCTGGTGGCTGCGCCGCCGGCGGTTGGCAAGACGTGTCTCAGCCTGAACCTGGCGGCCCACTTCGCGGCTCACCTCGGAGAGGATGTGCTGTACTTCTCTCCGGTCACCCCCCGGGAGGTCGTCCTGGCTCGCCTGGCCAAGAACCTCACGCCCGAAGGTGATGCTGTCGACGTGGGGGTGGCTGCGGACCTGCCCCTGTGCGTGGTCGATGCCGCCAACCCGACCAGCCTGGTGGTGGTGGAGTCAGCCTCGTCCTACGTCGAGCAGCACGGCCAGCCCGGCCTGGTGCTCGTCAACGACCTGCAAAGCCTCCGGCCCGGCAGGGCTGGCGCCACGGGCGTGGCTGCCGCCGTCGACATCCTGGCGGACATGCGGGCCATCGCGAAGCTCTGTGGCGCGCCGCTGGTGCTGTTCTCGCAGCTGGCCGAGGGCAAGGCCATCTCCACCACCGTCCGCGACCAGGCGGATCGCGTCGTGCAGGTGGCCATGACCCGTGAGGATGCAGCCTTCAAGCACCTCGAGGTGCACTGGGCCGATGGCCCCGACCCCGAGGGCGAGCGATACGCCATGTCGCTGGCCCGGGCCACAGGCTTGCTTCGCACGCCAGCCTGAGCCCCACGCCGGGCCGCGCCCCGGTGGTAAGATAGGGTCGTGTCCCCCCACAATGGCGTGAGAGGCATCAGCTCCCGTATGTCCCCTTTCTTTGATTCGACGTACCCCGTCCGACGACACCCGATCGTGGTGAACTCCCAGCCGGGCGGCCGCTTCCCAGGGGTGGAGCTCCCCCCGACGTGGTTTGGCGAGGCCGGCCCGGAGGCGCGGGTCGTGCCCTCGATCCTTCCCCAGGCGGGCAACCGTGGCGCCATCCTGACCGTCGTGCGGGCCACGTGTCTTGCCATCCGGGATCATGCCCTGGCCCTGCTTCATGAGGGCCGTCACCCCCAGCTCATCGGGGGGGACCACTCGCTGGCGATGGGGTCGTTGTCGGCCACCACCCGGCGCTTCGGTCGCGTCGGGGTGATCTGGATCGACGCGCACGCGGATTTCAACACCGCCGACACCTCACCCTCAGGCAACCCCCATGGCATGCCGCTGGCGGCGGCCTGTGGCCTGGGAGATGAGCGCCTGACGGGGCTCTTCGGCACCCACGTGAGACCGTCCGACGTCGTGCTGATCGCGGCCCGCGAGATCGACCCGGGTGAGCGGGAGTTGCTCGGCCGGCATGGCGTCTGGTGCGTCTCCGTCCCCGACCTTCGGTCCATGGGGGCTGAGGCCCTGGCCCAGGCCGTCGCGGAGCGGTTGGCCGGGCTTCCGGTTCACCTGAGCTTCGACTTTGACAGCCTGGACGAGGCCCACTTCGCCGCGACGGGGACGCCGAGCTCGGGCGGGCTGACGCCGGACGAGGCCGAGGCGCTCCTGCGCGGCCTGGCCGCGCGGCTGCCCATCGTGGCCAGCGACTGGGTCGAGTTCGATCCGCGCCACGCCCACGCCGACGTCTCGGCGGCGCATGCTGCCCGGCTGCATCGGGCCTTCGGGGAGGCCCTCGACGCCGCGCGGGGCCCTCGGGGAGGCAGCGACCAGGCGGCTTCCTGCGCGTAGCCGCCGGGGGCGGGCTTCAGCTGACCAGCCAGGCGGCGATGCGGTCCTGGCGCTGCAGCCCGAGCACCGTCTCCAAGAGGTCTGGAGCGAGGGCCCCTTGCTGCACCAGCACCTGGCCGAGCGGCATGCCGCCCCGACGGTGCTCGGCCAGGGCATCGCGGAGCTGGGTGGGCGTCACGACCCCGACCTCCAGCAGGTACAACCCGAGCCGCTTTGGAGAGTCCAGCGCCACGGCGATCTCGTCCTGGATCCGCAGGGCCTCGGCCAGCTGGGGGGCCGTCACGAACCCCTTGCGCACGCACATGTCACCGAACGGCACCCGCTCGCCCCGGCTCGCGGCGTCCTTCTGAGCTGCCTCCACGGCCAGCCGCTGGACCTTGTTCATCAGCTGGAGCCCCTCGAGCACCACGCCCAGGACGGGGTGCTTGCGCGTGGCCGGGGCTGGCCGGTCCTCGGGGGCAGGGGGCAGGGTGTGCCAGTTGCGCAGGAGGGCGAGCACCCACGGCAGCCTGTCGTAGACGAGGGTCTCCGTGGCCATCGTCGCGGCCTTCTTGAACGCGTAGGGCGCCAGCCGCTCCCAGGTGGCGATGGCCTCGGGCGTGGGGGCCCGCAGCGTCTCGAGCAGGGCCTGTTGTACCCCGGTGGGGTAGAGGTCCTTGACGTGCACGGACCAGTAGGCGGGGATGCACCGCGCCACCTCCCGGAACAGCAGCAGGGGCTTGGCGGCCAGCACGGTGGCGATGCGCTCCAGCAACGCCACGTAGCTCACGCCCAAGCGCTCGAGCTCCGCCTCGACCGGTTCTGGCGGGAAGCAGTTGAGCTCGTCGGCCAGGATGTATCTCATGCCTCGTCCTCCTCCGGGGCCACGCCTCGGTCATGCTAGCATGACGCCCATGAGCCCTGTCCGGCGCCTCGCGGTGACGACCGCCACCCCCCACGACCCGGCGATCGCCGAGGCCGCTCGCGTCCTGCGCGCCGGGGGCCTGGTGGCCTTCCCCACCGAGACCGTCTATGGCCTGGGGGCGAACGCCCTCGATGCCGCCGCTGTCCGGTCGATCTTCGCCGCCAAGGGCCGGCCTGCGAGCAACCCGTTGATCGTTCACGCGGCCGACGCCGATTCGCTGCGCCGGCTCGTGGGCACCTGGCCGCCGGAGGCTGCCCGGCTCGCCGAGGCCTGCTGGCCGGGGCCGCTCACGCTGGTCCTGCCCCGGGCCCAGGTGCTGCCGCCGTGCGTGTCTGCAGGCCTGACCGCGGTCGGGGTGCGCGTCCCTGCCCACCCGGTGGCCCTGGCTTTGCTGCAAGCCGCGGGGGTGCCCGTGGCCGCGCCCAGCGCCAATCCCTACATGGGGCTGTCTCCCACCACGGCGGACCATGTCGCACAGGGCCTGGCCGGGGCGAGGCAGGAGGTGCTGCTGCTGGATGGCGGGGCCGCAGCAGTGGGCCTGGAGTCCACCGTGCTCGACCTCACGAGCCAGCCGCCCCGCATCCTGAGGCCGGGCGGCACGTCTGCGGCGGCCCTGCGGGCGCTGCTCGGGCGGGTGGACGGGCTTGTCCCGGGCGCCCCCCAGGGGGGCCTGCCCAGCCCGGGGTTGGCCGCGCGGCACTACGCCCCGAGGGCCACCTTGCGGGTGGTGGCGGGCGGCGAGGGGCTGCGACAGGCGGCCTTGCAGCTGGAGAGGGCCGGCGCCCGTTTGGCCGTGCTTGGCCTGACGCCGGCTCCCGCTGACCACCCGGCCTGGCGCTGGGTCGCCATGCCCGGCGATGCCCTCAGCTACGGCCAGCACCTGTACGCCGCCCTGCATGACCTGGACGCCGAAGGCGCCACCGACGTGCTCGTGGAGGCGCCCCCGGCCGAGGAGGCCTGGGCGGCGGTGGCGGATCGCCTGCAACGCGCGGCCTCGCCTCGCTGATGGTCGCCTCGCCTCGGGGGGCCGGGGGGAGGCCTCACGGGCTGGCCTCCCCCGAGGCCGGAGCCCCGCCGGCCGAGGCCGAGAGGGCCCTCGCCACCGATGCCAGGGCCTCCGCGCGCGAGCTGGCGCGGATCGCGAGGAACTCCTGGTGCGCGAGCACGGTCGGGGTCCTGCCGGGGCCGTCCCGCTGCATCACGATCAGGGTGCTGCCAGGGGGCCCCGTTTTGACGCGCTTGCCGCCCTGTGCTAGGCTGAACGGCCGTCCCTGAGGTCGGGACGTGGTCGCACGGAGGCTCCTCGCTTGCTGTTCCGCCTGCTCGCTTCCTCCGCGGTGCTGGGTGTCGGGTTGGCCGTCGCCTCGCCTGCCGCACGGGCCCTCGAGATCTACGAGCCCGACTCACCCTGGGCGCTGGCACCGAACGGGGCAGCCACGGCGGGGGCCGTCGAGATGCAGGCCAAGGTGGCGACCACCGGCGCCGAACTGCTCAGCTCCAACCCCCGCTTCGCCAATGCGGTTGCCACGCTCGCGCACGGTCGGCTGGCCGCTGACGTCTACGTCGGGCTGCGACGCGTGATGACGCTGCCCGGGGACGATGGCACCCGCGCTCACGCCGTGGCAGAGGTCATCAACCGGGCGCAGGCCCGGGGCCGGCTCCGGGCCGACGACATCCGTCCCGCCCGCCGGGCCGGTGCCTACGTGCTGGTGGTGGGCGGTGAGACCCTCATCACCATCGACGAGCGGCTCGCGGCCCAGGCCGGCGCGCGTCCGTCCCAGCTGGTGTTGCGCTGGCTGGACAATCTCCGGTTGGCCGTGGGGGGCGCCCCCCTCGGCTACGTGGCCTCTCGGGGCGCCGGGGCCGGCACCTTGCTGGGGCGCGCCTCCTGGTACGGCCCAGGCTTCCATGGCCGCCGGGCGGCCAGCGGGGAGCGGTTCGATCAGAACCGCATGACGGCCGCCCACAAAACCCTGCCCTTCGGGACCGTCTTGCTGGTGACGAACACGCGCAACCACAAGTCCTGCCTGGTGCGCATCAACGACCGGGGGCCCTACGTGGCCGGCCGCATGATCGACCTGTCGGCAGCTGCGGCCCGGGCGCTCTCGATCGATGGCGTGGGGTCCGTGCGCATCGACATCCTCGGGCACTAGCGCCCCGAGCAGGCCTTCGCCTGGCGGCTGGCTGGTGCTGGCCGCCTGGGGACCTCTGGTACGCCTGGGTCAGGGGGCCGCAAGCGCCCCTCCTCGCCTGTCCCGGCCCTTGGTTGCCAGCCCGGCGCCCTCCAACCCGGCTAGCCCACGGGCAGGTCGTACACGTTGACCAGCGCGGCTGCATCCACCTGGGTCAGCGTCAAACGAAGCCGCCACAGCCCAGGCACCGAGGGCCTGAACGGAATGGCCTCCAGCGCCTGCGCCTGGCTGTCCGCGGGGAGCACCCGCGTGGCCACGGTCTCCAGCGAGACCTCTCCCTCCGGGTTCAGCACCGTGCAGGTGATGGTGACCTCTCGGGCCTCGTGGGCGTCGTTCACCACGTGGATCGGCAGCACCACCCGCCGCCCCAGCCTGTAGCGATCCCTCGGCGTCAGGCAGAAGACATACTGCGGCGAGAGGCTTTGTCGGTAGGCGCCATACGAGGCCTTGGGCGTGCGCCAGTAGTCGATCAGGGACCAGCTCACGCCTGGCTGCGAGTCCATGAACATGAAGTTCAGGAAGCCCCCGTTCGGGCGGTACTTGTAGAACCGCAGGCGGTCCACGTAGTACCGGTTGATCTCGGCCTGGTAGGCCTGGCTGCGGGTGACGAGGTCGCTCAGGTCATGGGAGCTGGTGTCGATCCAGAGGCCCATCAGCTCCCACTGGAGCAAGTGCTGCCGGTGCAAGGCCCGCCAGTCTGCCCCACGCAGGTCGTCCGGCAGGAAGCGTCGGGCGTTCTCGTAGTTGG
This sequence comes from Candidatus Sericytochromatia bacterium, assembly GCA_035284865.1. GTDB lineage: Bacteria > Cyanobacteriota > Sericytochromatia > S15B-MN24 > JAQBPE01 > JAYKHL01. The sequence goes on along the minus strand of JAYKHL010000178.1, from coordinate 37,997 downwards.
GGAAGCTCTGCGTGCCGAACTCCGTCACGAACCGCAGGCTGCGGGTGAACACCCTCCGCCAGAGGTCGAACCAGCGCTTGGGCCCGTAGGACATGTACCAGCCGAAGTAGAAGTGCCCGTCCGTGCCGTCGAGCCAGCCCGGGACCCAGAGCTCGCCGGACGAGCGGATCACCGTCCGGCTCGCGTCCAGGGTCGCCACGGTGGCCACGAGCCGGGTGCCCATCACGTCCCGGTTCCAGCTGCGGAGCAGGCTCCAGTAGGTGCGAAGCTGGCGCAGGAGCGGCTCGACGCTGGTGTCGTCCACGTGCAGGGGTTCGTTGTGGAGGCACCAGATCACGATGCTGGGGTGGTTGTACAGCAGGCGCACCATCTCCTGGCTCTGCCGGACCGCCTCGGGCAGCACCTTCCTCGCATACAGCCACTGCAGGGGAAAGTCCTGCCACAGCAGCACGCCGGCCTCGTCCGCTGCGGCGTAGAGGGCCGGGTGATCCACGTGCGCGTGGACGCGCAGCATGTTCATGTGGGCATCCTTGGCGAGCCGCAGGTCCGCGGCCGCTCGCTCCGCTGTCATGGTGCCGAGGCGGGCGTCTCCCGGCGGGTAGTTGCTTCCCTTCACGTAGAGGCGCCGGCCGTTCAGGTGGGCCACGAAGTCGCGCATCTCCCACGTGCGCAGTCCGGTGACCCCGCTCCAGGTCACGGCATGGTCGATGGGGCCGTCGAGGCGCACCTCGACGCGGTACAGCGCGGGGTGGCCAAGGTCGTGGGTCCACCAGAGCCGGTAGGGCTGCAGCCGGAGGGCTTGCTGCCACCCCTGGTGACCTGCGGCCAGCTCGAGCGTGCCATCGAAGTGCACGGGCTCCCCGTCGAAGTTGTGGGGGGTGAAGGTCACGGACCACCGGGCCGGACCCGGCGCGGAGACCCGCAAGTCGAGCCTCAGGGCGACCGTTGCTGCGTCCTCGTCGAAGCGCTCGAGGTGGATCAGCGCCCGCTCGATGTGGACCTCGGGGTGGGCGACGATCTCGACGGGCAGCCACAGCCCCCCGGCGTTGTAGGCGTAGCTGGACAGCGCATCCCAGTGCGCGAAGACCCCGGTGATGGTCTCCTTCTCCAGGCAAGAGCGCTCGGTGGGGCTGTCAACCTCGATCAGGAGCTCGTTGTGGGGTTCCAGCAGGTCCGTGATCTCGTATTCCTGGGGGAAAAAGTAGCCCTCACCCTCTCCCACGTGGACGCCGTTGAGGCGGATGCGGAACCGGTAGAAGACCCCCCGCAGGCGCAGCCAGCGGCGGCGAGGGGGCCCCTCGGGGCCGGCGAAGGTCTTGCGGTAGACCACCTTGCCGCTGTGGGCCGCCAGCGCGGGGTGCTCCTGCCAGTGGGCGGGGAGGTGCTGCTCCAGCCAGCCCCCATCCGCCGGGTAAGACGCCTCGAAGGCCTCCACGGGCCTGAGGTGCCAGGCCCCCGACAACACCAGCGCTTCCACGCCCACCTCGTCTCGTCTGTGGCCCCGCAGGGGGGGCCGTCGGCTGGCTACTGCGTCAGGGAGCGCATGGGGACGGCCACCTCGACCTCCCTGCCGCTGGCATCCAGGAACGGCTGCTTGGCCTGATCCAGGAACTGGATGCGCGCCATGACGAGGATGGGCAGCTCGTCCTCGTTGTCCTTCGCGAACAGCTTCTGGATGGCGGTCGAGCCCAGCGGGATGGTGAACTCGACGGAGGGGCCATAGTTTTGTTGCTGCCCGGGGGGCACGGTGATTGGAGGCGTCGGATAGACCACGTCCGGGGTGGCCACGTCATCCTTGCTGACGCGCCGGCTCGCGGGGGTGGAGTAGGTGTAGAAGATCCTGTAGTAGTAAACCGTGCCGCCCCCGCTGCCCGGCGGCGCCACCAGCGACACGCGCACGTCTGGCGGGTCGGGGGCATAGTTGACGGTGGTCTCGGTGTTCGTGTCGCCCCCCGTCGACACCGTCCGGGTGACGATCTTGAGCGTGATGCCGCTGGTGGGCTCCAGGCCGATCCACTCGAGCACCGGTGGGTCGGCGTTGTTGACCTTGGCGAGAGGCTCCGGGATCGCCAGCCGGAACTCCAGGCCGGTGAGCAGGAAGCTCGGGAAGACCGTGAGGCGCGTCGGCGGGGTGCGCACCTCGCCGAACTGGGCCGTCACGAGCACCTCCCCCTCGGGGAGGCCCTCCAGGAGGAACTCCCCCGCCCGAAGGTAGTAGTACTTCCCGGCCCTGGTGTTCCCGGAAGGGAACTTCCGCACGATGCGCAGGGCGGGCTCGATGGAGCCATCCTCGAACTCGTGCTCGACGAAGACCTTGTCTCGGCCGTTGTCGGCGTCCTCCACCAGCTCAATCTCATCCTCGTTCTCCGGGAACTGGGCCGAGTAGGCGAAGGCCCCTCCGTTGGTGATGAAGGCGTTGCCGACCGGAATGTTGTTGGCCCGGACGACCTTGCCAGCGATGTGACCGCGGCCCAGAGCAAAAGGCGGGCTCTTGGGCCGCGGGCCCAGGTACGGAGACAGGGCGGGGAACTGGGTGACCAGCCCCGTGGTGTCGCACCCCACCAGGCACGAGGTGGCAGCGAGCAGGCCAGCGAGGCCGGTGAGGACGGAGCGGTTGACTGGGCGCATCGGCGTCTCCTACGGCTGGATCTCGCCGTTGAACCGGATCGGCACCGAGAACGGCACCTCGATCTCGTTGTAGTTGTCGTCCGTGCCATACAGCGTCACGCGGCAGTTCACGCTGTGGATCAGGTTGCGGTTCAGGGACACGAGGGGGGGGCTTCCCACGAAGACCTGGTCGAGCGCGTAGGACCGGACCTGCTGGTTGTAGATGGGCAGGTTGAGCTCGATTTGCGATGGCGCATTGCTGCTGGCCGGTGGGAGGTAGGCCGAGACGCCGAAGTTCACCTTGGAGATGAGCAGCGACGCGATCGGGAGGTTGGTCTGGTCGAAGTACTCCGCCGAATAGGCGTTGAACACGATGCCGGGGCTGGTGTCGCCCTGCAGGCTGCGGACGGTGACGGTGGTGTCCTCCACCTCGAACTGCACCGTGGCATCCGCGATGCGGTAGGTGAGGTTCAGCGTGACCATCGTGGGCGACGAGAAGGCCACCACGCGGGCTTGCGGCAGGAAGGGGTTGCCCAGGTCGAAGAACCTGCACCCGGCCAGCCACGTGGAGGCCAGCGTGGCGGCCGCCACGGCCCCCAGGACCCGGTTTGTGAACTTACCCATCGAGTGGGCCTCCCTGCGAACGACGCGCGGCCACTCACCGCACGCCCCACGTACCCGAAAAGATGCCGGGATAAACCCGCGAGGCCTTGCCCTAACTGCATTGCAGGGCCTGGCTGGCTGGTCTGATGGGGGCCCGCGGGCCCGCCTCTCCCTGGCCAAAGGTACCGGGCAGGCCGGGGCTTGGCTGTGATGGTCGAACGATCGCGCCTGTCCCGGTTGACACGAGGCCTTCGACGGCGTTACGGTACGGCCACGGAGGGCTGGGCGATGGGGCTGGGCTGGCACCTGACGGAGCATCTCGCCCGCGTGGGGCTGGAGTGGGCTGCCCTCGAGGCGCGCCTGGGGTTCCCGGTGCCGCCCGACCTGCGGGGCGCGGTGCCGCCGATCGACCTCTCCTTGCCCGTGCTCGCGGACCTCTGCCAGGCGCTGGGCTGCCAGCCGGGGGAGCTGCTCAGCTGGCAGCCGGACGATCCTGCCGAGCAAGCCGAGCGGACCCTGGCTCAGGACCGCCTGTTCCAGAGCTTCCTGGCCTACAAGCAGGGGGGCGACGGCCTCACGTTTTGAGGCCAGCCTCCCGGATGGCTCGCCAGACCCGCTCCGGGGTGGCTGGCGTTCGGGTCACAGGCACCCCGATGGCATCGTGGATTGCGCCGAGGATCGCCGGAGGCGTGCCAATCAGCGGGGGCTCGCCCACGCCGTGGGCGCCGAAGGGACCCTCCGGGTCGAGGTGCTCGCGGTAGATCGCCTCGATGGGCGGCGTGTCCACCATCGTGGGCAGGAGGTAGTCGGTGAACCCCGGGTTGAGCATCCGGCCCTCCTTGAGCAGGACCTCCTCCATCAACGCCATCCCGAGGCCCTGGACCACGCCCCCCTCGATCTGCCCCTCGACGAGCTGCGGGTTGATGGCCCTGCCGACGTCGTGGACGGCCACGATGCGCACGGGCTTCACCTGGCCGGTCTGCGTGTCCACCAGCACCTCGCACGCATGCGCCCCGAACAGGTAGGTGATGAATCCGCGTGGCGACAGGCCCGTCTCGCTGGGCGCCCGGACGGTGGTGGGCTGGTAGTGGCTGCCCGCCTCCAGCGCGATCCCCCGCCCCCTGGCCTCTACCCCGAGCTGGAGGAAGCTGACGCGCCGGTCGGGGCGCTCGCGGTCGTACACGTGGCCGTCTGCCACGCCGAGGTCCTCCGGGTGCACCGGCAGCACGTGGCCGGCCACGTCCAGCAGCACCCGCTTGAGCTCCGCGGCAGCAAGCCGGACGGCGTTGCCCGTGAAGAAGGTCTGCCGGGTCGCGGAGCTGGAGCCCGCCTCGGGCGTCAGGGCGGTGTCTGCCAGCGTGACCTGCACCGTCCGTGGGTCCACCCCGAGCTCCTCGGCCGCGATCTGGGCGCACACCATGTGGAGGCCCTGGCCCACCTCCACGCCCCCCGAGTACACCTCAACGAGCCCCTCCTGGTTCAGCCGGACCCGGGCCCGGCTGGCGTCGGGGAAGCCGTCTCCATAGCCCAGGCCGAAGCAGAACGTGCTGATGCCGTAGCCCCGCCGGAGCCAGGGCCGCGCGGGGTCCACCGTGTAGTCGCGGCGGTCCCAGCCGAGGCGCCGCGCCGCCTCCTCCAGGCAGGCCTGGGCGGAGACCAGGGGGAGGCGCTGGGTGGTGGTCACCATCTCGCCGTCCGTCAGCAGGTTCTGACGTCGCACCGCCACGCGGTCGAGCCCCAACGTGGCCGCTAGCTTGTCCAGCGTCGCCTCGTAGGCGATGGCGAGCTGGCAGGCCCCAAACCCTCGCATCGCCCCGGTGGGGTTCTGGTTCGTGTACAGGCCGTGCGCGTCCACGTGCACGTGGGGCACCCGGTAAGGGCCCGTCGCGTGGCTCGCGGCCTTCCGGAGCACGGCGATGCCCGTGCTGGCGTAAGCGCCCTCATCGGCGAAGATCTCCACCTTGGCGGCCACCAGGGTGCCGTCCCGGTGGGCGCCCAGCGTGTAGTGGATGCGCAGCGGGTGGCGCTTGTGGCGCGCCACCATGGACTCGGCGCGGGTGTAGTGCAGGCCCACGGGCCTGCCAGTCTTGAGCACCGCGAGGCCGAGGTAGATCTGGACGGAGAGGTCCTCGCGGCCCCCGAACGCCCCGCCCGTCGGAGGCTGGATGATGCGCACGCGCTCCAGTGGCAGCCCCAGCGCCATCGCCACGAGGCGGGCCTCCTCGTGGACCCACTGGCCGGCGGCGTGGATGGTCAGCGTGTCGCCGTCCATCCGGGCCATCCCGGCCTCGAGGTCGAGGAAGGCATGGTCCACGCTCTGCGTCTCCAGCGTGTGGTGCACGACGACCTCGCAGGTGGCGGCAAGGGCCGCCTCGGCGTCCCCCTTGCGGATGCGTTGGCTGCCCATGCGGTTGCCGTGGTCGTGGATGAGCGGGGCGTCCGGGGCGAGGGCCTCGTCGATCGAGAACACGCCTGGCAGCACCCGGTAGTCGACCTTGACGAGGTCGCGCGCCTGCTCGGCCGTCCGGCGATCGCGGGCCACCACCACGGCCACGGCATCGCCGAGGTAGCGCACCTTGCGCGACGCAAGCACCTCCTGGTCCCGGCGAATCAGGCCATGCATGTTGGTGCCCGGCACGTCCTGGGCTGTCAGCACCGTGACCACGCCGTCCACCGCCTCGGCTGCCGAGGTGTCGATGCCGAGCACCTCCGCGTGGGGGTGGTGGGCGCGCACGACGCTGGCCCACAGCATCCCGGGCATCCACATGTCGCCGCCGTAGCGCGTCTCTCCGAGCACCTTGGGCACCGCGTCCGCCCGGCCCATGCTGGCGCCCACCGCCGGAGGCTGGAGGGGGGGCTGGGCCGCCCCTGGCCTCAGCGCCACGGTGTCGATGCGCATGCCCCCCACCCCTGTCAGGTCCGGGCCGCCCGGCGGAGGGTGGCGGCGTGCGCGACGGCCTGCTCGATCTTCATGTAGCCGGTGCAGCGACAGATGTTCCCCTCCAGCCCCTTGCGGATGGTCTGCGCATCAGGTTGCGGGTGCACCTCGAGCAGCGCTTCAGCGGCCACGACCAGGCCTGGGGTGCAGTACCCGCACTGCACGGCGCCGCAAGCCACGAACGCTTGCTGGACGGCCGAGAGTTGCCCCTGGGCACCCAGCCCTTCCACCGTCACGATGCTGCGCCCCTCCACCTGTGGCGCCATGATGAGGCAGGCGTTCATGGCGACCCCATCCACCAGGACGGTGCAAGAGCCACACTCCCCTTCCAGGCAGGCGCCCTTGGTGCCGATGAGGTCCAGCTGCTCCCGCAGCACCTCGTACAGCGTCCAGGTGGGGTCGAGGGCCAGCGTCCTGTGCTGCCCGTTCAGGGTGAATGCGACCGTCCATGACGGCTCCCCGGACATCTCTCGCGAGCGTTCGATCAGCATCGGGTGGTCCTCCTGTGGGCGCGTCAGCGGGGCGTGGCAGCGAGGCCCGTGAGCAAGCGTGTGACCAGGGTGCCGGCGAGGTCGCGCCGGTAGTCCGCGGAGGCCCGCTGGTCCGAGATCGGTGAGACGGCGGCCCGCACCAGGTCTCCCGCGTCGCGGGCTGTTTCGGGCGACAGGCCGCGCTCGGTGAGCATCGCCTCCGCCGCATGGAGGCGCAAGGGGCGGGGCGCCACAGCGCCGAGGGCGATGTGCACGGCCCCCGTCGGACGCACCCCGACCGCCGCCGCCACGACGGAGATGGCTGTCGCCTCACGCTTGCCGACCTTGAACCAGGCCGAGGTCACGTCCGTGGGCACCAGAAGGGCCGTGATGAGCTCGTCCGGCGCGATGGCCGTGCGTCCGGGGGCCAGGAAGAACCCGTCAAGGGGCATCCGGCGAACGCCCCGGAGGCTGCGCAGCTCGACCTCCGCGTCGTGCGCCAGCAGGGCCACCGAGACGTCGCCGGCCGGGCTGGCGTTGCCCACGTTGCCTCCAACCGTGCCCCGGTGGCGGATCTGGGGGCCACCGACGGAGGCTGCGGCCTCGGCGAGGGCGGGGAAGCGGCTGTCCTCCAGGCGGCAGTGGGGGCAGCGCGCGCCGATGCGCAGGCGGCCCTCGACCTCTTCCAGGCGGTCGAGGGCCGGCACCTGGCTCAGGTCGATCCAGACCTGCCCCTTGATGCGGCCTCGGTTCCGCAGCACCACGAGGTCCGTGCCACCCGCGAGAAAGCAGGCGTCGGTTCCGTGCTGGGCCTTGAGGTGCAAGGCCTCGTCGAGCGTCCCCGGTTGGAAGAACTGCATCCCACGCCCCATTGCGCAGTTGGACAGCCTTCCATCGTAGCACGCCTGGGCGGTGGCTACAAGGCGGACCCCCCTGGGCGCTGCGGTTGGGAAGCGGGATGGGCTTGCGGGAAGGCGTGTCCATCCGTCACATTGGGCGGGGTGCGCCCCGGCTGATGTGCGTCAGCCGCCCGGGGGCGCAGGCCCCTGGTGGCTCCGGAGGACAGGCGATGAGAGACCTGACGACCGCTGCTGGCGTGGACGCCGGGCAGGCCCCCCTCCCTCGGAGGGGGAGGGCAAGCAGGATGGCGGGGCCACCTTTCGGGGGCCTCGTGACCGGACGGCCCGCGCGGCCGCTGGCCGCTGGTCGGATCCAGGTGGCGGAGGAGGCCCGGTGAGCCCGCTGCGTGTCGCCGAGTGGCTGGCACCCGAGGCCGTCGCCCCGGCAGCCTGGGGGGGCGCCCTGGCTGCCGCGGCGGCTGCGGGCTTCGAGGGCGTGGCCTTGCCTGGCGGCGTCGACCTCGTGGCGCTGCCGCCAGCGCCGCTGGCCCCTGGGCTCCGGCCTGTGCTGGCGTCCTTGTCGCCGGGCCTGACGGACGGGCAGGCCGTGGCGCTGGCACTCAACCAGATCAACCCGCTGCTCGATGCGCTGGCAGCTGCGGGGTGCGAGACCGTGGTCGTGAGTGAACCGGGGGTGCCGGGGCGGCTGCGGGTGGCCGGGCGGGTCCACGAGGCCGGGGCGCGCGGGCTGCGCGACGAGGAGTGGCACAACCTGGCAGGTGCCCTCGACGAGCTGGGGGGGCGGTGCCGTGCCAGGGGCCTGGCCCTGGCCTTCGCGCCCCGGGCAGGCAGCTGGGTGGAGACGCCGGTCGAGCTCAAGCGGTTGTTGAACAGCACCGATGCGGAGCTGGTGGGCCTCTCGCTCGACACCGGTCACGTGGCCTATGGTGGGGGCAACGCGGCGGCGGCCGTCGAGACCTGGCGGTGGCGGTTGCGCCACGTGCACCTTCAGGCGGTCGACACGGCCGTGCTCGACACCGCCTTGCGCCACGGCCTCGGGCTCGATGAGGCCCTGCGACGGGGCGTGTTCCGCCTCCCTGAGGCGCACCATCACCCCTTGCAGGCCGTGCTGGAGGCCCTGCTTGAGGGCGACCTGGCCGGCTGGCTCACCCTTGGCCCCGGGCCTGCGGAGGCTTCCCGGACGGCCCTCGCTGCGGTCTGGAGCTGGCTCGGGCGCGGCTCCCGGCAGGGCTGATGCGACGCCGGCGCGTGGCGCTGGTGCCGGGCGACGGCATCGGCCCGGAGGTGCTGCCCGTGGCCGCTGTGCTGATGGATGCCGTCGCTTGCCGCCATGGGTTCCTGCTCGAGCTCTTCACCATGCCCTGGGGGGAGCGGCACGCCGCCGCCTGTGGCGACCTCGCGCCGCCGGATGCCATCGACGCGCTGCGCTCGTTCGAGGCCGTGGTGCTGGGGGCGGCGCGGCCTGCACCTGCAGCCGCAGGCGCCTCCCTCGATGCCTTCTTGCGGCGTGGGCTGGGCCACCGCGTGCGGGTGCGCCCGATGCGTGCCTGGCCCGGGCTGGCGAGCCCCCTCCTGCCCGAGCTTGCCAGCGCCCTCGACGGGCTGCTCGTCTCCCCGGCTGAGCCCGCGGAGGCCGCCACGTCGCTGGATGAGGACGGCACGTTGCGGTGGACGTCGGGGTGGTCCACGGCCGCAGCGGCGGCCCTCGCCGTTCAGGCCTTCACCGTGGCGGCCCGGCGGCCGCGCAGGTTGCTGCATGCCGCCGTCGAGCGACCCGGGGACGACGCCTGGGGGGCCGTGTGGCGGGAGGCCCTTGCCGGCGCCGCGGCGGGGGCGCCGGAGGTGACATGGCGGCTGGCCACCGGCCCGGAGTTGCTGGGGGCGCTGCTCATGCACCCCCACGCGGTGGATGTGGTGGTGGCGCCCGCCCCGCAGGTGCCAGCCCTGGACGGGGTGCTCGACGCCCTCCAGGGCGGGGCGAGCATCCCTGCGGCGGCCTACCTCGATCCCACGGGCCAGGCCCCTCCGATGCTGGCGCCGACCCATGGCCCTCGCCCGGAGCTGGTGGGCCACGCGATGGCCAACCCCCTCGGGGCCTGCTGGGCTGGGGCGCTCGCGCTGGACGCCTTGGGCGAACGTCAGGCAGCCCAGGCCATGTTGCGGGCCATCGCCCGCGTGACGGCTGCGCGACGGGTCCTCACGCCCGACCTGGGGGGCTCGGCCTCCACGGCGGAGGTGCAGACGGCCCTGGAGCAGGCGCTCGTGACGGAGGGCGGCTCGGCCTGAGCGAGGGTCGTGGCAACCGCTGGTCGTGTCGGGGATTGCCACGGCCTGCCCCACGGAGGCCCGGGGTGTGCTTGAATGGTGGTGATGTCTCGGCAACCTCACCGTGTCTTGAAGCCGGCTCCCAGTGGCCTGGCCCGTTTGGCGCTCGCGGCCCTGGTGGCAGTGGCCTGGCCGGGTCTCCCTGCCCGCGCGGACGAGCAGTCCGATCAGGACCTGATGGCAGCCGTCTACACGGGAAACCTGCGCGCCATGCAGGAAGCCCTGCGCCGGGGGGCCAGCTTCAACGCCCGCGACGAGAACGGCTACACCCCGCTGCACTGGGCGGCCTTTCGTGGCTATGTCGTGCTGGCTGGCTACATGCTTGACCGTGGGGCCACGGTTGACGTGGGTGACAACAACGGCTACACGCCCCTGATGCTGGCCGCGTGGAATGGCCACGACACCGTCGTCCGGCTGCTGCTGGCCCGCGGCGCGAGCCGTGAGCGGCTCAGCCATGACGGGTTCACCGCCTACGACTACAGCGTGACCCAGGGCCATGCGAACCTGCAGCCTTTGCTGGAGCCGACGCGCACCGTGATCGCGATGCCCATGCCGCGTGCTGGACGGTCGGGCACGCCTGCGCCCCAGGACACGATGTGGCGTCGCCGCCCCCGGGCAGCCGGCACGCCGGGGCCTGCGACGTCCCCCTCGGCTCCCCCGCGTCACCACGTGGAGGTCGTGGCCGGGATGCACTTCTCGGGGGTGAGCTTCCCCATCGCGGGCCTCCACTACCGCACCCGGCTGCACGACTGGATCTCGCTGCGGCTGGGCGGCGAGTACGGCCAGGCCCGCTTCGACCGCACCGGGCCGCTGGACGTGGGGTTCGTGCGGCTGCACGCAGCGATGTTGACCAACGGCCCTGTCTACCTGGGGTTCGGTGGCACGCACGTGTCCCTGGGCACCTTGTGGGCCGGGGGCTACAACCCCGCCGTGCTTGCGCCCGAGGCCATCACGGGGGTGCGCCTCGGGTGGGGGGGGCTGAGCGGCCACGCCGAGCTGCGCTTCGGCTTCGGGGGGCCCAGCACGGCGACGAGCGGGCTGGGCTTCCGCTTCTAGAACACCCATCAAGGCTTCGCCCGGCGGCGGGCTCGTTCTGACGCCCAGGGGCGTCGCCGGGCCCCGGTCCGGAGCGCGTGGCCTCGTCGCGCCAGTCTGCCGGCCCGTCGCGCTCCGCGCGAGCTCACGACCTGCCCAGCGCTCCGGCAGCGTTCAGCCGCTCACCGGGTCGGTGCCTCCGCTGCCATCCCCTCCGTCCTCGACCGGCTCATCGAGAGGCCCTGTCACGTCGTCCAGGCCCCCGTCGCTGGCGTCCCCCGCGTCCGGCTGCCCGAGTGTGGGATCGGCGGGAGCGTCGGTGGTCTCGTCTCCGGTGGCATCCTCCTCGAGGGGCTCCTCCGGGGGGACGGCCGGACTGGGCGTGGGTGCAGGGCCTGGCGACCGGAGCACCACGGGCGGAGGGGGGGGCAGCCCCTGGGCGGCGAGCAACAGCGTGACCTGCTCTGCGAGGCTGAGGCGCGGTCGCGCAACCTCCACGCGGAGCTTGTCGACCAGCGTGCGCAGCTCGGTGTCCTGGGCGTACCACCCCCGGAAGCGGTCGACGACGCTGCCCGTGTCGGTGAGCTCCAGCGGGCTGGCAGAGGGGAGCTTCCCGTAGACGTGTCCCACCAGCCGGTCGAAGGTGGCGCGGTCGAACTCCCCCACCGGACCGCTGAGGCCGTCGCAGAGCCCCAGCGTGGCGATGGTGGTGGCAGCGTTGACGTCAGCGCTCCCCCCCTGGTTGCCCGTGCGGGCCAGGGTGCGAAGGACGACGTCCTTGCCCTGCGGGCTCCGGGTCACGACGACGACGCCGAAGGCCTGGCCGGGTGGCACGCCCGCCAGCTGCCAGGCTCCCTCGGCGCTCGTCAGCGCCACGCGGCCAGGCAGGGCTCGCCCGGCCGTGTCCGAGAGGTAGACCTCGCCTCGGTTGACGGGCACCTCGTAGTCAAGCCCTGGCGGAGCGCCTGCCACGGCCAGCGAGGTGGGGATGCGGGCCTGGCCGCCGAGCAGGGTGCCTGGCAGGGGACGGCTGGCGGCAGGGGTGCAGACGGGGGCGTCTGCCTCACAGCCCGGCAGGCCCCCCAGGCAGGTGACCAGGGCGAGCAGGGCGGCAAGGCGTCGTGGTGGCATCGGCATGGCGTCAGTAGATGGGCTTCAGGGCGTCGAGTGGATCGGACTGGCGGTTGCCGGCCTGGGTCTCGACCTGCTCCCGGGAGCCCCCCGCGCTCAGCTCCTGGCCCAGGAGGGCGACGTTGGCTCGCAGCGTGGCATCCTCCTCGCCGCGCTGGCGCAGCCACGCCTCGACGGCGGCGGGGTCGGCCAGGTCCGGGGCTGGGTTTCCCGCGAGGGCCTGCTCGACCTGCTGCACGGCGAGTGCCCAGGCCTCTGGCGTGAACACCCCCGGCATGCCGGCGCGTCCGCGCATCGTGGCCAGCGTGAGGATGGTGGTCGCTGGCGTGATGTCCGTCTCAGGGGGTGAGGCCTCTGCCGGGCGTCCGAGCGTGGACAGCACCGTGCCCTTGCCGTCCGGCAGCCGCGCCACCAGCACGTAGGCGAAGCCCTGAGGCAGCTGGGCTGCCCAGAAGGTGCCTTGCTGATCCGTGCGGGCCCGCATGGTGCCGGGGATTGCCACCCCGGAGGCGTCGGCGGCCACGACGGTGGCTCCCTCCACGGGCTGGCCGTCGGCCCCGCGCACCTGGCCCTGGACGACGCCCCCCGTCGCTGGGGTGCTCGCCACCGGGCAGGGGGCTGGCGTGCAGCCTGTCAGGCTGACCAGCAGGCCGAGCAGGGGCAGGGGGAGCGGTCGCAAGGCAGAGCCTCCGGGGCTATCGGGCACCCGCCTTATACCCGCAACCGGCAGGCCTGCGGCCTCAGGACAGGGCCTTGTGGATGAAGTTGGTCACGGCCTGCACCCGTTGCACCAGCGTCTCGAGCCGCGTCACCCGCCGGATGGTGGCACGGGTGGAGGCCTGATCGAGGCGGGGCTTGACCAGCTTCACGACCTTCCGGGCGAGCTCGTCCACGGGCAGCTCAGCCTCGCCAACCTCCATGTACCGGGCCACCGCCGTCTCGACGAGCTTGCGCCTTTCGGCCACGTTGAACAGGGCGTAGGCCTCCTGCCGCGTCCTGACCACCTGGCGGATGACGTCGAAGGCCTCGTCCGTCACCTGAGCCCTGGCTGCGCCCTGCGCGAGGGCGTCCGTCAGCACGCCCCGGTGAACCCGGTTGTAGCCCACGGCCAGCTTCCGGGCCACCGTCGCGACCTGCAGTGCCTCACCGGTGGTTGCTGCCTGCGCGAGGGCCTCCTGCAGCGGGCCTGACACGTTGTGGTACCTCCCTTTTTGCTTCAGGAGGTCACGGACGGCATCCATGGCTGCGGTGAAGGCCGGGTTGGTGGGGCCCTCCGCGCCGGCGGTCAGCACGGCGCGCCCGCTGGTCTTCAGGGCGTCCCTCCCGAGGGTGCGGGCGGCCTGCTCGCCGACCTCGCTGCCGGCCGTGCGACCGAGCGTGCGGCCGGCACCGGCCTCGACGCGGCGGGTCAGGGACTGAAAGAGGCGGCTGACGACGGACATGGCGGCTCCTGGCGGTGGCTGCGACAGGGGGGTTATCCGGCAGGAGGCGCGCGGGATTCTTATCTGGCTGTAAAGATTCCGTTAATTATAACGGCCGCGACCCTCGGGGCTGGGCCGGGCCGCGCCGCCGGCGTGTCGCTCAGGGGACCTGACCCAGGGCCTGGATCAGGCGGTCCAGATCCGTGATGCCCGCGATCATCTGGTTCTGGAACTCCCGTACGTGATCCTCGAGCTTCGGCTTCAGGGGCATCTCGGTCGGCGCGGCGGGTGAGAACCGCACCTGTGAGGCAGCCTCCCCGAAGAGCTGCTGCAGCAGCCGTTTGTTGCGCAGCACCCACTCCACGCGGGCCTGCTGGGCAGTCGCGAGGTCGCCATCGCTGGCGATGGGGCGGAGCAGGATCTCCCGCCCCAGCGTGGCGCGCGCCTGGAGTTCCTCCAGCGCGGCCCGTCTAGACTCACCGCCATCGACCACGGGACCTCCCGGCCGAAGCCAAGCCTTTCATACCCGCCCGGGGCCGTGCCCCTGTGGCTTGACAGACTGATCGTGGGCAGGCCAGGATCTGAAGCCTTGTTGACCGTTCTTGGAACCCGGCGCCGGGCCGGGCTGGAGCTGGCCGTGACCGTCCGCCCCCCCGGGCACCTGTCGAGAGCCGCGCGCCCGAGGGGCGAGGCCGAGAACCGCTGGCCCTGCCTCTGGTGGCTCCTGGTCGTCGGCGTGCTGGCGGCTGGCTGCGCGGCGCCCGCTGTCCCTGCCCCGCCCCCCGCCGGGGCCGCGGGGGAGGGCGCCTCGCCACCGACCGGCCTGCCGAACCCCGGCAGCGCTCCGCCGACGCCGGAGCGCAGCAGCCTCCGCGCCATCCGGCCCCTTCCCGGCGGGCTGGACGACGTGCCGGTGCTCAACGTCAACAACCCGGAGCTGCTGCGCAGGGGTGGCGTGCTCGCCTCGACGCTGGCCGGCGGCGGCGCCAACCTGGACTTCGCCTTCACGGGGCCCTTCGAGCTCTTCTGGCACCACATCGCCGAGACCGCCTTCCTTGACGGCAATGACGCCGCCTGGCTGGCCCTCATCGCCGAGAACGACGGCGCGACCCCGGTGGGCCTCAGGCGCGTCGCGGGCGCCAGCTGGCTGACCACCGAGGCTCCCTTCGTCGATCTGGAGTCACGCGTCGAGGACCCTCGCGGCACCGTGTTCGCCGGGCCCGGCAGCCGCGTGGCCGTCGACTGGCTGCTCGGGCGGTCGAGCGTGCCTCCGGCCAGCTGGACCCTCGCGCCCGGGGCCCGGGACGTGCTGTTCAGTGAGCCCATCCCTGCCAAGACCCTCGGCCTGCCGACGCGCAACGCGCGCTCCGGGCTGTACCGCTTCCAGGGGGACGGCGCGGTGCGGCTGGCGGCCGTCGCCCTGTTCGGCCGTGCGGGCAGCCGGCCCAGCGACGAGGCCTTCCTGGCCGTGCTGCGGGAGGGTCAGCGGGCCGGGCCCCCCGAGCGTCAGGCCACGGTGTACCCCCCCGGAGCACCCCCGGCAGGCGGCAGCTTCACCTACGGGCGCGTGTCCGGCGTCAGCCTCGGGGCTCGCTGGGCGGGGCAGCTGTTCGAGCGGGCCTCCGTGGCGCTGCCGGATGCTGGAGACTGGGTGGGGTTCCCCATCGCCAGCGTGGCCCAGAACACCCTGGGCACCGCTCAGATCCAGGCCCCTCGCATGGCCCGGCGTTACCCGGACGTGCCGCCCGAGGCCCACGGCAGCTACGGCGTCACCTATGACCTTCGCATCCCGCTCGACAACCCAGGCTCCACCCCACGGCAGTACGCACTCGCGCTCTCGCACCCCGTCCGCATCCCGGAAGGCAAGCCGGCCGCCCCCAGTTACGCCGTGACGCCCGGGCCGCTCACCACCTTTCGTGGGCCCGTGCGCTTCGACTGGGACGAGGGCCCCGGGCAGCCCCGGCGTTTGTTGACCCATCTCGTGCTGCGGCAAGGGGAGCAGGGCGCCCCCTTCGCCACGGTCACGGTGCCGCCGGGCTGGCGCACGGATGGTCGGCTGACCCTGGTCTACCCGGCGGACTGCACGCCGCCTCAGCTGCTGACCGTCACCCGCCTCTGACGGTTGCCCCGGGCGAGCTGGCCAGGCCCCGGTGCCTGCTTGGGCGTGGGGCTACTGGGCGATCAGCTGGTGTACGCGGCCAATGATGCCCAGCCCGATGCTGAGGATGAGCAAGGCCACCATGCCCAGCGCGACGGCCATCAGGCTGCCCGTGGCCACGCGCGTGAGGTTGTTGCGGGCCCGCTCGGCATCCTCGCGCCAGAGCACACAGGCCGCTTCGAGGGCCTCATCGAGGCGGCCGGCTTGCTCTCCGGTCTCGATCACGGAGACGAACTCGTGGGGAAAGGCCTGCGGGTGCCGCGCGACGCCCTCCGTGAGGGTCTGACCGTGGTGGACGCCCGCCTCGACCTCCCGGCAGGCAAGGGCCATCACCGGGTCCGGCATCGCCGCTGCGGCCAGCGAGAAGACGGTGGCGGCCGGCAGGCCCGCCCTGAAGCCCTGGGCCAGCAGCTGCCCGAGCTGGGCGAGGGCCAGCTTCCGCAGCAGGCCCGCGAAGAACGGCAGGCGGCTGCCTAGCAGGTAGAGGCGCCCGCGAAGGGGGGCTGCTCCTGGGGTCAGCACCAGCCAGGCGGTGCCGGCGAGCCCGGCCGCCAGTGTCAACAGCGGCGTGACGGCCTGCCGCACGTAGCCAGCCACGTCGCCCGCGAAGGCCACGTGCAGGGGGCCGAGCACGGCGGCGACCGCCAGCAGGCAGACGGGGTAGATCAGCTTGCCGGTGGCGGCCGTCAGGTGCTCATGGCGCAGCCAGTGCTGCCGGGCCAGGGCCTCGAAGCCCTCCGCGAGCGTCCCGGCGGCCTCCGCCGCCTCGATGTAGGCCGCCTCGAAGCCCCCGACGAGGGGCCCGTGGCGGCGCAGCACCTCGGACAGGGCACCCCCGCTGCCGACCTGTCGGGCGAGGTCCCGGGCGAGGGTTTCCAGGGCCGGGGGCCACGGCGTTCGCAGCACGCTGGCCACGGCGGTGCTGGGGGGCAGCCCCGATTTCAGCATCCGCGACAGCTGCTCGTAGAACAGGGCCCGCTGGCGGGGCATCAGCGGGGACCAGCGCCCCGGGCTCACGGCGGGCGCGGCGGGGCGAGAGGCTTGCGGCTTCCGGGGCTTGGCCATGTCGGCTACCTACCCCCCGGAGCGGGGGCCTTCACCCGCGCGGCTCTCCCCTGATGCCGCATGACCCCTCATCCCCGCTGATGCGGACTGACGTGGTGAGCGGAGCAAGGGGCGGACAGCCTACGCATCGACTGGATGAGGTTGCATCTCGCCGCCCTCTCCCTGAGGGGAGGAGGGCGGCATCCGGCTTGAACCGGTGGGTTCGAGGCGTTGCCGGTTCTGGCTTCCTCCGGGCAAGGGCCCGCGTCAGCGGAGTTGAGGGGGGGCTGCCTACCGGGGCCCTGCGGGGCTCTTGAAGCCGAAGTGCTCACAGTAGGCCCGGCCCTTCACGGCCTTGCCGTCGGGCGTGCGCTTCACGGCGCTCATGGCCCCCTCCCAGTAGCTGGGCAGGGGGTCCAGCACAAAGGCCTTGCGACGGGCCACCTCCTGGTGGCGCACCAGGGCCTCCAGCTCCACGGTCTCACCCGAGTCGGGCAGGCTGATGCGCCAGTCGGTGGTGTAGTACAGCCCCGTCTGCGGGCTGCGCCACCAGTCCAGCCGCTCCATGGTGAAACGGCTGCCGGTGGTACCCCGGCCGTCGCTGCCGCTGCGGTTGACGTGGCGGGCGCCAGCCTGGCCGCTGGCGCTGCGGAAGCCGAACAGGTTGTACTCCGTGCCGTCCTCGAACTGCAGCGCGAACCAGTCCCAGCGGTCCGCGAAGCCGGAGACGAAGAACGGTCCCCACTGGTGGTCGAGCCAGGAGACGCCCGTGACCTCCTTGCGCTCACCGCCCACCACCACCGCGCCCGTGGCCGCCAGGCGGGTCTGGCTGTAGTACCACGAGTCCTTGCCCTCCGGCATGTCAATCTTCCCGTTGCCGCCGATCAGCAGGGGGGCCTTCCGGGAGGCCAGCCGCAGGTCCAGCCCGCTGTCGCCGAAGCCGCTCGACAGCTTGTAGACGCTCGGGCCGACGGCCTCGAGGGCGTGCGTGCCGTAGGCCTGCGCGAGTCGGCCGATGGCGCCCTGGGCCTGCTTGGCCGGGATGAACTCGCGCGTGTAGCGGAAGCGCTTGAAGGTCACGTCCGTGACCGCCACGTGCGCCCAGTGGAGCAGGGCGCCGGCCTTGAAGAGGGTGAACTCGTAGCCGAAGCGGCGCTTGAGTGGGCCCACGCCTCTCGTTTCGAGGTGGCCATTGAGGTACCACCACTCGGTCAGGGCGTGGGGGTGATCGCCCTCATCAGCCGGGAAGGCGATGGCGGTGGGCTCGGCAGCGGGCCTGACGCGGGGGGCGCCGGCGGCGATGCGGGCCACCGAGGCGCGCAGGCCGGCGTCGTCCGTGGCAGCGACCGGCGTGGCCGCAAGGGCCGCCTGGGCGATCGCCCGGCTGGCCTCGGGTTGCGGATCGTGCCCCTCGGCGTAGGCCGTGAACAGCCTGACCGTGGCGGCGTCCCCCGTGCGCAGGGCCTCGGCGAGCAGGCCCGTCGTGAGCCTGACGTAGGTGGCCATATCGAGCCCCGCCGGGTCGGCCGGGGTCGACAAGGCCGCGGCGCCCGCGCCCGTGGGCAGGGAGGTGCCGGGCCGGGCCCCCGAGGCGCACGCCCCGAGGGTCAGCGCGAGGATGGCTAGCGAGGTGAGGCGGCGAAGCAAGGGGACCTCCGGGGACAGGCGCGGCGCACGGGGCGCGGGAGGCGCCCTTGCGATGGTATCGGCCCCAGGATGCCAAGACTTGTTTAAATGAACCTTAAAAGATGGCTGAGCTGTCCGCCGCGACCGGAGCCCCAGCCCCCCCGAGGGGCGCCCGGCAGCCGCCACCGGCGGTCCGGGGCGGCAGGCTCGAGGGGGCTACCTGGTGGTCGTGGTCCGGGTGCGGGCGCCGCTGGTCCACGACGTTGTGCCATAAGACCCCCAGGTGCCGATGTCGCCATCCCCCAGCCTGCGCACGTCGACATCCATCTTTTGCTTGAACTCAGCCTCGCTGAAGCTTTGCAGGCCATCCGGCGTCCGGATCGTGACCTGGCCGGCGGTCACATCAACCACCCGGACCATGTGGGCGCGGCCCTTGCCCGCCCCCACCAGCACCGTCGCGTGCTTGCCCTCCCGCGCGGCTTCCTTGACGGCAGCGAAGGCCGCGTCCACGGTCTTGATTGCGCCGCCGGGCAGCCCGTCGCTGTCGGCGTCACGCTGCTCGGGGGGCGTGTTGGTTCCGAGCAGCGGCTGTTGCCCGCTCAGCCGGTTGCCGAGCCGCCAGGTGTCGAGCACCGACATGCCGGCGTTGCCGTTGGACTGCCCGCCCTGCGCGCGGTTCGCCGCCATGTCGTAGCTGGCGTTCCGCCGGTAGCCTCCCACGCCCAGGTTCATCAGCGCGGCCTGCATCGTGGCGTTCAGCTTTTCATTGAGGTCGAAGCCCTGTTGCGCGATCCAGGCCGAATTCCGCTTGTCTTGGAAGTTGCCATCCACGCTGAGCACGTGCTTCTGGCCGTCGCGCACGATGGTGGCCTCGCCATGCTTCATCAGCTGCTTGGCGACGCGGGCGTACTCCTCGGGGTTGCTGGTGGCCCAGTGGTGCTGGGCTTCCGCAGCGGCGCAGGTGTCCCGGCCTCCGACCTGCTTGATCCGCTTGCCGATGTCGACCTGGGCATCCACCGCCCGGTCGAGGTCCGAGGCCGCCCTGGCGAGCCTGTCTGCCAGCTTCGTCACCCGGTCGTGCTTGCCCTCAGCCTTGTCCTGCTTGTTCTTGCCTTCTGCCTTGTCCTGCTTGTTCTTGCCTTCTACCTTGTCCTGCTTGTTCTTGCCTTCCGCCTTGTCCTGCTGGCTCGAGCTTGGGCCTCCGAGGATGAAGGGCAGCGGGCCCATGTCCGCCCGGGCTGCCCGGGCGAGCTCGGCCGCGCGTTCGGCGGCATGCGCCTTGGCCCGCTTGTCCGCCTCGGCGGCCGCCTTCTTGGCCTTGGCGGCCTCGTCCGCAGCCTTCTGAGCCTGCGCAGCCTTGCCGGCGTCCTTGCCCTGTGGCTTCCCTCCACCGGCCTTGTTGGAGCCTGAAGCCTTGCCATTTGCGATCTTGGACATCGTGATCTCCTCGAGGTGACTGCGGGGCCGAGGGGCTCTGCTGTTCGCTTACCGCAAGGGGGGGCTGGCTAACCTTTGCGGCCCTTCCCGGGCGCCGCACCGACCCCTTCCCGGGCAGGCCTGCCGCCACCCCCGGCCAGGCTGGCCTCCTTGCCGGGAAGCGGCCTGGCCGCCACCGGGTGGGGCTGTTCGACGCGGGGACCGACCCTTTCAAGGTCCGCGTCGCGCCGCCTGCGCGGCCTCACCCGGGCGGCGCTTGGCGCCGGCGGCGGGGCTTGCCGAGCGTGCCGTCGAGGGCTCGCAGCGCCACCTCCGCCACGAGATCCGGACAGCCGGCCGCGGCTGACTCGGGCGCCAGCCAGCCGAACAGCAGCGTCCACTTGGGCACGTCGACGCCGAGCTCCTCGAGGTCTCGCGCCAGGATCAACAGCCCCGGGTTGTCGCGCCAGTCGAGGGGGCGCCCCTCGGCGCCGTCGGCGGCAGCACGGGCTGCGAGGCGTTTGGCCGTGGCGACGAACAGGTCCATGATGCCCGCACGCTCCAGGCGGGTGAACATCAGCGCGGGCTCGGCCAGAAGGCGCTCGAGGACCTGCAGCCGCAAGGCCGCGAAGTTGACGGTCCAGCAGGGGGAGGAGGGGGTGTCGTGGAAGAACGTCACGGTCATGGCTCCTGGCGTTGGAGGGGGGCAGCGCGGCGCCCACCGGGGGCACCTGCCCATCTTGCGGGACGTTCTGCATCGAAAACCGATACAATTGAGAGGCCCCAACCCGCTCCGTCGAGCCCGGTCGTGGTGGGAGGTCCCTGATTCCGCATCACCCCTCATCCCCGCTGCCGCGGACCCTCTCCCCGTGGGAGAAGGGAGTGGAAAACGTGCGCACCCTTTGGGGGAGACCGGAGTTCGCTTCCCTCCCCCCCGGGAGAGGGTGGCCGCAGGCCGGGCGAGGGGCTATCGCGGAACCAGGGGAGGTCCCCGGCCGTTAGGGGGGCCGGACGGGGGGGAACAACGGGGCAGAGGAGACCCCCTTGGCGAGACGCAAGGCCCCGAGCGCAAACAACTGGCAATACCACCTGCGGCAGGTGATGGCGGCTGCTTACGACGGCAGCCTGGACGAAGACACCTTCGATCGTCTCTCCGAGGCCGCCTCCGAGTGCCCGGATGCACCAACGACCTCCGTCCGCCTGGCCGAGCTGGATGCCGCTCGAGCCGCCGGGCAACAGGCCCGGGACGACGTGGAGGCGCTGGTCGCCTTGGCGGGGCGGCTCCGGCCGGACGCTCCGGCGGTGCGCGAGCGGGCTCTCCGGCTGTTGGCCCAGCCAGACGGGTTGCCGGCGTTCCGCCGGGCGGTGGCGGCCGCTGCGGGCAGCTCGCTCCAGGCCCTGCTGGGGGAAGCGCCCGAGCCCGGGGCTGCCCGGGCTGTCCCGGCGTCAGGGGGGGCCGTCGGTGCCCGCAACCGCCGGGCGCCGCAGACGGCCACCGTGCCCAGAGCAGCCACCGCACGGGTCCCGCAGGCCCCCCCGGAGCCCAGCCAGGTGGGCATCACGGGGCTTGAGCCGGCGGCCGGCTGGCAGCTGCTGATCGACGAGTCCGGCAAGTTCAGCGGGCGAGACAACAGCCTCGTGGTGGGGCTGCTGGTGCCGGCGGACACGGAGCTGCCTCCCTTGCCGCCTGGGTGGCATGCGAAGGACAAGCGCCCTCGGGCCCTGCGAGAGGCCTTTGCCACGCTGGCCCGGCACCGCGTGGGCGTCCTCGGCTTCACCCTGGACGCGCTGGCGCCGCTGCCCGAGCGCCGCTGGGAGGCCGCCGTGGCGGCGCTGGGTCAGTGGGCGCTGCGCTTGCTGCCCGTGGCGGGCAAGACACGGGTGGCGATGGTGATCGAGCAACGCAGCGAGCACGCCTCTGGCGACACCTGGGGCCCCCTCGCGGCCGAGTGGGCCCGACAGACCACCCAGGACGACCCGGCTCGGGCCGCGCTGCTGACGCTGGAGCGTCCCCGCGTGATCGCCAAGGACGAGAACGGCCGCAACGGCTATGTGGACCTGGTGGCCTACCTGTGGAACACGGGGCGCCTTGCCGAGTTGGGGGCCGACTCCTTGCGCGAGGCCTGGCTCCTCGAGACCCCGATCCGCGACTGGGACCGTCTCTGGACGGCCTGCCGGCCGGGCGGTAGCCTGCCCTCGGAGGCGCTCCGGGCTTTCCTGGCCGACGCGCGCGCGTGGGTGGGCGAGGGGCTCGGGGCTGCTCTCTACGCGCGTCTTGTCGAACACCTGCGTCGCGAGGGCAACGTCTGGGGCGAGGTGCTGCGCGAGGCCTGGAGCCAGGCAGAGAGCGCTGCCGTGGACGTCCAGCGCCTGCGCCGCGCCCTGCGGCTGTTGCAGGCGGGGCGGCCCGCCCCGGAGCACCGGCAAGACCTTGGCCCGGCGGAGTTCCTGATGTTCGGCATCCTGCAACTGCAGCACGGCAACCATGCCGGCTTCGTGACGCAGGAGGGGCCCGAGGCTCTGGCGCGGCTGTGCGATCGCTACGCCGAGGATGAGCCCGAGCTCGTCTGTCAGGCGGACCTGGTGCGCGCCGTGCGCTGCACCAACGCCTTCGACTTCGAGGGGGCCTCGCGGGCGCTTGCGCGGTGGCAGCCCCTGGGGGAGAAGCCCGGCCCCAAGCGGCAACTGGCGGGGCGGCTGGCGAGTGCCTCGGGGCAGCATGCGGCCCTCCGGGGCGATTTCCAGGCCGCTGACCGGCTGTTCACCCAGGCGATCGCCACCTTCGCGGCCATGGGCGACCCCCGCCAGGGCGCCATCGAGCAGGCTCGGACCCGCATCTATCGCGCCCTGGCGGCACTGGATGCCCCCGGGCTGGGCTGGAGCGAGCGTGAGGCCCGCGTGGTGGAGGCGCTGCAGGCCCCCATCGACCGAAGCCTCGTCACCTCGCTGGCGGCGCAGGGCGAGGGGGCCCTGCGCTACCGACACCACCTGCTGCTGCGCCACCTGGTGGCCTGCGAGGACGAGAATTTGCGCGAGGCTTACCTCGCCGCGGAGCCGACGTGGGCCAGCGGCCAGGGGCGGCCCTGGCCCCAGATCGCCCTGCTGCGGGCCATCCTGTGGCTGCAGGCGGGGCAGCGGGAACGCGCCACGGCGGCCTGGCAGCAGGCCATCGAGCTGGCGCGTGCCCCGGGGCAGGGCCCGACGCTGGCCTTCGTGGCGCTCGCCTTGACGCGGGCCGCCACCCTCGCGGGGCTGCGGGTCGAGGGGCCGCCGCTGGACCCGGCGGCCCTCCGCAGCCAGCTGCCCCTTGCCCCGTGGGACACCCTGGCAACCGAGCGGGGCTGGCAGCGCCTGCTGGCTGGCTGCGCCCCGTTCAACCTCCGATGAGCCTGCCCCCCGCCCTCTCGGAGGGTTTCCGGCCGCTGCTGGCGCACCCCGACGTGCAGACCTTTCTGTCCGAGCTCGGGCCCCGCAGGCCCCGGCCTCGTAGCTGGCGCCAGGGGTGCACGCGCGTGGAGGTGCCCCTCGCCGACGGCGATCACCTGCTGGCCTGGCTGCACCTGCTGCCCGACGTCGGCCCGGCAGACGCCCCCCTCGTGGTCCACTTCCACGGCCTCGGCTCCCACGCCGACACCGGCACGCTGCGTGGCCTGAGCGCGAAGGCCCACGCGGCGGGGCTGCACAGCCTGCGTGTGAACTGGCGCGGGGCCGGTGGCTCTGAGCGGCTCTGCTCGCGGGTGACGGCGGGGCTGGCCTGGCCGGACGTGGCCGACGTGGTGACGCATGCGCAGCGGCTGGGGCACACCCGCATCTACCTGACGGGCCTGTCCCTGGGCGGCGCGATCGTGCTGAACGCGCTGGCGCGTTGCACGCCGCGGCTGCCGGTGGCCGGCGCGGTGTGCATCTCGCCCCCGATGGACTTCGGAGCCGCGGGGCGCTCGCTCGCCACGCCTCGGAACCGCTTCTATGATGCCCGCTTCGTCTGGCTGCTGGCTCGGGCCGTCCGCCACCAGGTCCGTCATGGCAAGGCCGGCGAGCGCCTGCGGCCTTACGTGGCCCGGCTGCGAGGCCTGCGCAGCGTGCGTGCCTTCGATGACGCCGTGACGGCCCCGGCCCTCGGGCTGCCGGACGTGGACACCTACCATGCGGCGGCCAGCCCCGGGCCCCACCTCGCGGCGATCACCACGCCAACGTGGGTGCTCACGGCCGCCGACGACCCGTTCATCCCGGTGGCGGGCCAGCGGCCGCCGCTGGAGGCCTTGCCGGCAGGTGGCGCCGTGGCCTGGACAATCACGCCCCACGGGGGGCACGTGGGCTTCTTCGGCCATCGCCCGCAGCCCGCCCACCCGTGGGAGGATGGCCACTGGGCCGAGAACGCGGCCATCCGCTGGATCCTGGCGCGGGAGGCGCAGGCCTAAGCGGCGCGGGCGGCCGGTTCACGCCACCTGAGCGGTGTCCGGGCCGCTACCGGCCGAAAAAGCCGAGGGCCCGTCCGACCAGGCGATCCACCGTCGTGCGGACCTGGCGCTTGCGCCGCCACCAGGTGAAATCCCGCTCGACCGCCTCTGGATCGGGCCAGCGCAGGCGCGTCCAGCGCCAGACCAGGCGCACGGCCCAGAGGACCCCCAGGAGGCCGCTCGCCACGGCGTCGTGCGTGAGCGCCACCTCCGCGGCGACGAGCAGCGGCATCGCGAGGGCGAAGCGGCGCACCGCCCCCTGGAAGGGGACCCAGCGCGAGGCCTCGAAGGCGGCCCGGTCGGCCGCGAGGTTCTCCTCCTCGCGCTGAAGGGTGCGCGCAGCCTCGACCCGCGCGAGGGCGGCCTGCAGCGCCGCAGGCTCGAGGCCGAGCTCCGCGGCCACCTTCGCCTGGTCCACGGGCTCATGGTCCCGTTCGGCCCGCAGCACGCGGTCATAGTGGTCGACGATGGCGGCGAGGATGGGATCCTGCCCTGGCTGCCCTGACATGGTGCGCCTCCCGACAACGCCATTGTACCCGCGTGCCGAGCGCGAAGCAGCAGGCCAGGCGCTGCGTCCTGACAGCCTTCTTCCCGCCAGGAGAAGGGGGCCAGGACGCCAGCCCGTTCCAGCCGCCGGGCAAGGCCCGGGGGGACGCGCTATCCCCCGAGCAGCCGGTGACTGCGGGCGATGAAGCGTGTCAGGTCCTCGCCCTTCAGCCCTTCGTGCGCGAGCCGGGCGAGGTCGTGCACGTGCTCGGCGAGGTCCTGGGCCCTCGCCGGGTCCTCCGCGCCGAGCAGCCGCTGCACCACGGGGCTGTTGGCGTTCAGCACCAGCGTCTTGCGGGTGGGCAGCTCGATGCGGTCTTTCCACATGGCCGACATATCGGACATCCGGCGCTCCATCTCGCCCTGCGTGATGAGGCCCGAGATGTCCTCGGACTTCAGCCGCTGCACCTCGATGGTCACCCCGCGATCCTTGAGCAGCCGCTCGGCCGTCTCCTTCAGCTTGTCATCCTGGGTCTTCCCCTCGGCATCCACGATCTGGGTGGCGGCCTTGTCGACGAGCTGGTCCGACAGGCCCGCGTCGACGCGCTTCCACTTCACCTCGCGGTGCTTGGTCTCGAGCAGGTGGATGAAGTGCACGTCGAGCGGCCCGTGCGTGTAGAGGGCCTCGAGCCCCTGCTCCTTGAACAGCGTGACGTAGGTCGTCTGGGCCTCTCCTGCCTCGGCGTAGTAGACGGTGTTCTCAGCTTTCTCCTTGTTGCGCGCGAGGTACTCGGCGACGGTGGTGAAGCCGCCCTGGGTGGACTCGAACAGCACGGCCTCGCTGGCGGCGTCGTGGAACTTCTCGTCCTCCAACATGCCGAACTTCACGAAGGGGTGGATGTCGTTCCAGTAGCCCTCGTACTGCTCTCGCTGCGTGCGGAACAGCTGCGTGAGGCGGTCCGCCACCTTCTTGGTGATGTGGCCCGCGATCTTCTTCACGTACGGATCGTTCTGGAGCATCGATCGGCTGACGTTGAGCGGGATGTCCGGGCAGTCGATCATGCCCTTGAGCACCATCAAGAAGCGCGGGATGACGTCCTGCACGTTCTCCGTGACGAAGACGTTGTTGCAGTAGAGCTGCACCTGGCCCTTCGAGACGTCGAACTCGTGCTTGAAGCGCGGGAAGTAGAGCACGCCCTGCAGCCGGAAGGGGTAGTCCACGTTCAGGTGGATCCAGAACAGGGGCTCTTCCTCGAAGGGGTAGGCGGCGCGGTAGAACGAGAGGTAGTCCTCATCCGTGAGGCTGCTGGGGGCCTGGGTCCAGATGGGGGCGCGGCCGTTGATGTGGGCGCCGTCGAGCAGCACCGCCACGGGCAGGTACTTGGCGTACTTCTCGAGCACGTGTCGGACGCGCACGGCATCGAGGAACTCGGTGCTCTCGGCGTTCAGGTGCAGCACGATGGACGTGCCTCGCTCGGCCTTCTCGCAGGCCCCGAGCGTGAACTCCAGCCCACCCTCGCTCACCCAGTGGCACGGCTCGGCGTCCGTCTTGTAGCTGCGGGTGAAGATCTCGACCTTGTCTGCCACCATGAAGGCCGAGTAGAAGCCCAGCCCGAAGTGGCCGATGATGGCGTTCTGCTCGGCGTTCAGCTCGTAGCGCTTGACGAAGTCCTGGGCGCCCGAGAACGCCACGGTGTTGATGTACTGGCGGACCTCATCGGCCGTCATGCCGATGCCGTTGTCCGTGATGGTCAGGGTCTTCGCGTCCTGGTCGAGCGTGACCTCGACGCGGAACTCCCCGAGCTCGCCGAGGCCCTCGATCAGGGCCACGTGCTTCAGCTTGGCCACGGCGTCGACGCCGTTGCTGACGAGCTCGCGCAGGAAGATCTCGTGGTCGGAGTAGAGCCACTTCTTGATGATGGGCAGCAGGTTCTCGGCGTGGATCGCGAGCTGGCCGCGCTCGGCGGGGGCGGGGGTGTCGACGGACATGGGTGAGGAAGGCTCCGGGGAAAGGCGGGCTCAAGGAGCCAGCCTGGCGGGACGCAACGCCATGGTTCATATCGACTTGACAATGGTTTTGTCAAGTCTCATCCCAGCCCGGTAGTAAAGGCCCGCCCTGCGGCTCGGGCGTCCGGGATCCTGCTCGGTCGGAAGCCTCGCTTCCGGGTAAAACCCTCATGATGGACGCCTTGCCGAGGCCCTTCACGGCGCGCTACCGCCTCCTGGACGCCCTCGGGGAGGGGGCGATGGGGGTGGTGTATCGCGCCTCGGACCTGCTGCGCGAGCGCAGGGAGTGCGCGCTCAAGGTGCTCAAGCCCGTGGGGGAAGGCGCGGACGCAGCCCGGCGCCGGTTCCGGGCCGAGTTCCACGCCATGGCCTGGCTCAACCACCCGAACACCGCGCACGTTTACGAGTACGGGGAGCTGCCGGACGGCACCGTGTTCATCGTCATGGAGATGGTGCCGGGGCAGTCGCTCTCGGACCTCATCGGGGGGCGCCCCATGGCGCTCGCCTCCTTCTACCCGCTGCTGATCCAGCTGCTGCAGGCCCTCGACTACATCCACGCCCGCCGCTACCTGCACCGGGACATCAAGGCGGAGAACATCCGCGTCCGCCCGGATGGCGTGTTGAAGCTCATGGATTTCGGCCTGATGGGGCGGCTCGGGCAGGTGCCCGCGGAGGGGCTTTGCGGCACCCTCCACTACATGGCCCCCGAGCTGCTGCGAGACGGGGGCTGGACGCCTGTCACCGACCTCTATGCCGTGGGCTGCCTGGCCTACGAGATGTTGACGGGGCGGCTGCCCTTTGCGGGCGAGGCCTCCACGGTGGCTCGGGGGCACCTGGAGGTGGAGCCCCCTCCGCTACGGACCGTCAGACCTGACGCCCCCATCGGGCTCATCAAGCTGGTGGAGCGCCTGCTGGCCAAGGACCCGGCGCGGCGGCCGCAGGCCGCGGGTGACGCCCTGACCGACCTGGGCGCCATCACCGGCCTGGCCCTGACCCGGGAGACCCGCGATCAGCAGCTGAGCTTCCTGGAGACCAGCGGCCTCGTGGGCCGCGACGCCGAGCTGGCGCAGCTCGACACCGCGCTGCATCAGGCCCTTCATGGCGAGGGGACGACGGTGATGCTGGGGGCCCCGGCGGGGCTCGGCAAGTCCCGCCTGCTGCAGGAGCTCGAGGTGCGCGCCCAGCTGCTGGGCTTCCTCGTGCTCCGGGGGTGCTGCCACGGCGAGGACCAGCCCCCCTGGGAGCCGCTCCGAACGGCCCTGAGGGCCGCGCTGGCCCACGGCTCCCAGGAGGTGCGCGATCGTCACCAGCAGGCCATCCGGGCGCTCTACCCCGAGCTGGCCGGCTCGGGCTCTGGCGCGCTCTCCCCGGTGGAGGCGGACGAGGTGATCGGCTGGCTGGAGGCGCTGTCCCGCACCCACCCCCTGCTGCTGATGCTGGACGACCTCCACCTCGCCGATCCGCAGACCCTGGCCGCCTTCAACGCCGCGGCCCGTCGCCTGCAGCG
Organism: Candidatus Sericytochromatia bacterium; assembly: GCA_035284865.1. Taxonomy (GTDB): domain Bacteria; phylum Cyanobacteriota; class Sericytochromatia; order S15B-MN24; family JAQBPE01; genus JAYKHL01. The sequence continues at coordinate 9,906 of JAYKHL010000178.1, read as the reverse complement.
CCGCGCCGTGCTGTGCATTGCCACCTTCCCGGACGATGAGACGCCCGGCGGCAGCCCGGTGTGGCAGGTGCTGGAGGAGGGCCTGGCGCAGGCCCTGCGGCTCACGCCCCTCGATCGCGAGGGGCAGGCAGCGCTGGTGGCGGCCATGCTTCCCGGGACGCGCGTGCCGGAGGCCTTCGCCGAGGCCCTGTACCAGGCCACGGGAGGCAGCCCCCTCTTCACGAAGGAGGCCCTGAAGTCCCTGGTGGAGGAAGGCCACCTGACCCGCCAGGGAGGCTCCTGGCGCTTTCCCTCGGACCTCGTGGTGCTCGGGGACCTGGAGCGCGTCGAGGCCACGATCCGGCGGCGGCTCGGCCACCTCGGGCCCGAGGCGCTGCAGCTGCTGCAGGCCGCCGCCGTGCTGGGACACCAGTGGACCCTGCCGACGCTCGCCTACGTGGCCGAGGCGGACGAGGATCAGCTCTTCGCCGGGCTGGTCGACCTCACGGCGAGGCAGCTGCTGGCGCTCGACATGCACGGGCGGTACGGGTTCCTGCATGACCGCGTGCGTGAGGTGGCTTACGAGGACACCCCCCTCCCGCTCCGCCGAGAGATGCACGTGCGGGCGGCTGAGCGGCTGGAGCTCGAGCTGGCAGCCAACCCGGCGGCAGCCCCCGAGCTGGCGCGACACTATGTGCGCGGGGAGCAGCCTGCCCTGGCGCACCCCTGGCTGCTGCTGGCCGCCGACCAGGCCCGGGACGCCGGCACGGCCTACGTGGAGCTGGAGCACCTGCGCGACGCGGAGGCCGGGTTGGCGGGGATGCAGGGGGACCGCCTGCCCGACCGCCTGGTGCTGTGGGTGCGGATCGGGCAGCTGGCCCTTGCGCTCTCGCCCAGGCTGGCTGCCGAGGTGCTCGCACGGGCTGCCCAGGCGGTGGCGTCGGACCCGGAACGGCTGCAACCGCTGCTGCGCAAGGCCGGGCTCGAGGTCGCCGACCTGCTGGCGTTGCAGGCCCGGGCGCTGGGCACCCTCGGGGAGTCGGCCGAGGCCCTTCAGCTGAGCCAGCGGCTGGCGGCGTCCCCGCCGGAGGGCTTGCAAGCCGACCGCTCGCTCGTGGAGCTGGCCCGCTTCGGGCCCTTGCTCGTGGCGGGTCGGCTTGCGGAGCTCGTGGAGACGGCCCGGCGCACGGCGAGGTTGGTGAGCGGCCGGCTCCCTCCGCACCCGTCGCCCCTGTTGACGGCTGCCTGGCGGGAGGCCCTGGTGATGCAAAACGCGGTGGCCTTCAGGGGCGAACGCCCCAGCCCGGTGCTGCGCGAGCAGGCGCTGGCGCTGGCGCAAGAGGCCGGGGACGAGGACGCCCTGGCGCCCTGGGTCAGCCTCGGGGTGTGGGCGGCCTGGTCCGGCCACCCGGAAGAGGCGGAGGCCTACATCGAGCGCACGATGCGCAAGACCCGCAGGCTCGGTGCCCCGGTGAGCGTCTGGGTGCTGTACCTGCGGTCCTACCTGCGCTGGCAGCAGGGCGAGCTGCGGCCTGCGCTCGAGCAGCTGGAGCGCAGCCTGATCGCTGACGCTCAGTGGCGCGAGCAGGCCGTCCCGCTCAGCCTGGCGCTGGCGCTTCGGGGCCAGCTGCTGGCCGACCTCGGTCGCACCGGCGAGGCCCAGCAGGCCCTGGTGGAGATGGTGGAGCAGGCCCGTGCACGGGACCACGGCCTCGCCATCATGCACGGGCTGTGCGGCCTTGGCCACACGCTCCTCGCGGGCGATCGCCTCACGGAGGCGGGCTTCGTGTTCCTGACGGCCCGGGAGATGGCCACGGGCGAGACCTACCAGAACCCGCTGATCGAGGCCCAGACCGCGCTTGGCCTGGGCCGCTGTGCTTGCGTGCTGAGGGACCCCCGCGGCCTCGCCCTGCTGGACGAGGCGCTTGCCATCGCCGGTCGGCCCGAGCTCGACAACCGCTTCATCCAGGCCCACGCGCAGCGGGAGCGCGCCAGGGCGCTCGCGGCGCACGGGGAGGGGCAGCGGGCGATGCTCGCCTACACCGAGGCCGGACGCCTGTTCCATGCGATGCGCAACGCCCACTGGCTTCACGTCGTCAACGTGGAGCTCGCGGCGTTGCGAGAGGTCCCTGGAGGCGGGGCAGGTCTCGGCGACGCCAGCCTCGAGGCCAGGTACGAACGCTTCAAGCGCCTCCTCTGACGGGGCCACGGGCAGGGGGGGGGCCTCCCCCGGCCTTCCCGGGCCACCGGGCCCACGGCCAGCTGCCGGGTTGTCCGCCCTTCAACGCGTGGGTATAGACCAGGAGTGACCGCCCCCCTGCCCGACCTCTTCACCAACCGCTACCGGGTCCGTGGCCTGCTCGGCGAGGGTGCCATGGGCGTGGTGTATCGCGTGGTGGATCGGCTGCATGCCAACGCCGAACGCGCCCTGAAGGTCGTCAAGCCCCGGGCGGGTGGTGACAGCGCGGAGGCCCGGCTGCGCTTCCGTGCGGAGTTCCATGCGATGACCCGGCTGCGGCACCCCAACACGACAGAGGTGCTCGACTATGGCGAACTGCCGGACGGCACGATGTTTCTGGTGATGGAGCTGGTGCCGGGAGAGGAGCTCGAGGCGGTGATCGGCGGACGCCCGATGGCGCTCGAGGCCTTCTATTCCGTGGTCACGCAGGTGTTGCAGGCCCTTGACTACATCCACGCCCGGCAGTTCCTCCACCGCGACATCAAGGCCAGCAACGTGCGGATCAGGCCGGACGGGCTGGTGAAGATCATGGACTTCGGCCTCACCGGCCACGCCAGCCAGGCCTCCAGCCAGGCCATCAGCGGCACCCCCGGCTACATGGCGCCTGAGATCCCGATGGGGGGCGCCATCACCCCTGCGGTGGATCTCTACGCGGTGGGCTGCCTGGCGTACGAGATGCTCACGGGCTCGGTGCCTTTCGTGGGCTCGCTCGGGGAGGTGGTGCGCAGCCACCTGCAGGCCGCGCCGCCGTCGCTTGCGGCCCACCGTCCTGACGCCCCCTGGCCCCTCGTCCGCCTGGTGGAGCGCCTGCTGGAGAAGGACCCCGCCCGCCGCCCGCCCTCGGCCGGTCACGTGCTGGAAGCGCTGGGGGCCCTCACGGGCCTGGAGGCCACCCGCGCAAACGTCGATCAGCAGCGGTCCTTCCTGGTCGCGAGCGAGTGTGTGGGGCGGGAGCCCGAGCTCGCCGTGCTGCAGGCGGCCCTGGAGGACGCGCAGGCCGGCCGGGGTCGCGCGCTGTTGCTGGGGGCCCCTGCCGGCACGGGCAAGAGTCGGTTGGTGGCAGAGGTCAAGCTGCGCGCCCAGCTGGCCGGCTTCGTCGTGCTACACGGCCATTGCCATGAGGGGGGCATGGGCCCATTCGAGGCGCTCCGGGAGGCCCTGCGGCCCGCGCTCGCGCACGGGACGCCGGAGGAGCGTGAGCGCTTCGCAGCCCCCCTTGCCGCGCTCTTTCCCGAGTTCGATCAGGCCGGAACGCCCCCGGGCGGGCCGGTCGTGGAGCCGCTGCTGAGGTGGCTCGGGGAGCTGTCGGCGCGCCTGCCGCTGCTGGTGATCCTTGATGACATGCACTGGGCCGATGCCGAGACGGTGGACGTGGTCAACGCGGGCATCCGCGCGATGGCCGGCCACCGGGTGGCGTGCGTCGTCACCTTTCGCGACGACGAGACGCCCGCCAGCAGCGGCATCTGGCGCACGCTCGAGGAGGGCGCGAGCGAGCGACTGGGGCTCGCGCCGCTGACCCCCGAGGGGCTCGAGGCGCTGCTGAGGTCCCTGCTGCCAGGCGCCCGGTTGCCGGCTGGCTTCCCGGAGGGCCTGCACCTTGCCACCGGTGGCAACCCGCTGTTCCTGCAGGCGGCTCTGAATGTGCTGCTGGAGGAGGGCCACCTGCGACGGGAGGGGGGCAGCTGGGGCTTTCCGCTCGACCCTGCCGCGCTCGCGGGCCTGGAAGGCGTCGAGGCCACCATCCACCGGCGGCTCACCCACCTGTCGCCGCTGTCGCGGGAGGTGCTGCAGGCCGCCGCGGTGCTGGGCCATCGGTGGACGCTCGGGGCGCTTGCCGCGGTGTCAGGCCAGCCGGAAGAGGAGCTCTTCAGCGCGCTCGAGGATCTGATGCATCGCCAGTTGCTGGCCCGCGACGAGGCCGGCGCGGGCCACTTCCCGCACGATCGGGTGCGCGAGGTGGCCTACGCGGCCCTTGCCCCGGCGGCCAGGAAGGCCCTGCACCTGCGGGCAGGCGAGGCGCTGGCGGAAAGCGGGGAGGGCGAGTTCCACGAGCTCGGGCGGCACTTCCGGGAGGGCGGCGACGACGTCCGCGCCTGGCGCTGGCTCGTGCAGGCGGGACACCGGGCGCTCGCGACGGGGGCGAGCAGCACCGCCCTGGAGCACTTTCGTGACGCGGACCGGGCGCTCGGCCGGCTGCCCGGCGACCACCTGGCCGAGCGGCTGCCGCTCTGGCTGCTGGTGGGCCAGCACGGGTTCAACATTGCCACCGGCCTCGCTGCGCAGATGCTTTCCGAGGCGCTGGCCGCCCTCGAGGCCGATCCGGCGCGGGTCAAGGCGCTCCTGCGGGAGGCGGGCCGGGGCGTGGAGGATCTGCTCACGCTCTACGCCGCGACGATGGGGCTGTGGGGCGAGCCAGAACGCGCGCTGCGGGCCGTGGCCCGGCTGGAGGCGCTCGGGCCGGACACCGGCTCCCCCACCGGGGCCCTGCCGCTGGTGGCCTCGCTGCCAGCGCTCCTGGTGGCTGGTCACATCGACGCCGCAGTGGTGCGCGCCCGGGCCGCGGCCAGGCGGCTCGGGGCGTTGCCCGCCGACGCCCCCGGCCTGCTGCTGACGGCCCGGATCGCAGCCTGGGGGGCCCAGAACGCCATCGCTTTCCAGGGGCTGCGGCCCGACCCGGGGCCTCGGGACCAGGCGCTGGCCTTCTCGCGCGCGCTGGGAGACGAGGACCCTTACCTGCCCTGGTTCTACTTCGGCGTCTGGGCCGCCTGGACCGGCAACCTCGAGGAGGCGAACACCTACCTGGAGCGCACGGTGAGGAAGAATCGCCAGCTGGGAGGGGCCCCCCACGTCTGGCTGCTGTACCTGACACCCTATCTGCGCTGGCTGCGGGGCGAGCCCGGCCCCGCCCTGGAGCTGCTGGAGCGGAACCTGGGCGGCCATGCTCACCTTCACGAGCATGCCCTGGCCCTGATGCTGTGCCGGGCGCTGCGCGGCCACCTGCTGCTGGATCTCGACCGGGAGCCCGAGGCGGAGGCCGCCTTCGACGCGCTCGTGCGCGAGGCCGAGGCCCGGGGCCAGGGGCTGGCGCGGCAGCTGGGCCTGTACGGCCAGGGTCTGGCGAGGCTGCGATGCGGTCACCCGCCCGCGGCCATCCGCTGCTTCGAGGCGCTGCGGGACCTGGCGACCGAGGGCGCCGCCCGCAACCCCCTCAGCGAGGCCTATGCCCTGCAGGGGCTGGGCCTGGTAGGCGTGGCCACCCGGCACCCCGCGGCCCTTCAGCCCCTGGATGCAGCCCTTGCGATCGCCCGGCGCCCCGAGATGGACAACCAGTTCTTGCAGGCCGGCATCCAGCACCTCCGGGGACGGGCCCTGGGCCAATCGGGACGTCAGGCAGAGGCCCTCGCCGCCCTGGAGGAGGCCGCCGAGGGGTACCACCGGCTGCGTAACCCCCGGTGGCTGGGGCGGGTGCGGGCGGACCTCGAGGCCGTTCGCCAGGCCCCCGGCGCGGGCGTCCTGTCCGAGGTGCGCTACGAGCGCTTCAAGCGGCTGATGTGAGTCTTCGAGGAGCACTTCCGTGTTGATGGCCCCCCTCCGCGTCTTCCGGTTCTTCCGCGCGCATCCCTGGAACATCGGGCCGGCCGTCGTGATAGGCCTCGCCCACGCCCTGGCGCTGGCGGCCTTCACGCAGCCGTGCGAGCCACGCTTCCTCGTGCTGGCGGCCTTCCTGTACCTGCTGTTCGGCTTCACCACCACCCTGTACCTGCACCGCCACCTCACGCACCGGGCCCTCGAGCTGGCCGCGCCGTTGCGGCTCTTCGGGGCGCTGGCGACCGTGGCAGGGCTGGGGGGGGATCCGGTGGGCTGGGCCGGGGATCACCGCCACCACCACCAGCTGGCCGAGGCCCCGGATGACGTCCACAGCCCCCGCTGCGTGGGCGTCCTGCGGGCCCACTTCGGCTGGATGCTGCGGGAGGTCGACCCCGCCGTGCTCGGCACCCGACACCTGGCCGAGGACGTGCGCCGCGAGGCCTACAACCGGGTGCTCGAGCACCCCGCCGCGGCCCTCGGCGTGCACCTGGGCTGTGCCGGGCTCGTCTGGGCCTGGGGCGGGCTGCCCGGGCTTTTGTGGGGGCTCTACCTGCCGATCTTCCTCGTTCACCACGTCGTCTGGAGCATCAACTCGCTGGCCCACGTCCGCTGGGGGGGCTACCGGAACCACGACACCGACGATGACAGCGTGAACATCCCGTTGTGGGCGCTGGTCACGCTCGGCGAGGGCTACCACAACAACCACCACCACCGGCCCCGCGCCGCCCGGATGGGGGAGCGCTGGTTCGAGCCTGATCCCACGGCAGGGCTCATCTGGCTGCTCGAGCGGCTCGGGCTGGCCCGCCGGGTGGTGTGGCACCTGGACTAGCGCCCCGATCAAGGCATGAGCGCGAGGGGATGGTGACGGGCTGACGTCCAGGGGCCAGGAACGACGAGGGAGCGGGCCCGGAGGCGCGTGACCGAGGCGTGACGACGCCCCTGGGCGTCAGAACGAGCCAGCCGCCGGGCGAAGCCTTGAGTGGTGCTCTTGCGCGGTGCCCTGACGTCCTGGCAAGGAGGCCGTCTACAGGGCCTCTGGCGGCAGCCCCGGCCACGGCCGGGGGCTCCGAGCAACCAGCCGGGGCAGGCTGAAGGCGATGTAGTTGCCCGCCACGATGCGCTGCCGATCCGGCGCGGCGCAGAAGGCGCCTGCCTCGGCGGGCGTCAGGCCCTGCGCCGCCGCCACGAGCACCTCCCGGGCGCGCACCGCGTAGCCCGCCGCCTCAGGCTGGTAGGGCCGGGCTGCAGCCAGCCCGAAGAGGGCGATCGCCCGGGGCACCTGGGCCCCGGTGGCTTCCGCGAGCGCCAGCAGCGCCCGAAACTGGCCGGTCGCCTCCGGCGAGCCCGTGGCGAGCGCCCACTCCCCCAGCAGGGCGCGCATGTCCGCCATCACGGGGCGCACGCCAAGGCCCTCGGCGAGCGTGAGGCCCTCCGCGGCGAGCTGGCGCAGGGCAGGCCAGGCCTCCTGGTGCAGGGCCAGCCGCGCCTGGGCGCGCAGCAGCCGGAGGCGCGCCCCTGGCGTCGCCAGACCGAGCGCGTTGGCCTCACCCAGCAGGGCCTCGGCGGTGCTGGGTTCGTGGCTGAGCAGCGCCAGCTCGGCCCGCACGGCCAGCCTTCGGAGCGCAGGGTCGCTGCCCCGGCCCGGCTCGATCAGCCGCTCCAGGGCTGCCGCATCCCGGTTCGCAGCCGCCACGTCGCCCACGAAGAGGTGCAGCTCCAGCGCCCCCTGGCAGGCCAGCACCTCGAGGTAGCGGTGGCTGAGCTCGGCGCCCAGCGCCTGGGCGCGCGCGAGCAGAGGCAGGGCCTCGGCAGGCCGGCCCAGGTGGGCCGCCGCCAGGGCCTCGACCAGCTGCGAGAGGCCCAGGACGTACCCGTTTTGCATCTGCGTGGCGCGCCCATGGGCGCCTCGGGCCAGGCGGGCCGCCTCGGCATAGTCGCCCACCCCCAGGGCCACGAGGGCGCGGCTGGCCTGGGCGGCCACCACGCCGGCCGGGGCCCCCAGCTGCTCGCTGAGGGCCTGGGCTTGCTCGTAGGCCGTGGCGGACCTGGCGTAGTCCCCCAGCGTCTGGTAGGCACTGCCCAGCAGCATGTGGGCGTCGCGCAGCCCCCCCTGGTCTCCCAGGGAGGGCAGCAGGGCCAGCACCTCCTGCATCAGCGCCAGCCCGCGGTCCGCCTGGGCCATGTCGTAGGTCAGCAAGACCCCCCCGAGGTGCCCGAGGGCCTCGGCCGTCAGGCGCGCCTCGCCGGCCTCGCGGGCTTCTGCCAGGGCCACCTCGGCCAGGCCGATGGCCTCCCCGGCCTCCCCGCGGAACAGGTGCGTGCGCGAGAGGTTCAGCGCCGCTGCGGCCACCCCGGCCCGATCCCCCCGCGCGGCACAGAGCGCCCTGGCTCGCTCCCCGCTCTCCACGGCCGCGTCCCACTCGGCGAGGAGGCGCTGCACGTGGGCCATGTCGGCCAGCAGCTCAGCCTCGGCCCCGCGATCGGCCAGGGCCGAGGCCAGCGGCAGGGCCTCCGCCAGCAGCAGCCGCGCGGCGTGGTTGGCGCCGAGGCCACGGCGGACGCGGGCCAGCGCGTGGAGCGCCTGCAGGCGCAGGGGCCTGGCGTCCGCCGCCGCCAGCGGCTGCGCGGGGTCATCCAGCGCCGCCACCGCGATCTTCAAGAGGCGATCGGCCGGCGCCAGGGCCTGCAGGCGCAGGTGCCCGCGGCCTGCCTCCAGCGCGTACCGGGCCGTGCGGGCCTGGTCGCCCGCCCGCTGGAAGTGGTGCGCGAGGGCTGCCAGCGCGGTGGTGCGCTGGGGGCCCTCGCGCCCTGCCGCCGGCAGCTCGGCCTCGATGGCCTCGCCGACCGCCTGGTGCAGGGCCAGCAGCTGGTCGCCGGTCATGTTGGCGTACAGGAAGTCGGAGAAGTGATCCTGCACGAAGGCGTAGGCCCCGGCCTCGTCGCGCGTGAGGATGGCCCGGCGCTCGAGGGCGTCGAGGGCGGCAAGCAGGTCGTCGTCGCTCAGCGCGGCGGCGCGGGCGAGCCAGGCGGCAGGGGCCTCCCGCCCGTGAACGGCCAGCAGGCGGGCCACGTGCTGCGCCACCGGCGGCAGGCGGTCCACCTTGCCCACGATCAGGGCGGAGAGCTGCCGGGGCACCAGATCGGCCGACAGCGTCACGCGGGTGTCCCAGCGGCCCTCACGCAGCGCCAGGGCGCCGGTCGTGACGAGGTGCTCGAGCAGCCCTGCAATGACGAACGGGACGCCCTCCGAGAGCTCGGCCACCCGCGCGACGAAGGCTGGATCCGGCTCGGCCACGCCGAGCATGGCGGCCACGACGCGACCCACCGCGGGCTCATCGAGGGGCATCACGGGCACGGCCGTGACGATCGAGACCCAGCTGTCCGCGCCTTCAGGCGGGTAGTTGCCAGCCAGCACGAACAGCACGGGCGCGCCGGCCAGCGCCCGCATGAGGTGCGTGAGCAGGTCCCGGCCCAGTGGCTCCACCCAGTGCCAGTCGTCGAGCAGCACCAGCAGCCCCGTGCGCCGGGCGAGCGTCTCCAGCAGGGTCGTGACGGCAGCCTGCAGCCGCCGTCGCTCGCCCCCAGCCTCCAGCGGCGTGGCGGGGGCGACGCCCGGCAGGGGCGTCAGGCGGGCAAGCACCGGGGCCACCCCGGCCAGGGCCTCGTCCGGCGGCCCCAGCGACCGCCAGATGCCAGCCAGCAGCTCCGCCACCGTGGCGTAGGGCGTCCCCTCTCGCTCGTGGCTGGCCGCCCGGATCACGGGCACGTTGGCGATCTGGGCCTGCGATCGCAGGTCCTCCAGCAGGCGGCTCTTGCCCAGGCCGGGCGGGCCGTGAAGCAACACGCTGGCGCCCGCTTCCCCACGGGCCACCCGGTTGAGCCCCTCCGCTAGGGCGGCCTGGGCCTGCTCACGCCCCACGAGGGGAGACGACAGCAGCGTCTCGGCGAAGCGGTCGGGGATCGGGAAGCCCAGGGCCGCCAGGGCCTCGAAGGCATTCTGGAAGCGGTCCAGCGGATCCTTCTCCAGCAACCGGCGGACCACGAGCGCGAGCCCTGGGTCGAGGCCGGGACAGCGAACCGTCAGCGGCACCACCGGGGCC
>JAYKHL010000177.1:0-10939 GCA_035284865.1 Candidatus Sericytochromatia bacterium | reverse complement strand
ATGGCCGTGGCGATGGCGGCGATGGGCTGCGCCACGGATCTCAGGCAGGTGCGGCGGGCAGGCCTGAAGACGTTGGGGGTGGGGGTGGTGGGCTTTGCCGTCCTGTTCGGGATGGTGCTGGGCCTGATCAAGTGGGTGGGGGTGTAGGCATGTTGGAGCCCGCAGCAGAGATGGATCGCCGGGCGTTCCTCGGCACGGTGGTGGGGGCCATGGGGGCCGTGGCAGCCGGCCCCGGGCTGCTGGGGTTGCTGGCCACCTGTGCCCGAGCCGCGGAGGCTCGGCCAGCTGCACGCCTGGCGAAGGAGGGGCTCCTCGTGCGCTCCAGCCGGCCACTCGACCTCGAGACGCCTGTGGCCTTGCTCGACGGTGCGCTCACGCCGAACCGCCACTTCTTCGTGCGCAGCCACCACGACGAGCCGGCCCTGGACGCCGCCACCTGGAGGCTTCGCGTCGAGGGCCTCGTGGAGCGGCCCGAGGACCTGACACTGGCCGACCTCAAGGCCCTGCCGCGCCATGAGGTGACGGCCGTGCTGCAGTGCTCCGGCAACGGACGCGCCTTCCATCGCCCCCGGGTGCCGGGTGTGCCCTGGGAACGGGGTGCCGTGGGCAACGCCCGGTGGGCTGGCGCCCGGCTGCGGGACGTGCTGGCGCGGGCCGGGGTGCAGCCCGGGGCGGCCCACGTGGTGCTGCAAGGGGTTGATCGGCCCGTGCTGCCGACGACGCCCCGGTTCGGCCGCTCCTTGCCCCTCGCCAAGGCCCTGCACCCGGACACCCTCCTGGCGTATGAGATGAACGGGGAGCCCCTGCCGATGCTGCATGGCCACCCCGTGCGCGTCGTGGCGCCAGGCTGGGTCGGCGACGACTGGGTCAAGTGGCTCGGCCTGGTGCGGGTGCAGGCCGAGCCGTTCGATGGCTTCTTCTACCAGACGGCGTACCGCTACCCGCGGCGTCCCGTCTCGCCAGGCGAGGCGGTCCCGCCCGAGGCGATGGGCCCGATGGACGAGCTGGTCGTCAAGAGCTTGCTCACGGCGCCCCTGGCGGGCGCCCGGGTGCCTCGCACCACCCTGCCCGTGCGGGGGGCCGCCTGGACCGGGGGAGAAGCCGTGGTGACGAGGGTCGAGGTGTCGCTGGACGACGGCCACAGCTGGCAGAATGCCCGGCTCTTGGGCCCCGCCCGGCCCTACGCTTGGCGCCGGTTCGCGCTCGACTGGGTGCCCCCCCGGGGGCACCCGGGGGGGCTGCTGCGGCTGCGCGCGCGCGCGACGGACTCCGCCGGCCGGGTGCAGCCCACGGAGGCCGCGCCCTGGAACCCGAGCGGCTACCAGTGGAACACCGCGGATGTCGTGGAGGTGCACCTCGATGCGTGAAGTCGTGCTGGCCGGCCTGGCCTCCGTGGCGCTCGCGCCGCTCCTGCTGGGGGCCACGCCGCCGGGGTCCTTCACCTCGCCGCCGCCCCCCACCGTCGCCTGGCCCGCGGGCCCCGGCCGTGACCTCGTGACGACGCGCTGCCTCTTCTGCCATCAGGCCGAGCTGATCGTGGCGCAGCGGCTGACGCCCGCCCAGTGGAAAAAGGAGGTCTCCAAGATGGTCCGGTGGGGAGCCCCCCTCGAGCCAGCCGAGCAGGCCGTGCTCGCGACCTACCTGGCCACCCACTACGGACCGGACAAGGCCCCCCTGACGCCCGCCACGCTCACGCTGCCGGCCCGGAGCCAGCGCTGAGGCCCCCACCAAACCGTGGCTCGGCGGCTGGGCCGTGCTGGCGCCCAGGGACATCGTCACGCCTCGGGGCCGGGCCATCCCCGCCGTTGCTGGCCCCTGAACGCCCGCCCGCCGCCATCCAAGCGGGCTCGTGCCTCTGAGGCCTACCCTGGCAGGCCCCGAACACGGCCGAGGAGGGCCTGCCCCCCGCGATAAGGGAACGAGGGAGGGTACAAGACCATCGTTGTCTCCGACGCCTTCCGTGCGTGTCCGTGATGAGGTCTCCCCGTGTTCCAACGACGGCCCGGTCTGGTAGCTCTGGTCCTCGCGCTCACGGCCTGTCAGGACCCCGGCCAGGAGGTGCGTGGCGCGATGCCGATGCGCCCGAACGTCGTGGTGTCGCCAGGGGCCAGCCCTGGGCCAGCACGGGCGGACGCGGGCGGCCTGGGGGACCCGGCCCGAGCCCCTCAGGCCGCCCGGGTGAAGGTGGTGGGGACGTTGCGCGTGCCACGGCTGGACCTGGCGCCAGGCGTCCGGTTGATCGGCGAGCGGGGCGTCGGCCTGGCGGCCAACAACGTGGTGGGGCTGGGGACCACCAAGGTCGCGACAGCCCGGGCCCCCTACACCCTGGCCCAGCTGACCAGCGGGCTCGTGGAGGGGGCCCGGGTCCATCTGGCGGACGCCGCTGGCAACCGCATTCCGGGCATCGACCCTGTCAGGACGGGGGCGACGGGAGACTTCGAGGTGCCGGCCGTGCCGCCAGGAATGACCTTTGTCGTGGTGGCCGAGGTCGACACCCAGCGAGGCAAGCCCGCGGTGTTCCGCACCCTGGTGAAGGTGGGCCCGCTGGGCGCCACCACCGTCGTCGACGCGGTCAGCACCCTGGTGACCGTCAATGTGCTGGAGGGCCTGCCGCGCGGAGAGCTGGGCGACTACAACCCGGCCCGATTCCAGCAAGCGGCGGAGGCCGCCAGCCGGAACCTCTCGGACGCCGACCTGCCAGACTTCACGGACCTGCTGGCCGTGAAGGCCCGCATGGACGAGCTGGTGCGGGAGGTGGCAGCGCTGCGGGATCTGCTGGGCGAGGTGAAGGCCGAGCTGGCCGTCATCCGCGAATCGCTCGACGAGCTCAAGGAGGCCGCGTTGCGTTCGCCACCGCCGGGCCCGTCGCAGGGCCCCTCGCCGAGCCCTCCCGGGGAGGGGGACGCCTCCCCGAAGGTGCCGGTGGCCGAGGCCACCACGACGCCACGCCCCGACCCCTTCCGGGACGCACCGGAATGCCCGGCGGTGGTCAACACCGTGCAGGTCAGAGGCGACGTGACGGTGCTGGTGTTCAGGCTGGTCGAGCCCGGAAGGCGCTTTGAGGACAGCCCCTCGCTTGGCGGACTGGCCGGCGAGGGAGGGACCATCAGGGGTCCGCTGCCGGCCGGATGCCCGGTCTGGGTGCAGTACCGAGATCGCACCGGCATCCCGCTGGGCCCCCCCTTCCAGATGGGCTTTCCCCGGGAGCCAGTCAGGAACCCCATCGTCCTTCCTGCGCCCCGGTGCGCCAGCGCCTTGAACACGGTGCAGGTGCCCGGCACCGCCGTGGCGAGCTTGCAGTTCCGGTGGGTAGAGCCGGGCAAACCTGCGGAAGCCAGCCCGGTGGTGGGAGGGGCGCGGTTGAACAACGGGACCTTCCGGGGGCCTTTGCCAGCGGAGTGCCCGGTCTGGGTGGTCTACCTCGACCAGAGGGGGCTGCCACTGGGCACCCCGCGGCAAGCAACCTTCCCGAGCGTGCCCGTCGAGGCCCCCATCAACCTCCCGCCGCCCGTCGGGCCCAACGGCCCGATCCTCTGAACAGGCTCGCCGCATCCGAGAGGACCCCGATGTCACGCTGGCTTCAACTGCTCACGACTGCCCTGATTGCAGGCACCCCGCTGGTGGGAGGGTGCGCCCCTGCCGTGGAGCGCGTGGACGCGCCCCTCGAGGAGCCGGCGAAGGACCTGGACCGCTTCCAGCAGAGCCAGAGCCTGGCCGGGGCGCCGCGCGCCAAGGCTGCACCGCGCGCGGCGGCTGCCCCTGAGGGCCCTCCCGCGGGGGCAGCCGCGGAGGTCACGCGAGCCGACACCTCCCCCGACGCCTCGGCGGGCCTCTACATCATCCGCAAGGGCCGCGTGACGGTCGAGGTCACGGACGTCCGCGCGGCGATGCGTCGGGTTGCCGACCTCGTCAAGGAGGCAGGCGGCTTCGTGGCGGACTCCTCGTACGCGGCTGCGGAGGGGGCCGCTCCCAGCGCCTCGCTGACGCTGCGGGTGCCAAGCAAGCGGTTCGACGCCCTGCTCGACGCCGTGGGCGGGGTTGGCAAGGTGTTCGCCCGGTCCATTGGCAGCGAGGACGTGACGCTGAGCTACGTCGACACCGAGTCCCGCGTCCGGAACCTGCGCCAGGAGCAGGACCTGCTCCGCAAGATGCTGGATCGAGCGGGCAAGCTCTCAGATGTGCTGATGGTGGAGCGCGAGCTGGCCCGCGTGAGTGGCGAGATCGAGCGGGCCCAGGGACGCTTGCGGCACCTGGCGAACCAGGTCGAGCTGGCCACCCTTCACGTCACCCTGAGCGAGAAGGTCGAGACCGTGACCGCCTCCCCGTGGGGGGCCCTGCCGGCCGCGGTGCAGAACGCCATCTCGGCCTCGCAGCGAACGCTGGCTCGCTCCGTGGCGGACGCGCTGGAGGCCGGGATCTGGTTCGGGATGGTGCTGCTGCCGACGCTGACGCTGCTGGGCGGGGCCTTCCTGCTGGTCGGGTGGGGCCTTCGGCGGTGGCTGGTCGGCCACGCGCGGGTGCCCGCCACCTGGTATGACCGGGCCTGGGGGGCCGTGGGCGTCACGCTGGTGCTGGTCGCGGTGCCCTCGCTGATGGGCGCCTTCACCACCCTGCTGCTCGTGCTGCTCGCCCTCGCCGCTGGCACCCGGGTGTGGACCTGGCTGCAGGGGCGGAGGGCGGGGGTGGGAGAGGCACCAGCCGTCGGCCCCACGCCCGCCCCACCCGGCACGCCCCCCCCCGCCCCGTGAGGGGAGGGGGCGGCCACATCGGCGTATGTGAAAGGGCCTCCCCGGGCCCCAGCCGTCAGGCGGGCAGGGCCTCCAGCGCCGCGAGCAGCTTCTCGCGAGCCTCGGCGGCGACAGGCTCGAGCGCCGGGTTGCCCACGAAGCCCATCATCTTGTCAGGCTCGATCGCCTTGACCGCCGTGCGGCCCTCGCCCGCGTCATACACCACAACGTTGCAGGGCAGGAGCAGGCCGAGATCGAGCTCAGCCGTCAGGGCCCGATGGGCCAGGTGGGGGTTGCAGGCCCCGAGGATGACGTAGTCGCGGAAGCCCTCCACGCCGATCTTGGCCTTCAGGGTCGCGGGAATGTCGATCTCCCAGAGCACGCCGAAGCCGACGCCCTTGAGGGCTTCCTTGATGGCGGGCACGGCCTCGGTGTAAGGCAAGGAGGTGGTGCGGGCGAGGCCATAGGCCTCCTGGATGGCGGTGGGCATGGGGGCTCCTTCGGCGTAGGGGGGGGTCAGATGAACAGCGAGACCTTGGACTCCTGGGCCTCGCCGACGAACATGGCGACGCCGCCGCACTCGATGCCAGGAATGAGTTCCTCGTCCCGGATGCCCATCACGTCCTGGCTCATGCCGCAGGACACCATCCGGACCCCGCTCTCCCGCGCCAGGTCGATGAGGTCCTCCAGCGACGCGATGTCCTTTTGCTTCATCATCTGCCGCAGCATCACGGAGCCCGCGCCGAGGAAGGCCAGCTTGGAGGGTTGCAGCGCGGTGGAGGCACCCGGCGACATCGCCTGGAGCATGGCCTCCATGAGGTTCTTGCCCGCCCAGTCCTTCCGACGCCGGATCGCCGAGAGCCCCCAGAAGGTGAAGAACATCGTCACCTCCATCCCCATCGCGGCCGCGCCGGTGGCGATGATGAAGGCGGCGAGTGACTTGTCAAGGTCGCCTGAGAACAGCACGAGGCTGAGCTTGTCCTTCGGCAGCCGGCCCTCGAGCTCGGCCACGCGGGCCTCGGCGGCTTCCGCACGGTGTTCCAACGCGGCCAGCCGCTGCAGCACGGCCTCGAGGGACGCAGGCGGGTGGGTCTCGGTGGTCATCGCTTCACTCCTTGCGTGTCAGGTAGTGGATGTAGACGGGCGAGCCGCCCTCCTCCAGGGTCTCCTGCTTCACCAGTTCGGCGGCCTTGTTGGTCTTGGCCCAGCCCTGGAAGTCCAGCACCGAGCCCTTGTCGGTCGCGATGACACGCAGGGTGTGGCCCGGCGCGAGGGCCTCGAGCGCCTTCTTCGCCTTCACGATCGGCATGGGGCACTTGGCCCCCCGCACGTCGAGCTCCGTCACGTTCTCCATCGGGGTGTCTCCTTGTCTGGGGTCTCTCATCACGACGAGGGGGTGGCTCTGCTGGCCGCACACTCGTTCTTGCCGAGGTCGAGCTCGCTGGCGCGGGCCTCGTCCACCTCCAGCCAGGCGAGGTTCACCTTGCGGATCTCCTGGTAGATGGCGGGCGCCTCCCGTTGATGGGCCTCCAGGAAGGCCACGAACGCGTCCTCAGAATCCAGCTGCAGGGCCGGGTTTTGCCGGCGCAACAGCCCCAAGGTGCCTGCCACGAGGCCGTCCGCCCGGACCTCCTCGACGCCCGCGTAGTGGGCAGGCAGGATCAACACATCGTCCGCCAGCCGGGACAGCTCGCCCCCCGGCCCGAGCGTGCGGTACAGCATCCGGCCCCACTCGTCGAGCTTGCCCCCCAGATCCGGGCGGCCGATGCTCGCCACGAACAGCGTGTCGCCCGAGATGAGGAACCGCCCATCGATCAGCAAGGACGCGCTGCCGGGCGTGTGCCCGGGGGTGTGCAGCGGGAGCAGCTTCACCTCCGTGGGGCCAAGCTGAAGCGTCTGGCCCGCCGTGATGGCCTGGTAGGGGAAGTGGGCACCCTCCGCGTCCTGCGCCTCGATCAGGTAGGGCACGCCTGCCCGCTCCGCCAGCACGCGGGCGCCGGAGATGTGATCGGCGTGGAGGTGGGTGTCGAGCACATATGCGATCTGGGCCCCCAGGCGGGCCAGGAGGGCCTCATACGGCCCGAGGTGCCGGTGGGGATCGACCACGAGGGCCCGCCCTCCATCAACCACCACGTAGGCCAGACAGCCCTTGCCGACCCGCTGGAGCTGCTTGATGACCAGCGAGCCGCCCGTGGGCACGTCCACCTCCACCACGAGGTCGCCCCAGGCCCCCATGCCGCCCGCCAGGCTGGAGGCCGCGAAGCCGCGCTCCCGCAGGACGCCGGCGACGTAGTCGCTGGAGCCCCCCTTGGCGCAGACCACCACAACGGGCAGCCCCCGGTGGGCCTCCAGCGCCGCCGCGCTGCCGTCCTCGTCCTCGAGGAAGGTGAAGTAGGGGAGGTGGATCGTGGCCTTCGGCGCGTGGCGCCCCTCCACCTGCCAGGCCGCGAAGTCCTCGTCGTTGCGCACGTCCAGCAGGACGAACGGGGTGTCTCCTCGATCAAGCAGGGCGTGCAGCCCGGCGGCGCTGATCTCGGCGCCGAGCGGGGGGGAGACCTGGGCAGTGGGTTCCATCCGGCAGCGTGCCTCCTGGCCGCGCAGCGCCTTTCGGGCTGCGCTTGAATACTCGACAATATTACTATATAGTTATATAATATCAAGTGTCAACAGGCGGGTGGGACAACCCCGAGGGCCTGGCCGCGGGCCCCTGCAGCGCTGGAGGTGGCAGGCCATGTCGCTATTGACCGACACGGGTTATGAGATGGTCGCGGGGTACTTCCGCGTGCTGTCCGACCCGCTGAGGCTGAAGTTGCTGAACACCTTGCAGGCCGGAGAGCGCACGGTGGCGCAGCTCATGGCAGCCACGGGGGGCAACCAGGCCAACGTCTCCAAGCACCTGCGGGTGTTGCTCGACGCAGGGCTGGTGGTGCGACGCAAGGCGGGCACCAACGCCTGGTACGGCATCGGTGACCCCGCCGTCCACGCGCTGTGTGAAATTGTGTGCGCCCGCCAGGAGGCCTTCCTGCGGTCCCGCGCCGGCTTGCTGAGGGAGGAGCTCCCCCCAGACGCCGGCTGACGCGCAGGGCCTCCGGGCGTGAGCCCGATGACGGGGCGGCGGGAGAGGGTTACACTGGCACTGCCACCCCCGACAGGAGGCCCCCGTGCAGCAGACCCAGCCCATCAACCCCGAGGCCTACGCGGCCCGCATCCGGCCGGACTACGAGCGTCACCTGCGCGAGATCGTCGAGATCCCGACGGTGAGCCCTGACCCGGGCTTCGCGGACGCCATCGGGCGCGGCGCGGACTGGGCGATGGCATTCCTGGCGGCCCACGGCGTTGAGGCTGAGCGCTTCGAAACCCCCGGCTACCCCGTGGTGGTTGGCTGGCTTCGACACCCCACGGCCACGCGCACGCTGACGATCTACAACCACCTCGACGTCCAGCCTGCCACAGAGCCGGAGTGGGAGACCGACCCCTTCACCTTCGCCGTCGCGGGCGACACCTACAAGGGGCGAGGCACCACGGACGACAAGGGGCCAGCCCTGGCTGCCTTCTACGCTGCGCTCGCGGCCCGGGACGCCGGGCTGCCCCTGAACATCCAGCTCATCTGGGAGTTCGAGGAGGAGATTGGCTCGCCTCACTTCGCAGCCTTCCTGCAGGCCAACGCCGCGAAACTCGCTTGCGACTCCGTCGTGGTGTCGGACACCATCTGGATTGCCCGGGGCAAGCCCGCCGCCCCCCTGGGCCTGCGCGGCATGGTCGCCTTCAAGCTGCTGCTGGAGACGGGCACGAAGGATGTCCACTCCGGGCTCGCGGGAGGCGCGGCCCGCAACCCCATCGGCGAGCTGTGCCAGCTCATCGTGGACATGTACGATCCGCGCACCGGCCACATCAAGATCCCGGGCCTCTACGAGAAGGTGAGGCCCACCTCCGACGCCGAGCTGGCAGGCTTCCTGGCTTCTGGCTTCGAGACGGCCGAGTTTCAGCGGGCCCACGGCCTGAAGTGCCTGCGGATGACGGACCCCGCGGAGGTCACGCAGGCCATCTGGGCGCGTCCGACCTTCGAGGTCCACGGGATCGTGGGAGGCTACATGGGCCCCGGCGTGAAGGCCATCGTGCCGCCGCGCGCCGAGGCCAAGCTGTCGATGCGCCTGGTGCCGGACCTCACGCCCGATGAGGTGCTGGCCGCGCTTCAGGCCTTCGTGGCGGACCACAACCCGGACGTCGTCGTCGAGGCGGGGGGGAAGCTGGAGCCCTACCAGGGCTCCGCCGAGGGTCCCTACGCCGAGGCCGTGCGGGAGTCGCTGCGCTTCGCGTTCGGTGCGGACCCGGCCTTTGTGCGAGAGGGGGGCTCCATCGGGGCCGTGGTGAGCATGCAGCGGGTGCTGGGCTGCCCGATCACCTTCATCGGCCTCTCCCTGCCCGAACACGGCTACCACGCTCCCAACGAGAACTTCGATTGGGCCATGGCGGCAGGCGGCATCAAGGCCTTCAGCCGATACTTCGAGCTGGTGGCAGCGCTGTAGCCCCCGGGCCTGCCCGCCCAGCTTGCCGGCGGGGCGGCCCGCCCAACGTCAGAGCTTGTCGCGCGGGATGCGCTTGATCTGCCTGTTGCCGCGATCGACGAACAACAGGTCCCCCGCCGGCGTGAAGGCCGGGCTCCCGGGCCCCGCAACGCTCTGGTCGGGCCCGGTGCCGTTGTACATCGTGCCGCGGGGCCCGGCCAGCATGCGCAGCGCCGGAATGTCGTGGTCGTACATCCAGAGGCCCCCCGGCACGTCGTCTCCCGTGTTGTCGTAGTAGCCCGAGGAGGCTCCGTAGACCCGCCCGGTGGCCGAGACCGCGAGGCCGACGAACTTGCGACCATCATTGTCGTCCCAGGGAACCTGAAACTCGGGCCCTTCCACCAGGGTCTCGAGGCCGCCTGTCGGCGTCCAGCGTCGCAACGCCTTGGCCCCCGAAAGGTACACGCTGCCATTCGGGCCGCCGGCCAGCGAGCAGTCGCGCAGCGGCAAGGTGGCGGCGAACAGCTCGCTTTCCGTGCCATCGGGGGCCCGGCGCAGGACGCGGGCCACGTCCCGCTCTGGTCCCTCAAGGCCGAGCAGCAGCGAGCCATCGGGCAGCACGTCGAAGTCCGTCAGGGCGACCCTTGACGGGCTGGTATAGAGGGTCTTGCGGATGTTCTCGCCGAGGATGGTGACCACCGTGTTGTCGAGCCGCAGGAGCGGCTTGCCGTCCGTGCCCACGCGCAGCCCGGCCACCGGGCACCCGTCGTAGCACCCATCCAACCCGATGGGCAGAACCTGCGTGAGCTCTCCGGGGGCCATCCGGATGAGCTGGGCACGCTCCTTGTCCCACACCCAGCGCACGTCGTTGGCCCCAACGGCCAGGAACGCAGGCAGCTGGAAGCTGAAATCCGTTGCGCTCACGCCACCGGTCGAGGCCTGGGGGTCGATGCCCGCAATCAGGGTGGCCTGGCCGTTTGCCACGCGGTAGACCTGGTAGTAGTCGGCCGCAAGCGCGCTCTGGCCATCTGGCGCCATCTCGACGGCGGCGAGCGAGGTGCGCCAGTCGCACAGCCGCTCCGGCGTGGCCTGGCCGGGACGGAGCACCCAGAGGACGGAGCCCTCGACGTAGAGCAGGTTGCCGAAGGCGTCCATGTCGGCCTGCGCCGCCTTGCCGGCCACCGCCAGGTCGGTGAGGCTCCCCGTGCCCACATCCACCACGTGGTAGGTGCGCCGCCCATCGCCTCCGAGTTGCACCAGCAGCCGGCCGCTCGCATCGTACGCCAGGCGATCCAGGCCACGCCCCTCAGGCAGCTGGAGGTTGCAAAGCTGACGGGGCTCCGCCCCCGGCTTGACCTCCCACAGCTCGCGCGCGCCGTTGTTCTCCTGCAACAGCCAGAAGGCATCGTCGGGCCCCTTCAAAAGCCCCTTCTTGTAGTGCCGCATCCCGCCCGCGAGCACCTCCAGCGTGCCGTCGGGCCTGACCCGGAGCACCTCGTCGTCGACCCACATCACGGGACGCCCGGCAGCGTCGTAGGCCACCTCCTCCCGCGACGGCTTGTAGGGCAGCTGCAGCACCGTTCGCCCCGCCAGGGAGCCTCCCCTCTCGTCGCCCCCCTGGTAAGCCGTCTCGAAGATGCCATCCGGACGCACCCGCCAGACCCTGTCGTCGTAGGAATAGATGTAGGTGCTGCCATCCGGGCCAGC
>JAYKHL010000176.1:0-29982 GCA_035284865.1 Candidatus Sericytochromatia bacterium | reverse complement strand
CAGAGGCCAGCACGATGACGCCCCGGCCGTTGGACCGCTACACGCTCTCCAACGGCCGGGGCGTCATCGTGCTGGCCTCTGGTCGTCTCGTGAACCTGGGTTGCGCGACGGGGCACCCCTCGTTCGTGATGAGCACCTCGTTCACCAACCAGGTTCTGGCTCAGATCTCCCTGTGGAAAGACGCCTACCCCCTCGGCGTCCACGTCCTGCCCAAGAAGCTCGACGAGGAGGTGGCTCGCCTGCACCTCGAGAAACTCGGCGTGAAGCTCACGCGGCTCTCGGACGAGCAGGCCGAGTACCTCGGCATCCCGGTGGAGGGCCCCTACAAGCCCGCCCACTACCGTTACTGAAGCCACGGTCCAGGTCGCGCCCCCTCCCGCCGGGAGGGGGCGCTTTTGGATCGCCGTCAGGCCTGCGAGGTCAACCCCTCGCCGACCTGGGTGTGCTCGCCGCCTGCGCGGGAGATGTCCTCGATCACGGCCTTGAGCTCCGCGCCGGACGCGACCGGGGCGAGGTCTGCCAGCGCCAGCATCCCGACGAGCTTCTCCCCCGACTCCACGACGGGCAGCCGGCGAACCTGGTGCTCGGCCATCCGGGCCTCGGCCTCGGACAGCGTCGTGTCCGGGGAGAGCGTGATGAGGTCCTCGTGCGTGGCGATGTCCCCGACCTTGGTGTGGCGGGGGTCCAGGCCCGCGGCCACGGCGCGCACGGCGATGTCGCGATCCGTCAAGATCCCCACCAGCGTGCCGTCCTCCTTGACCACCGGCAAGGAACCCACGTCCTCGTCTTTCATGATGCGGGCCGCCTGTGGCAGGAAGGTCACGCCGGTGACGGCCACCACATGGTGCGTCATGACCTCCGCGACCCTGGTGCCCTTCCGGTGCTTGCCCTCGATGGGGACGCCGGCCACGTGCCTGGTCGCGCGGGCCCGGTGCTCTCCCGCCGCAGGCTTGCGGCTTTCCTTCTCCCGATGTGTGCTCATGCGCTCCTCCTCCCTGGCTGCAGGTGGCCCTCATCGTAAGCCGGGAGGGGCGCGGCCCCAAGCGACGAGGGGTGGTCCCGGGCGCCAAAAAAAATGCCGGGGCCTCAGGCCCCGGCCGCTGGCGGCCCCGCGCTCAGTAGCTGACGAGCCGCGCGAAGGCGTTGGCGTTGTCGACCCAACGGGTTGTGGTCGTCACACCGGGCAGACGATGCACGCACCTGCGACCGCCCCCGAGGTCGTTCGCGGCCCTGAGCCTGGTCGCGAGCTGGATGGAGTTGCGCCGGGCCAGCTCCATCACGGTGTCGACCCCAGCCCGTTCGAGGAGGCGGGAATATTCCGGGCCGCAGCCCGTCACCCGCATCAGGTCCGCGTGGTTGATCCACGTCAGGAGGAGCTTGGCGCTGATGCCCGTGGCCTGGGCCAGCCTGCGGCGGGCGGCCGGCGTGGTGCCCGCGAGGACCAGCTGCTTCACGCTGTCGATGCCGGAGGCCTTCAGCTTGGCGCTGTACACGGGGCCCACGCCGAGCACGTCCACCGCCTTGTAGACGACCTCCTTGTCGAACACGAGGCTGCCCTCGTCCGTGAGGCCAGCGACCTTGGGCGCGGTGTTGCCACGCCCGACGGCGCTTCCTGCCTGGACGCCACACCCCGCGAGCAACAGGGTGCCCAGGGTGATCAAGGAAAGTGCCGCGTGACGCATCGTTCCATCCTCTTCAGCCGCCGCGGAGCGGCGATGTGAACGGGCAGGACGGTTTCGGCCTGGGGCAGGCGTCGGTTATCCTCCGGGAGACCCGTGGCTTTCGTGTGATTGTTAAATAAACGATAAATTAAAATTAATGACACGTCAAGACTGGTGGCCCTTCCTGCGTCACCCCCGCGCCCGGCTGGTCGGGGCAGGGCGGCCGTCGGCGCGAAAGTTCAAGCGGGTGTTAAGCTATAGGTAAAGAGTCCTCCCCTGTCAGCGAGTGCCGCGCGTGACGCCCCGCTCACTCCGTGCCTGTGTTCCCGTCGTCGCTGCCCTCGTGGCGGCCGGCTGTGGGGTGGGCGGCCCCCTGGCCGCCGACCCCTACGGCTATGGCGTCGACGCCGGTGGGGCCTATGGCGGGGACCTCGGGGGATACTACGGGGCCGGCGCGAGCGGTGACCTCTCGTACGGTGGGGGATACGGCGAGGACGCTGGCTATGGCGGTGGCTATGGCGGCGCCTCCTCCTACGACCCCGGCGACACCTCCTACGGGATGGCCTATGGCGGGAGCCCGGGGGCGCTGGCTCCGGGCGGCCTTGGCGCGAGCCCTGGTCCCGCCACCAGTGGCACGTACGGGGAGTTCGGGGCTGCGTACGGTGACGACGCGGTGCTGCGCGCCCGGGCAAGCGCCGCGCCGACGCCCCCGCCCGCTCCGCCGACCACCCTCTCTGCCTGGGTGGTCGAGGTCAAGGAGCCCGGCTTCCTCGCGCGGCTGCGGGGGGCCCGGATCACGGCGCGCGTCGAGGTCGAAAACCCTTCCGGCCGGACCCTTGCCGGCCGGGTTCGGGTGCGGTTCCTTGACGACGGGAACCCCACCGGGGTGCTCCAGACCCGCCGCGTCACCCTCGCCCCCGGGGAGACACAGGTCCTGACCTTCACGGTCGAGGCCGGGCGGCTCGACGACGCGGAGGCCAGCGTCGAGACGCTCGGCACGCCCGTCGGCGCAGGGTTGGTGCTGGACCGCCCGGGGCCCGGAACCTGACGGGGCCAGGCCCGGCTCCCGACGCCGAGGCCGGCTGGCCGTCCTACCGGCCAGGGGCTACAATGGCGACCCCTCCCCTCACCCCGGCCCACTGCATGCCCGCCCCCACTTCTCCAGACATCGAGGCCTGCCTGCGAGAGCGGTTTGGGCTGACGGGCTTTCGCGACGGACAGCGTGACGTCGTGGAGGCCCTGCTGGCCGGGCGCTCGACCCTGGCCGTCATGCCCACCGGGCGCGGCAAGTCTCTCTGCTACCAGCTGCCGGCCCTGTTGCTGCCGGGCGTCACGGTGGTGGTGTCCCCCCTGATTGCCCTGATGAAGGACCAGGTGGACGCCCTGGGGGCCAGGGGCATCCCGGCGACCTACGTGAACAGCAGCCTGGACGCCGAGGCGCAGGCGGAGCGGCTCGCTGGCCTTGCCTCAGGGACCTGGCGCCTGGTGTACGTGGCGCCGGAGCGGTTTCGGCAGCGGGCGTTCCTCGAGGCGTTGCGGGCCGTGACGGTGTCGCTGCTCGCCATCGACGAGGCCCACTGCCTGTCGCAGTGGGGCCACGACTTCCGCCCGGACTACCTCAAGCTTCGGGCCGCCCGCGAGGCCTGTGGCAACCCGGTGGTGCTGGCTGCAACCGCCACGGCCACGCCGGAGGTGCGGGCTGACATCATCGGGCAGCTTGGCCTGGTGGATCCCCACGTGGTCGTGTCTGGCTTCGACCGTCCCAACCTGCGGTACGTCGTGCGTCACACGCCTTCCGAGGAGGCCAAGACGGACAAGCTGCTTGAAATCCTGGCCCGGGTCCCCGGCGCGGCGATCGTGTATGCCGCCACCCGAAAGAACGTGGAGGGCGTCACCGAGCGACTGACCGCAGCGGGCATTCCCGCCGTGGCCTACCACGCCGGGCTGGGGGACGAGGAGCGAGCCTCTGCCCAGGAGCGGTTCATGGCGAGCCGCGCGCGGGTGGTGGTTGCCACGAATGCCTTCGGGATGGGCATCGACAAGCCCGACGTCCGCGCGGTGATCCACCATGACCTCCCGGGGACCCTGGAGGCCTACTACCAGGAGGCCGGACGGGCCGGGCGCGACGGCGCACCGGCGTACTGCGTGCTGTTGTACAGCCCGGCGGACCGCTACCTCCAGGAGTTCTTCATCGAGGGCGGCTGCCCGCGGCCGGAGACCGTCGCAGGCGTGTACCGGGTGCTGGCCGCCCGGCCCGAGCCCGAGATCTTCCTCAGCCAGGAGGCCATCAACCGTCAGTTGCCCCACAAGGCCCACGATATGGCGGTCGGCACCTCCCTGCTCTGGCTTGAGCGGGCCGGCCTCATCGAGCGCCTGGCCCGCGGGGCAGCGGTGGCCGAGGTGCGGATGGTTCGCGCAGGTCTGCCGGCGCCCCGCAGCGCGATCCAGCACCGCGTGCTCGAGGTCGTCGACCGGCTGCCGGGCGTCAATGCGGGGGCACCGCTGGAGCTCGGAGCCTTCGCCGCGGCGGTTGGTGAGCCCCGCGAGGCCGTGCACCATGCGTTGCTTGCGCTGCGGGCCCGAGGCGTGCTCGAGTACGTGCCGCCGGCCCGGACCCGGGGGCTGCGGGTGCTCGTCCAGGTCGAGGACCCCCTGGCTCGCCTCGACCTGCCCTACATCGAGGGCAAGCAGGCGCGCGAGCTCGGGCGGCTCGATCGCATGGTGGGCTTTGCCACCGCGCAGCGGTGTCGGCGCAACGTGATTCTTGATTATTTTGGGGAGCGCACCACGGGGCGCTGTGGGCGGTGTGACGTCTGCCTGGGGCAGACGGATGGAGGGCCCGCGACCGGGATCCAGCGCCCGGGGGTGCCCCCCCGGTCCGGCGTGGAGGGCACCGCGTCGGGGCCCCTGTATGACTCCCTCGTCCGCCTGCGCGGTCGCCTCGCCCGGGAGGCCGACGTGCCGGCCTACAAGATCTTCAGCAACCAGACCCTCGAGGACCTGGCGGCGAGCAGGCCCACCAGCCTGGGGGCGATGCTGGCCGTGCGAGGCGTCGGGCCCGAGAAGCTCTCGCGCTATGGTGGGGAGTTCCTCGGCGCGATCCTGGCCCACGTTCAAGGAGACGCGCCGATTCGCGCGCTGAAGCCCAGCCCGACCGAGCGGTAGCTACCTGCCACCTCCAGCCCCCGGGCATCCACGGCCTCCACGAGCAGGTGGGAGGCGCCAGGCCGGGATGGCACCGTGATGGTGCCGCTGAAGTCGCCCTCCGTGGGGTCCAGGCCGCTGGCGACCAGCACCACACGGTCGTCCCAGGCCTGGCCCGGGAAGCTGGCCAGCACCACGCGGCCGCCCGGGCGCGTCCCCTCCAGCCGCACCCGCACCCGGAGGGCGGCCCCGGGGGGCAGCTGCGGCAGCTGGGCCACCGGCGTCGGGCGATCGCCCGTGCGCCAGGCCAGCAGTGGCGTGCCATCCGCGAGGCTGGCCGTCACCTCCCGGACGTCGAGGCCGCGGCCGTCGGCGGCCGAGCGCAGGGAGGCGGGGCCCACCGCATCGAGCGCCATCTTGCCCGCCACCGGACGCAGCACGAGGTCTCGGCGAAACACCTCCGCGTAGCGCTGGGTCGTGTTGCTGCCCGCGGCGTCGGTCACCTGGGCGCGAACGACCTGTCGCACCACCACCTCGGCCTTCACCCGGCGCTGGCCGGACCGGCACGCCGCATCGCCCTCACAGGCCTGGCGCAGCGTGAGCTGGCGCTCGCCCTTCCGCTCGAGCCGTCGCTGCACCGGGGCCTTGCGCCTGGCGGGCGCCTTGCGGCTGCCCTCTGGCTCGGGCTGGCGCCCCGCGCTGGCCACCGGGCCGGCCAGCGTCCGGAACAGCACCACGCCGCCGTCATGCACGAGCTCCGTCAGCAGGAAGCCTGCGAGCTCGTCGGAGGCCAGCGCGGCGCTGACCAGGGTGTCCTCGGACGCCTCCAAGGTTGAGTCCAGGCCAGCGGCCGGCAGGGGTTGGGAGAGGTCAAAGGTGCCAGGGTCGTCCACCGGGCCCGCCGTGGGGGGGGCCAGGGGGCTCGGAGGCGGCAACGAGGCGGCAGGCTCGACCGGAGACGGAGCCGGCGTCGGTCGCGGGCTGCTGCTCAGCGCGGGGGGCGTGGGCCCGGCCCCGGGGGGGGGCCAGCAGCCCGCGAGGCCTGCCGCCACACCGGCAGCGAGCAGGAGGGTGCGGGACAAGGCGCTGGGTGCGGTCATCGGCAGGCTTCCTCACAGGCATCGTACCCTGTACCCAGCCGGCGCGCCCGCGCAGGGTGCGCCGGCCTGCCCCCTCAGAGCACCGGGCCCGCCAGCTCCGTGCCCGAGGCGATGGCCTGGTGAAGGGCCTCCGACGTGGGGGAGGGGGCCAGGCCGAGCTCGCGCTGCAGCACCTGTTTCATCACCTGGAAGTGTCGCAGGGCCTGTTCTCGACGCCCGAGGCTCGCGAGCAGGTGCATCTTGACCTGGTGCGCCTGTTCGCTGCAGGCATCGAAGGCGAGGTTGGACTCCGTCGCGTCCAGGGCCCCCAGCACGTCGCCCTGACCCAGGCAGGCCCGGATGAGGGCGGTGTGCGCCTGCTGGATGCACCGGTGGTGCCGCTGCCGCTCGATGGCCAGCCACGGGCTGTCCGCGGCGAGGTCCGCCATGTAGGGGCCGCCGTAGAGGGCAATCGCCTGGCGCCAGTGGCGCGTGCGTGCCTCGAGCGGCAGGCGCTCGTCGGCGCCCTGCCGAAGCTGGTAAGCCAGCTCCTCGGTGTCCAGGGTGTAGGGCAGGGCAAAGTTGAACAGGTAGCGGCCGTCGACGAACTGCACGAAGCGCGAAGGGGTGCCCTTGGCGAGCCCCGGCTCCAGCGCCTGACGGAGGCGGGACAGCAGCACCAGGATGGCCGTTCGGGTGGTGTCGGCCTCCCCGTAGAGGACGTCCGAGAGGGTCTCCTTCGTGACGCCTTCGCGGTGGGCGAGCAGGTAGGCAAGGATCAGCTTCGTCTTGTAGCCTCGCCACTCGCGGGGACCGACTTCCCGGTCGCCCACCTGGACGCGCAGCCCGCCGAGGGTGTCGATGCGGATGGCGGGCGGGAGGGCGCCCGGCGTCGCCGCGACGACGCGCACGGCCTCACGAGCCCGCTGCGCCCCCTCGGCGGCGGCCAGGGCCGGGTAGGCGCCCGCCTCGGCCAGCGCGAACGCCCGCTCCCAGGTTGCGTCTGCCGGCTCGCCGCGCTGCTCGGCGAGCCGGGCAGCCCAGAAGCTGAGCTGTGCCTCGCGGAACCGGTAGCCGAGCGCCGTGCAGGCTTGCAGGAGGCTGGTCAGCAGCGGGGCCGCCCGGTTGACCTCCCCCGCCTCGAGCCAGATGGCCACCTGGGTGATGGCTGCGTCCTGATGCCTGGGATCGGTCAGGGGCAGCGCCGTGAGGCTGATGGCCTCGTCCAGCAGGGCCTGGGCACGTCCCGGCGAGCCCCGCTTCAGGGCCACCTCCGCCATCCCGATCAGCGCCTTGGCAGCGGTGCCCCGATCCTGCATGGCGCGCGCGTCGTCCCGGGCGGCCTCGAAGTGTCCCTCGGCCCTGCGGACCTCGCCCTGTGCCAGCGCGGCCGCGCCAAGGGCGAGCTCCGCAAACAGCTGGTCTCGCCGGGCGCGCAGCAGGCGGGCCAGCTCCAAGGCTCGCTCCGCGGCGGCCCAGGCCTCCGGGATGCGGCCCTGGTAGGTGTAGACCGCAGCCATGTTGTTGTAGGTCATCGGCGGGGGCACGCGGCCGGCTCGTTCCGACTGCGTGATGGCCTCCTGGCAGGCGGCGATCGCGGCTTCGAACTGGCCGAAGCGGGTGTGGCACAGCCCGAGGTTCACCAGCGCCTTGGCCTGGCCCAGAGGGTCTCCGAGCTGGCACCAGCAGGCGAGCGAGGCCTCGTAGGCCCGCACGGCCGTCGTCAGGTCCTGTGCGCCGAAGGCCATCGCGCCACGCAGGTTCTGCGCAAAGCCCCGGGCCTGCAGGTCCGAGGCGTCACTGGCGGCTTCGCCGGCGGACAGAGTCTCCTCCGCCTGGGGGGCCTGGCGGCTGACGTGGATCGCAGCCAGGTGGATCAGGGCCCGACCTCGCCAGCCCCCTTCCGCCTCGGCGGCGCGCGTGAACAGGCCCAGGGCTTCATCGAGCTCGCCCCACAGCCGGTGGACCTCGGCCTGGTAGAAACACAGGGCCGGAGAGCTCAGCAGATGCCCCGCTGGAAAGCGGGCCAGCAAGGCCCGGAGCCGCTCCAGCTGGTTGTGGGCCAGCAACTCCTCAGCCAGCGCAACCGCCACCTCCTCGGCGCGTGCGTGGGCCTCGCCGCGGAGGAGGAGGGCCAGGCCATCCTCCGGTTGCCGCCGCGCGAGGGCCTCGCCCAGCCGCGTCCAGAGCGCGCGGAGCTCGGCGGGGGCACGGGTCTCCTCGAGCCGGCTGAGAAGGAACCGGCGGAAGGTCTGCGCGTAGCTGTAGGTGCCCCCCTTCGGCAGCCGCTCAGGCCCTTCGTCGGCGGCGTGGGCGAACAGGAGCTGGGCGGCGACCAGCGCTGGCAGCCGGCTTGCGGCATCCTCGAGGCCGAGCGCCTCCCGACACAGCCCCGCCTCCAGGTGCGGGAGCGGCGCCGTCTCCAGCAAGAACCTCTGCGTCTGCGCGTCCTGGCGGTTGAAGACCTCCTCGGCGAGGTAGTCGTACATGGCGGCTGGGTGGTCCAGCTCGCGGAACAACAACGACCTTGCGTCGCTCTGGGGGCCGCGCACGGCCTGCACGGCCAGGATGACGCTGGCGACCCAGCCGTCCGTGTGGCTCTGCAGCTCGAGGCAGTCTGCCGGGGAGAGCGTCAGGCCGGCCAGGCCGGCCACCAGCTCACGCAGCTCGGCGGCGTTGAAGCGAAGCTCGCGCACGCCCACCTCTACCAGTTGCTGGCGGACGCGCAGCTGCCCGAGCGGCAGCGCTGGCTGCACGCGGCTGGTCACGATCAGCTGCCAGTTGTCTGGCAGGTCGTGTGCCAGGTGCTCGACCGCCCTGGCGATGCCGGGCACGGCGTCAGCGGCGTGCAGATCATCCAGCACCAGCACCCCGCCCCCCTCCGCGGCCTCCCCGAGGTCCTCCGCGAGGAGCCCGACGACGGTCCGGGCGACGGCCTCCACGGCGGCTGCGGAACGGGCGAGCTCCCCTGCGCGAGCGGGCAGTCCCGGCACGACCTGCCGCAGCGCCCCGTCCAGGTACGCCAGGAAGGTGCCGAGGTCGGTGTCGGCGTCGTCCACGTTGTACCAGGCCAGGGGCAGCGCCAGCTCCTGGGCATAGGCCGCGACGAGCGTGCTCTTGCCGTAACCTGGCCCACCAACCACCAGGGTGAGCCGTTTGCCGGGCTCGAGGCCTGCGGCCAGGGCGGCCTGCAGCGCCCGCCGCGTCACCAGCGCGGCCGGGAGCCGCGGGGGCGTGAGCTTGCGGCGGAGCAGGGGGAGGCCGGACACGTGGGCATGGTTCCCGGCCTGGCGTGGCCTCAAACGCCATCACGCCCTCACGGGGCCGCCTCCTCCGGCTGGCGGCGACAGGTCCCCGGGCCTCCTCGACAGAGACCCGGGGAACAGCCGGCGGGCTTCAGGCCTCGCGGGCAGCCGCTGCGGCCGCCACGCGCTGCCGGCTGATGCGGGCGATCTCCCGGAAGAACTCGATGCCCTTCTCCTCCTTCAGCGCCGTGCCACCGCGCTTGCCGATGGTGGCAAAGAATTCGGAGCCGTACTTGTCACGGGTCTTCTGGCCTCCCTTGCGGCCGATGGCCTGGAAGAACTCGCGGTCCTTCTTGCGCTTGGTTCGCTTGGCGGGCTTGCGAGAGGGGGGGAGCGTCGCGGGCATGGTATGGCCTCCTGCATGGGGTGTGTGAAACAATTCTTCAAGATTGATGTCGATGGTGCCCCGGCTGGCTCACTGGCCGGTATTGTTTGTTTGCCCGGGTTAGCGGCGCAAGTCGCTCGCGGCGAGGTGGCGACTCGACACATTTATTTATGAAGAACTGTAAACATAATGGCACATTGGCCCGGGGGTTGCAAGGGTGCTCGGGCCTGTGTCTGGGGCGAGACGCTGTCCTGGAGTGATTTTTGGGGCTTTTTTTAAATGTTTCCGTTTGTGAACATGGCTGACGCCCGGCGCGGCCGGCCCCGGCGGCGCGCCCCGCAGCCCCCACGGGGCA
The DNA here is from genome assembly GCA_035284865.1 of Candidatus Sericytochromatia bacterium. Taxonomy (GTDB): domain Bacteria; phylum Cyanobacteriota; class Sericytochromatia; order S15B-MN24; family JAQBPE01; genus JAYKHL01. The sequence goes on along the minus strand of JAYKHL010000176.1, from coordinate 20,113 downwards.
GGCACCGTCGACACCTGCTTCCGGCGAGAGAGAGGTACGGAGTGTCTTCGCACCCACCGGGTGAGACCGGATTTTCGCGCCCCTCTCCCCCGGGAAGTGGGGGGCCGCGGGCTGGGTGAGGGGCTGTTGCGAAACCGGGGGCTCGCGGCACGCTATGCAGCCCTGTGGCGCGGGTAGGAGGCAGACGCATCCCCCCCTCGACGATGAGGCCGGCCATGAGCAGCTCCTTTGAGCAGACCAACTATTACTTCCGGCAGGCGGCCAGGGTCATGGACCTCGGGCAGCACGTTCAGACGCTGCTGTTGAGCCCCTACCGGGAGATCACGGTGAACATCCCCATCGAGCTGGACAGCGGGGAGATCCGGGTCTTCACCGGCTACCGCATCCAGCACAACAAATCGCGAGGGCCCCTCAAGGGAGGCCTGCGCTATCACCCGCAGGTGGATCTGGACGAGACGCGTTCGCTGGCCTCGCTCATGACTTGGAAGACGGCCATCGTGGACATCCCCTTCGGGGGGGGCAAGGGGGGCATCACGGTGGACCCGCGTGCGCTGTCCGAGCGCGAGATCGAGCGCCTGACGCGCAAGTTCATCGAGCAGATCCACGAGAGCATCGGCCCGATGCGGGACATCCCGGCCCCCGATATGAACACCAACGCGCAGGTCATGGCTTACGTGATGTCCGAGTATTCCAAGTTCTACGGCCACTCGCCCGCCGTCGTGACGGGCAAGCCGCTCGACCTCCACGGCTCTGCCGGGCGCGAGGAGGCCACCGGCCGCGGAGCCCTGTACGTGGCCGAGGAGGCGCTTCGGACGATGGGCCGCGACCTCGAGGGGGCGACCTTCGTCGTGCAGGGCTTCGGGAACGTGGGCTCCCACGCCTGCCGCCTGGTGGTCGAACGTGGGGGCAAGGTGCTCGCGACCAGCGACGTCAATGGAGGCATCTTCAACCCTGAGGGGCTGGACATCCCCGCGTTGCTCGCCCACGTGAGGCAGCATCGCACCATCAAGGGCTTCCCGGGTGCGCAGCCGATCAGCAACGAGGACCTGCTGGTCCTGCCGTGTGATGTGCTGATCCCCGCGGCCCTCGGGCACGTGCTGACCCGGGACAACGCCAACGAGGTGCAGGCCCGCCTGATCGTCGAGGCTGCCAACGCTCCCACCACCCCGGAGGCCGACGAGATTCTCGAACGCCGGGGTATCATGGTAGTACCGGACATTCTGGCCAACGCGGGCGGGGTCACGGTGTCGTACTTTGAGTGGACCCAGAACATCCAGCAGTTCAGCTGGGACCTCGAGAAGGTCAACCTGGAGCTTCGACGCATCATGCTCAAGGCATTTCACACCGTCTACAAAGTCGCCACCGAGAAGAAGCTCAGCATGCGGACCGCCGCCTTTGTGGTGGGGATCGGACGGGTTGGGAAGGCCACCGTCTTGCAGGGGTTCGCCTGATCGAAGTATCCTGTCTGGTACCCCCTGTCGAACAACGACGTTCGGCGTTTCGATGACGAAAGAGGGACCAACGATGGAAATGACGCTTGTGCCTGTCGGGTTTTATGATCTTGCGCTGTTCCAGGGCCTGTCGCGCGACGAGGTCGACGCGATCGGGCGCCTGGCGAACCCGATGAACTTCTCCAAGGGGGACACGCTGTTCCTGGAGGGGAATGCGGCCAACCAGCTGGACATCGTGTGGGAGGGGGCGGTGGAAATCCGCAAGAACGACCGCGACGGCGAGGCGCGGCTGATCACGGTGATCCAGGCTCCGGGCGTCATCGGCGAGATGAGCCTCATGAGCGGGGAGCCCCGGACGTGCACGGGCGCGGCACTGACGGACGTGGCCCTTTACCGCATCCGACGCGAAGACTTCATGGCCGAGATCCAGCGGGGGAATCTGGCCGCCCACAAGGTGGTCTACAACCTCGCCCAGGTCATGAGTGCGCGGCTGCGCGGCGTCAACGAGAAACTCGTTGAGTTGCTGAACCAGCAGGACGAGGTGACGGTCAACGTGCAGGGCAGCGAGATCTCGGATTTCCGTCGCAAGCTCTTCACGGAGTGGGCCTTCTGAGACGAGGTCGCGCTGCGCCCTCGTCCCGGCGCGCTGCGAGGCGATCCCGCTACCCGGGCGGGCGCGGGGAGCTTCCGGCGCTCGGTGGTGCGAGGCTCAGCTCTTCCGAATCGCCTCGTCTGGCACCTTGAGTCGCTCGACGACGCGCCCCTCCGCGATCGCCTCGACCAGCTCCGGCACGTCGCCGGGTGTGACCCTGCCGTACCAGACGCCCTCCGGGTACACCACCACCACAGGCCCCCAGGCGCACGTGTCCACACAGGTGGTGCCATCGAACTCAATCCGCTGGCGCAGCCCGCGGGCCACAATGGCTTCCTTGAAGGCGGCCAGGACCTCGGAGCCGCCGCGGTGGCGGCAGCAACCGCGCGGGTGCCCGTCGGGCCGCTCGTTCTGGCAGACGAACAGGTGGTGTTCGGGGGCCGGCACGGGGGTCAGGCCTGCATCAGCGCGTCGTAGTCCTCAGCCAGGGCTGGCTCCAGCTGGCCGCGATCGCGCGAGTAGCCCCGCCGGCCTTCGCTGACCTCGAAGGCGTGCCGCTGGGTGCCTCCCAGCTCGACAACCCCCCGGTAGACCACCGTCTGGCCAGGCTCGATCGTGAAAGGCTCGCCCATCAGGCCCGGATCCGGGTGAAGCGTGATGGGCGCCGTGACGCGGTGGATGCGATCGACCTGGAAGGTGAAGCTGGGCATGGTTGAGGGTCCTCCAACGGCAGCCGGGGCTGCCTCAGGGGATCTTACGACACCACGGCCGAGCCGACCAGCCTGGCGAGGTTCACCTCGCCGTGAAAGACGCCACGGGCCTCCCCGGTCAGCCAGACCTCGTCGTCGTCGTGCCAGGCCACTGCCAGGGGCCCGCCCGGCACGTGGATGGCGGCCTCCCGGGCCAGCCGGCCAGCCCGCGCCAGCACCACGAGGGTGGCGCACGCGCCCGTGCCGCAGGCCTGGGTGGGCCCCGCGCCGCGCTCCCAGACGCGCATCACGGCCTCGCGAGGCCCGCGAACTTCCACGAACTCCACGTTGGTGCGCGCGGGGAAGGTGGGGTGGTGCTCCATCAGTGGGCCCCAGGTCTCCAGCGGGATGGCCGCCACGTCCGGCACCACGGCGACGACGTGGGGGTTGCCCATCGAGACCCCCGTGAAGCGCAGCAGCTGGCCCCCGAGCGCGAAGGGTTCGTCCCGAAGCTCCGCCTCTCCTGGCCCTGCGGCGGGCAACTCGGCTCGCCGCCAGCGGGGTCGGCCCATCGCGACGCGCACCTGGTCCGCGCCGACGCACTCGGCCCGGATCACCCCGGCCAGCGTCTCGATGGCGCACGGGCCTGGCCCGATCAGCCCCCGGTCAGCCCACCAGCGCACGGCACAGCGCACGCCGTTGCCGCACATCTCGGGCTCGGACCCGTCCGCGTTGATCACCCGCATCCGCCAGGGGGCCAGGGTGCCAGGGCCAAGCAGCAGCAGCCCGTCGGCTCCGACCCCCCGGTGCCGATCGCACAACGCTGGCGCGAGCCTGGCCCACGCCAGCGCCTCGGGCAGCTGGGTGGCATCGAGCACGAGGAAGTCGTTGCCCGTGCCCTCGTACTTGTGGAAGCGCAGCCGCACCGTGACCTCCTCCCGGCTGGCTCAGGCCAGCGCCCAGGCGCGGAGCCAGCGGCTGGCCGTCTCGACGAGCTGCTCGTCCGGCTCGCCCGGCTGGCGCACCAGCCAGCGGATGCGCCGATCGGCTCGGAACCACGTGAGCTGGCGCTTCGCGTAGTTGCGGGTGTGCTGCGCCATCGCGGCCGTCGCCTCCGGCAGGCTCCGCTCGCCGCGCAGGTAGGAGGCCATCTCCGCGTACCCCAGGGTGCCGAGCAGGGGGTGGTCCCACCCCCACCGGCCCGCCAGGGCCTGCACCTCGTCCAGCAGGCCGGCCTCTCGCATGGCAACCACCCTGGCGTCGATGCGGCGATAGAGGTCCGCCCGGGGGGCCGCCACCCCGATCACCATCAGCCGGTAGGGGCAGGGCAGCGTGCGTTGCTGGGCGCTGATCGGGCTGCCCGTGAGGCGGTGGACCTCGAGGGCCCGCACGATGCGCAGCCGATCGTTCGGATGCAGCCGGGCAGCGGTCTCCGGATCCACCTCCGCCAGCGCGGCCCAGGGGTTCGCCAGCGCCGCAAGCTCCTCGCGCAACGCGGGATCCGGGGCCTGCGGGGGGATGGTCAGCCCGTCCAGCACGGCGCGGACGTACAGGCCTGTGCCGCCCACGAGCATGGGGAGGTAGCCCTCGGCCTTGCGCCGCGAGAGGGCCGCGCGGGCATCGGCCTGGAAGGCGGCGACGGTGTAGGTTTGGGAGGGCGGCACGCAGCTCACGAGGTCGTGCGGCACACGGGCAAGCTCGTCGGCCGAGGGCGTGGCGGTGCCGATGTCAAACCCCTCGTAGACCTGGCGCGAGTCTGCCGAGACGATGGCCCCCCGGTTCTCGGCCGCGAGTCCCATCGCCAGGCCGCTCTTGCCGGCTCCTGTGGGCCCCACGATGACGACCAGCGGGGGGCCCTTGGGGTCACCGTGCACCCAGGCGTCGGGGGGAGGGGGGAAGGTGTCGCTTGGTGGCTTGACGCGGCCCATGCCCGCCATGGTAGGGCGCCTGGCCCGGGGACGCAACGCCCCACCCCAGGGGCGGCGGCGTGCTATGCTGAGGGCCTGCGAGACCCCCCTCCCGACCCGGTTGGAGACGCATCCGATGGTGGCCAGCTTCTCAGGCATCTTGATGACGGTGCTCGTGCTCGGCGTCCTCATCGCCATTCACGAGGCTGGCCACTTCCTGGCGGCCAAGTCCCTGGCCATTCCCGTGCGGCAGTTCGCCATCGGCTTCGGGCCGCGCATCCTGGGCTTTCAGTGGCGCGAGACGGAGGTTCGCCTCAACTGGATCCCGCTCGGGGGCTACTGCGCGTTTGCAGACGACCAGCAAGACGAACCCGTGGAGGGCGTCGCGGAAGATCTCCCGCCTGAGGCCTACCTGCGGAACCGCCCCATCTGGCAGCGGGTCTGGGTCGTGAGCGCCGGGGTGGTGTTCAACTTTGTTTCCGCCTGGTTCATCTTGCTGGGGTCGAACGTGGGTCTTGGCGTGCCCACCGGCAACCAGGCCGTGGGCGTGAAGGCCGTGTTGCCTGCCAGCCCGGCGGCGCAGGCCGGGCTTCGGCCGGGTGACCGCCTGCTCGCGGTCGACGGCAGCGGGTTCGAGAAGTTCGAGGAGTTCCGCCGCCAGCTGAAGGCCCACAAGGGTCAGGCCATCCCCGTCGCCGTGCGCCGGGGGGACGCCACCGTCGTGCTGACGGCGACCCCTGACGCCGAGGGACGCCTGGGATTTCAGCCCACCATCCGAAACGAGCGGCGGCCCCTGACGGGGGTGGTGGATGCCATCGTGCAAACCAACGACCAGCAACGCAAGATCACGGTGATGCTGGCTGACGCTCTTTACAGGCTGTTCAGCGCGCCTGGCAAGATGATGGAGCAGACGGGCGGCCCCGTGGCGATCGTGGCGATGGGGGACCAGGTCTACCAGGATGATCCCTGGCTGCTGCTCGAGTTCGCCGTGGTGCTGTCGATCGAGCTGGCCATCATCAACCTGCTCCCACTTCCTGCCCTCGACGGCGGCCACCTCGTGTTCCTGGGGTTGGAGGCCTTGCGGGGGCGACCGCTTCCCAGGGCCATCGAGGAGCGCATCCTGGTGGCCGGCTTCCTGCTCGTGATGGGCCTGGGAGTGGCGTTGATCGTGAAGGACCTGTTCACGGTGCCCGGGATGTACGGGCCGCCGAAGCCGTCTGTGGCGCCGGCGGCCCCGCGATAGCCCCGCGACTCAGAACCTGTAGCCCGTGCCGACGGTGACGCTCGGCACGAGCGTGGTTCCGGCCGCAGGAGCCGTGGAGAGCCCGGTGGGCCACTGGCCCGCTCCGCCCTCGACGAACAACCCCCAGTTCGTGGTGGGGTGCCACCAGAGGCCTGCGGTGGCGCTCCCCAGCAGCCCGCCCTGGGCAGCTCCCTGCAGTGGCGTCGCGCCCCCGAGGCGAAGGTGAGCGCCAAAGGCCTGGCTGGGGCGCCAGTACCCCAGGGCGCCGTAGCTGACGCCCGTGAGCGAGTCCGCGGCCGTGACGTAGGTGCGCGCGCCCACGTAGGGCTGGAGGTGCAACCCGGCGCCAGCCGGGATGGCGTAGCCCAGGTCTGCCTGGAACGCGTGGAGGGGAGCGCCTGCCACCCCCCCCACGGCCAGCTGGTACTCACCGCTGACGAAGACCGGCCCGAAGTAGGCCAGGCCACGGGCCATGCCGCCCGTCAGGGCCGGGCCGCCGAGCCCGGCGGTGCCACCCACCACCAGGGGCAGGTCCTCCTGGAAGCGGGTGCCAACCCCCGCAGCCTCCGCTTGCGCCTGCTGCCGGCGCTCCTGCGTGCGCTCGACGAGGGCCACGACCAGGGGGAAGGTCTGGGCGGCCGAGGCTGCAAACTGGTAGCGGGTCAGCTCCTCGGAGCCTCGAAAGGTGGCATCCGGGAACCCGACCATCACCTGGTAGCGTTCGGCGACTTCCTTGACCTCGTTGTAGGGCCAGGCGGACCGGGGCACGTCCGTGAAGGCGAAGCGCTGCGGACGCAGGACGTTGGGATCGACGACCTTGCGTGCCTCTCCCAGGCGCATCAGCCGGTGGACCACCTTGGCCATCTCGTAGCGCGTGACCTGCTTGTCACCCTCGAGCGTCTGCGACGTCACGCCAGGCACGCCCTCGAAGAGCCTGTACGCGTTGGCGAGGGCCAGCACCTTCTCACGCACCTCGGCGCCCTCGGGCAGATCCTTGAAGGCATAGCCGCCCAGGCCTTCCGTCTTCCAGCTGACCTTGGTCTGGCGCTCGAGCTGGGCGATCAGCTCGGACACGGCGAGCGCGAGCTGGATGCGGGTGAACGGCAACTCACCCCGGAAGGTGTCGTCCGGGTAGCCCTTCATGAAGCGCCGCTCGACGGCCACCTGGGTGACGGCCCGCTCGGCCCAGTGGCCTGCTGGCACGTCCTTGAACGAGCCCGAGGCGGAAGCCGCGAAGGCCGCTGGGGCCGGCAGCGCGAGCGAAACGAGGGGCGCGATCAATGCGAGGGGGAAACGATGCATGTGAGCAAACCTCCGAGGGACAGGTGCAACTGGCGACATTTTACCCCGCGGCATCCCTGCCTCGCGTTATAATGCGGGGGTCTCTGGAGGAAGCCGTGTCCCAACCCCAAGTCTCCACGCGCGCCGAAGCCCTGTGGCGGCAAGCGCAAGCCCTCATCCCCGGGGGCGTCAACAGCCCGGTACGGGCCTTCAAAAGTGTCGGTGGCACGCCGGTGTTCATGGCCCGGGCGCAGGGCGCCTGGCTCGAGGACGTGGACGGCCGCCGGTACGTGGACATGATCGGGGCGTGGGGGCCGATGATCCTGGGCCACGCCCACCCGGACGTGGTTGCGGCCGTGCAGCGAGCCGCTGGCGGTGGCTTTGCCTTCGGCGCCCCGACCGCTGCCGAGGTCGAGATGGCGCTGGCCATCCAGGAGGCCATGCCATCGCTCGAGATGGTGCGGCTCGTGAACTCCGGGACGGAGGCCACCATGAGCGCGCTGCGGCTGGCCCGGGCCTTCACGGGCCGGGACAAGATCGTCAAGTTCAGCGGCTGCTACCACGGCCACGCGGACTTCTTGCTCGTGAAGGCCGGCTCCGGCGTCGCCACGCTCGGGCTCCCCGACAGCCCCGGGGTGCCGGCCTCGGTGACGGCCAACACCCTGACGGCCGACTTCAACGACGTCGAGAGCGTTGAACGTCTCTTCGAGGCCCATCCGGATGGCATCGCCGGGGTCATCGTCGAGCCGGTGGTGGGCAACTCGGGGACGGTGGCTCCGGGGCCTGGCTTCCTTGCCTTCCTGCGGGACATCACCCGCCGGCACGGCACCTTGCTGGTCTTCGACGAGGTCATGACCGGCTTCCGTGTCGCCCGCGGGGGCGCTCAGGGCCGCTATGGCGTGACACCCGACCTCACGTGTCTGGGCAAGATCGTCGGGGGCGGCTTGCCCGTGGGGGCCTATGGTGGTCGGGCTGACGTGATGGCCTGCGTGGCCCCCGCGGGCCCGATGTATCAGGCGGGCACGATGAGCGGCAACCCGATGGCCACGGCGGCTGGCCTCGCGACCCTGGCCGTGCTCGCGCGGCCGGGCGTCTATGAGGGACTGGAGGCGACCTCCGCTGCCATCGAGGCGGCCTTTCGGGCGGCGGCTGCCGAGGCGGGGGTGGCCGTGACCCTCAACCGCGTCGGCTCGATGCTTACCGTGTTCTTCTCGCCGGAACCGGTCACGGGCTGGCCGAGCGCGGACCGCTGCGACCGCCAGGCCTACGCCACCTTCTTTCACGGGATGCTCCGGCGCGGGGTGTACATGCCTCCGGCCCAGTTTGAGGCCTGTTTCATCTCCGCGGCCCACGGGGCGGATGAGGTGGCGAAGCTTGCTGACGCCGCGCGGGGGGCCTTCGAGGACGTGGCTGCGGCCATGGGGCGCTGAGGCGGAAGCGACCGATGCACCTGCTGCGGCACGCGCTGCTGGGATGCCTCCTCTGCGCTGGCTGCGGGGTGAACCCCGCCGTCCCCCAGCTGCGCCCTGTGGACGGAGGCTGGGTGTCGAGCGGCTTCGGGCTTCGCGAGCAGCATCCTGTCCTCGGGGTGGTCCCCGGGCGCACGCACGAGGGATGGGACTTCGCCGTCGCGGAAGGGACGCCGATCCGGGCGTCCATGGCGGGCGAGGTGATCTACGCGGGCTGGCATGGCGGCCACGGCAAGGCGGTGGAGCTGGCCCACGCGGGGGGATGGACCACGCTCTACGGCCACGCCCGCGAGGTGCGGGTCGGCCCGGGCGACCGGGTCGAGGCCGGGGACATCATTGCGCTGGTGGGCACCACCGGGCTGTCCACCGGGCCCCACTTGCACTACGAGCTGCGTCACCTCGGCACGGCCGTGGACCCCGGAGGCTTCCTGGGGGAGGGCGAGCCACGACCGGCGCCAGGGGCCGTCGAGCCCGTCGCAGGCCTCCGCGCGGTGCCGCTTCCGAAGGGGCCGGCGCAGGCCCTGCTGGCGGACCTGCCCGGCGAGCCCCCCGCGCGACTGGAGCGCCCCGCGCGCACCTGGGAGTAGCCTGGAGGCGTCAGCCGGGCCCCACCGCGCGCGCTCCGACGAGCCGCCCGAAGCGCCACGCGCCGAGCTCGAGCTCCTGCTGGCGATGGGTGGCCGGGGGGCACGCCGGGCCTTCTCCCCGGTAGACGTTGCGGGCATCCCGGAAGTAGGCGGCCAGCAGGTCAAACGGTGCAGGCCAGGCGGGCCGCCCCTGGTACAGGGCGGTGAGCAGGGCGTGCTGCGCGTGGTGGTAGGTCTCGTGGGCGACGGTGGCCAGCCACTCCGAAGGTGTGCCTGCCGCGTTGGGCCGGAGCTGGATCAGCGGCGTGTCGGTTTGAAAAAGGTACTGGCCCCGGTGAACCCCCATGGCGGGCTGCCAGACCACATGGGCCCGGGGAAGTGGCGTGCCGGCGTGGTGGCACAAGTCATCGACCCACGCTTGCCAGGCGGCCAGCCGGCCGGCCGAGGTGCCTGTCGCCCCGGGCACGGGCAGGCTGTCCGGCAGCCGTGCCACCCAGCCGGCGATCCAGGCACGCTCCACCTCGCGGGCGTCCGCCAGGGCCCCCGGTGGCAGGTAGCGGCGACCGGAGGCCCGGTCCGCGGACATGGCGATGACCCAGTGGGGGACGTCGCGGCCTGCCTGGCGTTGGCCCTGGAAGTGATCGCCGCCGGGCTCCGGGGCTGGGGCCCCGGGTGTCCGCTCGGGTGGCTGCAGCCCCCGGGTGGTCCTGCCCGTGGCAGGCCTGAGGTGCCAGCGGGACTCCTCGGGCCTCACCTCACCACCCCCGCAGCAGCCGGAGCTTGCCGTTCGCCTGGCCGATCACGAGGACCTGTTCGGTGTCGACGCGCCCCAGCGTGATCGAGACCGGGGTGTCCAGCTGGCCCGTTCCGGGACCGCCGTCCGCCTCGCCTTGCGTGGTGCCTGTCAGCGTCCGGACCAGGCCGCCGGGGGTGATCCAGCGCACGCAGTGCGACGCGCTGTCCACGACGTAGAGGTTGCCCTGATCATCCTGGGTCAGATCGGCGGGGCTCTGGAAGCGGGCGAGGGGGCCGAGGCCGTCTGCGTGGCCCGCGGCGCCGCCAGCGAAGGTGGAGACCTCGCCCTCGTAGGTCACGCGTCGGATGCGGTGGTTTCCCGTGTCAGCGACGTACAGAGCATCCGGGGCCGCCACCAGGCCTGCGGGGGTGTGGAACCGGGCCTCGGCGGCAAGGCCGTCCTGGAAGCTGCCGGAGCCGGCCTCGGCCGGGCCGGCCAGCACGTCCGCCTCCCCCGATTCGAGGCGGACCCGGACGACGTTGTGAGGCTCCACCCCGATCAGGTAGGCCAGGCCCTCGCGGACGGCCACATCGGCGTACGTCACCGCCCCCGTGCCGGGCACGGGCACGGCGTAGTCGTCCCACACCAGCACGTCGCCGCTGAGCTCGTGGCGGGTGCCCGCGTCGAAGGCCACGGCCGTGGCCGTCCGCTCCAGCTCCCGAAGCGTGAGCGGCGCGTCCAGCGCGATCAGCCGTCCGCTCTCCAGCCCATCAACCCAGGGAGCGAAGAGCGCATCCCCGTCGGCCGACATGGCCAGCCGAGCGGCGCTGCGCGCCTGGCCGAGCGTGGCGAGCGTGCCGCGTGGGGGGCTCCGATCAGGGGGGGGCGGCGTGGGGGGCGCCACGGCGTCGCGGGCGGGAGTCGGGGCTGGAGGGGTGACGTCCGTCGCGACTGGATCTGGGGCGTATGGGGGGGGCGGCTCGCTGGGACGACGGGTTGGCAACGTCTCGATCGGGCCCTCCGCTGCGGGGGCCATCAAGGCCGCTGCATCGAGCTGCAGCGCGGCGTTGCGCAAGGTGGCCTGGACGTCGGGGGGCAGCGCGGCGAAGGCCGCGTCGAAGAGCGCGCTGACCCGGTCCTCGCGGAGGCACACCGCAGCCGTGAGGCTGCGGTCGGACAGGACCCCGGCGAAGGTGGTCGCGAACCGGTCCGTGAGAGCCGTCGGGAGCAGCAGCGGGCTCAAGGTCCGAGCCCGGATGGCGCGCTGGGCCTTCAGCGCCACCAGCGTGGTCGCCGGCGACATGGTGATGGCCACGTATCCCGCGGGTCGCGGTGCTGGCGCGAGGGCGATCACGTTGGCGACACAGCCCTCGCGCGCCAGCGTGGCGCGGAGCTGCAACAACGGCCCGGAGGGCGCCAGACCATCCAGCACGAACGAGCCCTGGGCGTCCGTGAGCACCTCCCGAGACACGGCCCGACCCGTGAGGTCGTAGGCGGTGACGCCGATGCCGGCTGCGGGCGCGGTGCCCGGTTCGACCTGACCGGGCTGCCAGGGGCCACGCAAGGCCAGCGGGGCCAGTGTCGGGGCTTGCTGGGCCAGGGCGAGCTCGCGCCCGAGGACCCCGGGGGCTGGCGCCAGCAGCACGCCCTGCAGGCGTCCCCGGTTCGGGAGCACGACGCCGCTGCCAGACGCCGTGGCTCCGCTCGCGGTGGCCGCGACAACGACCTCGTCGTCAGGGGCTGCCGGCGGTGGGAGGGAGGGCACGCAGCCCACCAGGACCGCCAGGCAGAGCGGCCACCAGGCTTTCGATTCGGCGTGGGGGCGGTGCACCCTGATGCGCGTCTCCACTGGCGTTCTACCCGGCTAGCCGGGACCCTCTCAAGCTTCGCACGGGCATCGTGGCGTTGGCTGTGACCCGTGGCGCCACGGGCCGTGATCGTGCCCACAGGGCCCTGATTCCCCATGACCCCTCATCCCCGCTGACGCGGACCTTCTCCCTGAGCGAGAAGGGACTGGAAACCGTCCGCACCCGCTGGGTGAAACCGGAGTTCGCTTCCCTCTCCCCCACGGAGAGGGTGGCCGCAGGCCGGGTGAGGGGCTATCGCGGAATCAGGAACAAGGGGAGGGGCTTGACGTTAAAATTAAATTAAGTTAGAGTGAAAGCTGGTTTAGGCCCTCGCCGACTTGACACCGTCGTCACGCCCCCGTGCCGCTTCGCGGCCCAGCCAGGAGTTCCCGCCTTGAACCGGACCCATCTCAATTCTGCTCGTACCCTGCTGGTGACGGCCCTGGCCGCGACGCTGGCCGTGGGCTGCTCTCGAACCCCGGTGCCGGCCAGCCAGGGCCCTCGTGACCTGGGGCCCGTGACGGCGGCTGCCTTCAAGGGCGGCAAGCCCGCCACCGTCTCCGTTCCTTACACCTCGCGGCAGGCCCTGGCGCGGTTCGTCGAGGCGGGCCTCGAGGTCTGGTATGTGGACCAGGACGCGCGCCGCGCGTTTGGGGCCGTGACCGCGGAGGCGCTGCCCGAGTTGCAGCGCGCCGGCGCCAACGTACGGCTCGTGCAGGCCCCCGGGCCTGGTGCCTACAACGATTTCGACAAGGGCTACCGCACCTACGACCAGCTCAAGGCCGATATGCAGGCCCTGGCCGCGCGTCACCCGGAGTTCGTGCGGTTCGTTGACATTGGTGATGGCTGGGAGAAGGCCAACGGTCGCGGCGATCGCGATGTGCTGGCCCTCCACATCGGCAAGGGCGACGTCTCGAAGAAGCCGGCGGTGCTGCTGTGCGGCAACCACCATGCCCGGGAGATCGTCACGCCTGAGATCGTCATGCGGATTGCGGACATGCTGGCCGCCGGGTATGGCAAGGATGCGGACCTGACCCACTACGTCGAGAACCGGGACATCTGGCTCGTGCCGATGGTCAACCCGGACGGGCATCGGCTGGCCTCCGAGGGCAGGGACTGGCGGAAGAACACCAACCCCACCAACGGGGGGGGGCGATCAGCGGCGCCTCGGGGCCCGGGGTGGACCTCAACCGCAACTACGGCTTCAAGTGGGGCGGCCCAGGCGCGGCCACCAGGCCCTCCAACCCGACCTTCCGGGGGTCGGGGCCCTTCTCCGAGCCCGAGACCCAGGCCATCAAGCGCCTCATCGAGAGCCGCAAGTGGACGTTCCTGATGACGTACCACAGCTTCAGCAACCTGATTCTGTGGCCGTGGGGCCACACGGACCAGGCGCCGCCCGATAACCGCCTGGCCCCCATCGGCCAGAAGCTGGGCAAGCTGTCCGGCTACAAGCCTCAGCAGAGCGTCAAGCTGTACCCGACGTCGGGTGACACGACGGACTGGGCCTTCGGCGAGCACGGCATCCTGGCCTACACCACGGAGATTGGCTCCTGGTCGGATGGCTTCGACCCTGCCTTCAGCAAGATGCCCACCTTCTGGAAGCAGAATGAGCCCGGCGCCCGGCTGCTGCTGCAACTGGCCGACAACCCCGCCCACGTCTTCGGGCCGGAGGTCGCCGAGGTGGCGGCAGCCAGCGGCCAGCTGAGGGTGGCGTCCGCGCAGGGCGCCGTCGAGATCGAGGCCTTCGTCGGCCGTCCCGGGCCAGACGGTTCGGGCGTGAGGGTGCCCGTCACTCGGGGCGAGGCGAAGGTGACGCTGGCCGGCGTGGCCTCGACCGGCCGCAAGGAGCTGGTGCTGGTTCACGCCCGGAACGCCCGTGGCAACTGGGGGCCCCTTCGCGCCACCTTCAGCCGCTGAGGCTTCGGCCTTTCTGCTGGCAAGGCCCCCCGGACCGCTGGTCCGGGGGGCCTTCTGGCGGATGTCGGGCGCCGCTGAGGGGGCGCCCGACCTGGCTCAGATCCGGTCGAGTTCCATCACCTTGGACCAGGCTGCCACGAAGTCGCGCACGAACTTCTCCCGCCCGTCGTTGGCCCCGTAGACCTCCGCCACCGCCCTCAGCTCCGAGTTCGAGCCGAAGATCAGGTCCACAGGCGTGCCCGTCCACTTGAGCTTGCCCGACTTCCGGTCGTGACCTTCATAGAAGGTCCCGTCGCCGTTGGCCTTCGACCACTTCGTCTTCATGTCGAGCAGGTTCACGAAGAAGTCGTTGGTCAGCGCGCCAGGCCGCGTGGTGAACACGCCGTGGCGCGTGCCGCCGGCGTTGGCCTGGAGGACGCGCATTCCACCCACCAGCACCGTCATCTCGGGCACCGTGAGGGAGAGGGTGTCGGCTTTCTCAACCAGCATCTCGGCCGGGGAGAGCCGGGCGTCCTTGGCATAGTAGTTGCGGAAGCCGTCGGCCGTGGGCTTGAGGAAGTCGAAGGAGTGCACGTCCGTCTGGGCCTGGCTGGCGTCGGTGCGCCCAGGCTTGAACGGCACCTGGATCTTGTGCCCGGCCTTGCGGGCCGCTTGCTCGATCGCAGCGGCGCCCCCCAGCACGACGACGTCGGCCAGTGACACGCGCTTGCCGCCGGTGGCGCGGTTGTTGAAGGCCTTCTGGAGGCCCTCGAGGCGCTGCAGCACCCTTGCGAGCTCCTTCGGGTCGTTCACCTCCCAGTTCCGCTGCGGGTCCAGCCGCAGGCGCGCACCGTTAGCGCCGCCGCGGAAATCCGTGTCGCGGAAGGTTGAGGCCGAAGCCCAGGCCGCCTTGACCAGCTCGGACGTGGAGAGGCCGGACTTCAGGATTTCGGCCTTCAGCCGTGCGATGTCCCGGGCGTCGATCAGCTTGTGCGTGACGGCGGGCACGGGATCCTGCCAGGTGAAGACCTCCTTGGGCACCTGGCTGCCCACATAGCGGGTGCGCGGGCCCATGTCGCGGTGCGTGAGCTTGAACCAAGCCCGGGCGAACGCCTGCTCGAACGCCTTGGGATCCTTGCGGAATCGCTCGGCTATCTGCTTATAGCTCGGGTCGAACCTCAGCGCGAGGTCGGTGGTGAACATGATCGGGGCGTGGGTCTTGCCAGGGACGTGGGCATCCGGGACGGTGTTCGCAGCCTTCCCACCGGCCGGGATCCACTGGATCGCCCCCGCCGGGCTGCGGGTCTGCACCCAGTCGTGGGTGAAGAGGTTCTCAAGGTACAGCGAGGTCCAGCGCGTGGGCAGGGCCGTCCAGGCGCCCTCCAGGCCGCTGGTGACGGTGTCTTCCGAGTGACCCTTGCCGCGGGAGTTCCGCCATCCGAAGCTCTGCTCTTCGAGCCCTGCCGCCGCAGGCTCGGGTCCCACGTTCCCGGCGGGCTTGTGTGCGCCGTGCGCCTTGCCGAAGGTGTGACCGCCGGCGATCAGCGCCACCGTCTCCTCGTCGTTCATGGCCATCCGGCCGAAGGTTTCCCGGATGTCCTTGGCTGCCGCGAGGGGATCGGGGTTGCCGTTGGGGCCCTCGGGGTTGACGTAGATCAGCCCCATCTGGACCGCGCCCAGGGGCTTCTCCAGCTTGCGGTCCCCGGCGTGCCGCTTGTCGGCCAGGAACTCCGCCTCGGGCCCCCAGTAGACCCAGTCCGGCTCCCACTGGTCGACGCGGCCACCCGAGAAGCCGATGGTCTTGAAGCCCATCGACTCGAGCGCCACGTTCCCCGTGAGCACCATCAGGTCGGCCCAGGACAGCTTTCGCCCGTACTTTTGCTTGATGGGCCAGAGCAGCCGACGGGCCTTGTCGAGGTTGACGTTGTCAGGCCAGCTGTTTTGCGGCTCAAAGCGCAACTGGCCTCCGTCAGCGCCACCTCTGCCATCCCAGGTGCGGTATGTGCCGGCCGAGTGCCACGCCATCCGCACGAAGAACGGGCCGTAGTGGCCGTACTCCGCGGGCCACCAGTCCTGGGAGCGCGTCATTAGAGCCCGGATGTCTTGCTTGACCGCATTGAGGTCGAGGGTCTTGAACTCGCGGATGTAGTCGAAATTCGGCCCCATCGGGTCGGATTCGGCCGCATGCTGGCGAAGGGGCTGCAGGTTCAGGCGCTGCGGCCACCAATCCTGAGGCGACATAGCGGCAGCGAGAGCCGGGTTCGCCATGGCCAGTTGGCTGGCTGTGCCGGCCAGGATGGCGGCCGCCAGGAGCGTTCTGCGGACCATCTGTTGGATACCTCCTCGTATACAAGATGGTGGTTCACAAGAGCCGGAACAGCGTCAGTTCGCCTCCGGCACCGAGCTGCGTATGAGGTGGTCGAAGGCGGCCAGGCTGGCCTTGGTGCCCTCACCCATGGCGACGATGATTTGCTTGTACGGCACCGTGGTGCAGTCTCCCGCAGCGAAGACGCCCGGTACCGACGTCTGGCCGCGCACATCCACCTCGATCTCGCCGTACCTGGACAGCTTCAACGTGTCACCGAGCCAGGCCGTGTTGGGGAGCAACCCGATCTGCACGAACACCCCATCAAGGTCCAGCGCGTGGCTGGTGTTGCTCGTCCGGTCGGTGTAAGCCAACCCGGTGACGTGAGAGCCGTTGCCCAGCACCTCCGTGGTCTGGGCGTTTTGCAGCACCGTGACGTTCGCCAGGCTGCGCAGCTTCTGCTGCAGCACGGCGTCGGCCCGTAACTCGCCGCCGAACTCCAGCAGCGTGACGTGAGCCACGATGCCGGCGAGGTCGATGGCTGCCTCCACCCCGGAGTTGCCACCCCCAATGACGGCCACCCGCTTGCCCTGGAACAGAGGGCCATCGCAGTGTGGGCAGAACGTGACGCCCTTTGTGCGGTAGGCAGCCTCTCCCGGCACCTGAAGCTCCCGCCACCGAGCGCCGGTGGCCAGGATGACGGTGCGGGCCCTCAGGGTCGCGCCTTCGGCGAGCCGGAGTTCGTGGAGCCCGGCTCCCGGGATGAGTGCCTCGGCGCGCTGGGCGTACATCACGTCGACCTCGTAGGTCTTGACGTGCTCCTCGAGGGAGCGGGCGAGCCGTTCGCCCTCCGTGTGGGGGACGGAGATGAAGTTCTCGATCCCCACCGTGTCCAGCAGCTGGCCACCGAACCGCTCCGCCACGACACCCGTGCGGATGCCCTTGCGGGCCGCGTAGATAGCGGCTGCCGCGCCGGCGGGGCCGCCGCCCACCACCAAGACGTCGAAAGGCTCCTTGGCAGACAGCCGCGCGGCCTCTTCGGTCTTGCCCGCCGTGTCCAGCTTGTCCAGAATTTCCTCGAGGCTCATGCGGCCCTGGCCGAAGGGCTCCCCGTCGAGAAACACCGCCGGCACCGCCATGACCCCGCGCGCCTCGACCTCGCTGCGGTGCACGCCGCCGTCCACCATCGTGGCCTCGAAGGCCGGGTTGTGGGCCGCGATGAGGTTGAAGGCTTGAACCACGTCTGGACAGTTGTGGCACGCGAGCGACACGAAGACCTCCGCTCGGTGCGGCCCCTCCAGCCTGCGAACGCGGTCGAGCGTCTCCCCGGACACCTTGGGGGGATGCCCGCCGGTATGGAGCAGGGCGAGCACGAGGGACGTGAACTCGTGTCCGAGGGGCAGGCCCGCGAAGTGGAGGCGCCCCGGCTCGCCGGGCCGAGCCACCGTGAAAGACGGACGCCGCGGCGCGTCCCCGTCCTCCCGCACCGTCACCCGGCTCGAGGCGGCCGCCAGCTCCTGCAGCAGGGCACGGACGTCCCGAGAGGCGTCGCTGTCGTCCAGCGAGGCCACCAGTTCGATGGGTTCCCGAAGCATCCCCAGGTAGGTGGTCAGTTGGGTCCTGATGGCGTCATCCAGCACTTGGTCCGGTCCTCCACAAGGGGCGGGATCAACAAGGCCTCCCGCCACGGGGGCGGGAGGCCTTGGCGTGGTCAGATTTTGCCGACCAGGTCCAGCGAGGTAGCGAGGGTCTCCTGACCCTCTTGCCACTTCGCGGGGCAGACCTCACCCGGGTGGGAGGCCACGTACTGGGCTGCCTTCAGCTTGCGAAGCAGCTCGGAGGCGTCCCGGCCGATGCCGCCGGCGGTGATCTCGACGAGCTGGATCTTGCCCGCCGGGTCCAGCACGAAGGTCGCGCGCTCGGCCAGACCCGCCTCCTCGATCATCACGCCAAAGTTCCGCGTGATGGCGCCGGTGGGGTCACCCACCATCGGGAAGGCGATCTTCTGGATGGTCGGCGAGGTGTCGTGCCAGGCCTTGTGGGTGAAGTGGGTGTCGGTGGAGACCGCGTAGATCTCGGCGCCCAGCTTCTGGAACTCGGCGTAGTTGTCGGCCAGATCACCCAGCTCGGTGGGGCAGATGAAGGTGAAGTCCGCCGGATAGAAGAACACGACGGACCACTTGCCCTTGAGCGTCGCCTCGCTGACGTCGACGAAGGTGCCGTTGTGGAAGGCCTTGGCCTTGAAGGGGAGCACCTCGGAGTTGATGGGGGTCTGGTTCATCTTGCGTGGTCTCCTTGGGTTGGTGAGGTGCCCGGAGCCCCTCACTTTAGAATGATTATAAAAGTAGAATACGCAAAGAACTGGAAGGAGTCAACCCCTGATGAGGCCCCCTCCGCCCCCGGAGCCGGCAAAAAAAAGCCCCGCATCAGCGGGGCTGGGGTCGGGTTGGAGCTGGCTGGTCGGGCCCTGAGACAGCCTGAACCGTCAAGCCAGGATCTGGACCACCTCGGGGCTGGAGCTGACCTGTCTGAACAACTCCTCCCCGATGATGGCCTCGTGGTCGTTCTCGTAGATGCGGTTCTGGCACTGGTAGGCGCCCGTGTAGAAGATGTTCTCCAGGATGGTCTTGACCGTGTTTGCTTGCCAGCGTCCCCCGCGCTTGGTGGCGATGCCGTCACGGGTGAGGTCGTTGGCGATCTGCCGGAGGCTTCGCCCGGCGATGCGTTCGCGGAAGATGCGTCGCACGACGTTCGCCTCGAGCGGGAGGACCCGGAACTGGTTCGAGGCCTCGTCCAGCGTGTACCCGTACGGACAGGTGCCGCCGTTGTGAAGCACCTCGCGGCTGCGGACATACACCTTCGGTGGCTCGGCTGGCGCCGACCGCATGAAGCGGGCCACTTGCGGGATCGACAGGAAGACCTTCAGCAGCTGCTGGCCCTCGGGGCGGGCCGTGTCAATGTCCTCGGCCACGGCCACGAGCTGGGAGCCCCGGAAGTTGATCTCTGACAGCACGGTCGCCACGTCGTGAAAGCGCCGCCCGAGCGCCGACAGCGTGGGCACGATGAGCGTCACGCCCTCGCACTTCAGGACCTCCGCGAGCACGGCCCGCTCGAGGGCAGGCCCCGGCGAGCCCCTGTCCACGCGCACGCCCTGCAGGCTCATGCTGTTGGCGCGGCAGTAAGCTTGCATGGCCTCCGTGTCCGCCTGCACGGCGGGTGGATCGTCGCCCTGCTCGGGGGGCAGCCAGATGTAGCCGATGACGGTCGACATGGGCGAGTCTCCTTGTGAGGCCTGGCGCTCGGGTGCCCGCGGGCGCCCGTCCAGGTGCCTGGCCTGGCTTCTGTGCTTATCGCGACAGGTCGCTGGGGGCTTGCGCTGGCGGCATTATGGGAGCTTTAAGTTTGTTTTAAGTCTGTGCTCGCTTCGGGATGGACGGCTGGCGTGCGGGGTGGGGCTGGCCCGGGCTACACTGAGCGTGCGCGAGGCGCGAGGATGCAGAGGTGCCACGGTGCTTGATGACGATGGACGCGACCGGCGCCCCCGGACGGAGGCCGTGCGACTCCTGGCTGCGGCGACCTACCTGCCGGGGGTGGCCCCCTTCGTCCTGCTCTCACCCCGTCGGCGGGAGATCCGGCTGCTGGCCTTCCACGCCTTCATGGCACTTGGCCTGCAGGCCGGGGCGGCGCTGCTGCTGGTCCTCGGCAGCGGCCTCTCGGCCCTGCTGGGGGCCCTGCCGGGGATCGGCCTGGCGCTGAACCTGACCGTGGGCGTGGGCTTCTTGCTGGTGATTGGCGGCGGTGTGGTGCTCGCGGGACAGGGGGCCTGGGCGGCTTACGCCGGCACCTACACCCGGGTGCCCGGGCTGGCCGGGTGGGCCTGGCGGCGGGTCAACGCGGCGGCCCCCCCCCCCCGGGCGGGCAGGCGGAGGCGCCGGGCTGCCGAGGACCTGCTGACCCTGAAACGTGACGTCGGCGACGCCCCCGGTCAGCCCTGAATGGGCTCCACGGCCGGGATGCGGTACAGCAACTCGTCGCCGAACCTGAGGCTGCTTTCCCCTGCCGCCAGCTGGGCCCGGTAGTGGGGCAGGGCAAACTCGATGAACGGAGCCC
>JAYKHL010000175.1:0-11643 GCA_035284865.1 Candidatus Sericytochromatia bacterium | reverse complement strand
CGCCCCGCCGGGCCTCCCCCCCCCACCAGCTGCAGCCGCTCCCGTGCCAGCCCAAACCGCCGCCGGCGCTCCGTCGGGCTCCCGGCGAAGGAAAGGCCAGCCGGGCAACGGCCACCCACGCCTGGGGCCCCTCTCCCTGGAGGGGCCCCGGGTGGGGGTGGGGTGGGGGTGGGGTGGGGGCGCAGCGCTTTACAGCCGCCCCTGCTCGATCAGGTCCTTCATCGCCTGGATGCGCTTGCGGGTCGGGGGGTACCCCCCCTTCAGGTAGACCTGGTCGGCCATCGGCTTCGGGTCGACCTTGCCCATGAACTCGGCGCCGACCTTCGGGTCGTAGCCCGCCCGGGCCGCGTAGCGCAGGCCGTCGGCATCGGCCTGGGACTCCATGGTGCGCCGGATGTTGGCCTGCTGCTCATCGAACAGGGCCTTGACCTTCGCCCGGGCCTCCTTGGGCACGCCCGCCGCCTTAGCTTGCTTCTCCCAGGCGGCCATGCGGGCCTGGATCACGCGGTGGGCGCCCACGTCGCGGTGGACGTCGTGGGCCAGCTCGTGGCCCATCAGGTAGGCCAGCTCGTCGTCCGTCTTCGCCAGGCGGAACATCTCGTCATGGATGCCGAACTGGCCGCCGCCCGCGGAGAAGGCGTTGGGAATCTTGCGCTGGAACACCGTCGTCTCGAGCGGATACGGCCGCTCAGGCGCCACCTTGGCGAGCCGCTCCATGATGGCGTTGACGCGGTCCACCTCGATGCCGGTCTTCTTCGAGACCCACACCACGTCTGCGTACTTGAACTTGCGCGTCTTCTGGAAGTTCGCGAGCAGCTCGGGGGCGTTCTCCAGCGTCGCCCAGACCTTGGTCAGCAGGGTGTAGCCCTGCATGGTCTTCATCGCCTGGGCGGTCTCCGTCGCCGGGTCGAAGGCGGCGGTGCGCCCCTTCGTGAGGTCGTCGCGGAACAGCTTGCCGATCGCCGAGCGCGTCTCCTTGGTGGGCGGCGCGACGAGGTCATCCTTCATGCCAGCCAGCGCCTTCATCCAGGAGGTCTTGCCGGGGCGCTTCGCCATCGTGTCGGCCAGCGCCCGCTCGGCGGGCGTCAGCTGGGCGGAGACCTTGGCGATCGCCTTGCGGCGCACGGCCGAGGCCTGCTCGAGCCGGGCGAGCGTCTTGACGGAGCCTGCCACGGAGGCCGCCAGGCCATCCAGGCCAAAGGCCTCCTTGATGAGGCCAAGCTCAGCGCCGGCGGCCGCCGTGCGACGCAGCAGGGCCTTCTCCGCGTGGGCCTGCTGCTTGTGGAAGGCCAGGCGGGCAATCTTCGCAGTGCGGCTCTGGATGGACATCGGGGGGCTCCTTCTCTCTCACGCACGGGCCGCCTGCCGGACCGCCGGCTGCGGCTCACGAGGGGGTTGTCTCCGGGCGCAGTTCCAGCGAAGTTACGCGAAGCCCAGCAAATGCTTAAGAAACGATTAATTAGTGGTCGCGCAGGGCTGAAAGCGGCCCGGGTTCAGGTTGCCAGGCGCACCCCGGCGCGGCGGGCGCTCAGATCGCCCAGGGCAGATCCAGAGCACCGTTCAAGTCATGAGCGCGAGTGGATGGCGACGGGCCCGCGTCCAGGGGCCAGGAACGACGAGGGAGCGTGCCGGGAGGCACGTGACCGAGGCGTGACGACGTCCCTGGGCGTCAGAACGAGCCAGCCACCGGGCGAAGACATGATCGGTGCTCTGGCCGACGGGCCTGCCCGAACCAGGCGGCGTGGGCCGCCCGGCGCACCGGGGTGGGCGTGAGGCCGAGCCGGGCCGCCAGGTCAGCGAGCAGCCGTGCGAGGGCCGTTAGCCAGGCGGCCGCGACGGCACCCCGGTCGGCGTCCGGGGGCAGCGAGGGGAGGGGCGGCGTGGACCCCCTCGCTTGTACCCGCCGGAACCCCTCCCGGCGGGTGGGCCGGGGCGCCGCTTGGCGGGGTCCGTCAGGGGCCGGCCGGTGCCGGGCGCACGACGCGCACGCGGTTGTCGTCGAGCACCAGCACGAGCCCGTCGGGGCCCGCCGCCAGGCCGTGGATGTCCTTGAAGCGAGCCTGCTCGACGTCGCCGTCGTCGGGGCCCGCCTCCAGGTTGCCAGCCAGCGTCTGCAGCGTGGCTGCGGCCGGGTCGTAGGCCCGGACCACGGTGCGGCCGAAGAGCAGCTGCCCGCCCGGCAGGAAGGCCAGCGTCATCGGCGGGTTCATGCCCCCCGTGAGGGCCGGGCCGTCGAGGAAGGCCTGTGCGGTGTCACCGGTCCCGGCCACCGTCTCGACGGTGGGGCTCGCCGCCCGCGGGTCCAGGCGGCGCAGGCGCCGGTTGTCGGCATCGGCGACGTAGAGCAGGCCCTCGGCGTCCAGCGCGATCGCCATGGGCTGGTCGAACCGGGCGGAGGCGGCCGGGCCATCCGCAAAGCCTTGGGTGCCGCCAGCCAGGGTGGTGACGGGGTGGTCCGGCCGCGTGAGGTCCACGGCGCGCACCCGGTGCCCGTCGCGCTCCACCACGTAGAGCTTGTTCGCCACGGGGTCGTGGGCCAGGCCGAAGGGGTAGTTGAAGGACGCCTCCACGCCCGGGCCGTCCGTCCCCCCGAACCTGGCCGTGCCCGCCAGGAACTGGCTCACGCCGGAGCCGTCGGCCTGCAACGTGATGCGCCGGACGACGCCCTCGCCCTCGGAGAGGTACAGCGTCTCGCCACCCTCGGGCCCGCTGGCCGTCGTCAGGCCCAGCGGATACCGCAGGCGGGTGTCGGTGAGGGAGCCCTCCACAAAGCCCGGCTCCCCCGTCCCCACCAGGGTGCCGACCGTCACCCGCCCGTCGGAGGCCAGGCGCAGCGTGCGGATGCGGTGGTTCTGCACGTCCGCGACGTAGAACAGCCGTGGGTCCCGCCGCGATGCCACGAGGCTGAACGGCTCGTTGAAGCGGGCCTGCGCGCCCGGGCCGTCGGCGAAGCCGGGCTCGGAGGCTCCCGCCAGCGTGGCGACGGTGGGCAGCACCGGGGCCTTGACGAAGGCCGGCGCCGCGTCGGCCGGCTCGTCGAGGATGCCATAGCCCAGCTCGAGGGGCGCCTCGGGGGCCTCGGGGAAGGTGAGCGTGAACACCATCGACCCGTTCGGGCGGGTCGCGAGCGTCAGGTCGGCCACGGCCTTGCCCTCCTCGAGCGCCTGGCCGCGCCACAGGCTGCCGCTGGCCCGCTCGAGCTCGGCCGACAGCCCGTCCGGCATGGTGTAGGTGCGGAGCTTGCGGGCGCCCTCCGTGCGCTGCCGCTTCGTGTAGACGAGGGCCCCCGTGCGGTCCCGCAGCGTCGCCTCGCCGTCGTAGGTGCCGAGCGGGTCCTCGTAGTTGATCGTGATGGCGCCGCTGGCAGGCCCCACCACGTCCACCAGCGTGCCCGTCTCGGTGGCCTCGAGGTGCTCGTAGTAGTACTCGAAGCTCCCCGTCTTCGCCACGCGGTCGACGTCGAAGCGCCGGAACACCACGGCGATGCCGGTGCTGGGCTCGCGCACGAGGCTGCTGGGGGCCGGCAGCAGGCTCGTCTTGAGCGTCAGCTCCGCGTCGCTCTGCTCCGCGAGGTAGGGCAGGCGCTTGGTGATCGCGCCGTCGCGGGAGAAATCGGTGTTGAGCTTCTCCATGGTCCTCCAGCGGCCGTTCGGCCAGAACGCCGTCGGCTGGAAGCGCTCCTCCCGGACGGGCAGGTCGCCGCCCTGGAAGAACACCTTGCGCCAGCCCTTGGCGGCGTTGAAGCCTGCCTGGCTGAACATCACCATCCGCCTGCCGTGGAGCCACCGGCGGTCCGCGATGAGCGACTCGCCCGCCAGGGGGGTGAGGGACACCTCAGCCGCCTTGGCAGGGACCTGCAGCAGCCTGTAGCCCGCCGGGCGGTCGCCCACAAGGCCGCCCGCCCGGTCCGACACCAGGCCGCCGGCGTGGTTGCCGATCAGCCCGCCGCTGTTGTTCCCGATAAGCCCCGCCGCGTGGTTGCCGATGAGCCCGACGCGACGGACGGTGGTGTTCAGGAGCGTCCTGTCGCTCGTGAGGCTGGTGCGGGCCTGCGCGAAGCCCACCTGCGCGATCGCGAGCAGGCGCTCACCGAGCCGCCGGGCCAGGCTGACCTGGGGGGGCGGCAGCGAGGGCAGGGGCTGGAGGCTCGGAAGGGCCGAGGGCCCGGTCAGGGGGAGGGCGGCCGAGGGCCCGACGCCCGGCGTGGCGGGGGGGGCCGTCGTGGCGGGGGGCGGGGTGGCCGGGTCCGGGGTTGTCTGGGCGCGCGTCGGCTTCCCGCGCGTGGGGCCCGGCGTCGTGCCGGGCGTGCCCTGGCAGGCCGCCAGGGCCAGCACCAGGGCCAGCAGCCACCGCCCCGGGCGACGGGGCAGGGAGGCACGGGCATCGGGGATCAGGCGGGCCACGCCCTTCTCATACCCGCGTTTGACCCCGGCCGGGGCCTGGCTGCGGCATCCTGGCGGCGGAAGGCGACCCGGGCTGCCCCGGGGGCAGCTGGAGGCGCTGGTGGCCGGGGGGGGGCCTGAGCCGTCAGGGGCCCTGGCCCACGACCACCGGCCACACCCTGGCGCCCTCGCCCTCAGCGCAGCAGCGGACCCTGCCCGGGCGCGGGTGCGATGCGGCGCACGCGGTTCTCATCAGCCACCAGCAGCGAGCCATCCGGCGCCAGGGCGAAGCCGTTCACCGAGCTGAACTTGGCGGCGTCGAGGTCGCCGTCCTCGTAGCCGTCCTCGAACCCGCCGGCGAGCGTTCGCAGCGTGCCACTGGCGGGCGTGTAGACCCGCACGTCCATGGCGCCCGTCAGCCAGTGGCCGGCGGGGTGGTGCATCAGGGCGCTCGGCGGGTTCATGCCGGCCGTGAGGGCCGGGCCGTCGAAGTAGCCGCGGCCCTCCGCCCCGTCGCCCACCACGGTCTCGACGACGGGACTGGCCTCGCGCGGCGCGAGCCGGCGCAGCCGCCGGTTGTCGGTGTCGGCCACGTACAGCCAGCCATCCGGGTCGAGCCAGAGGGCCGTGGGCCCATCGAAGCGGGCCGTGGCCGCCGGGCCGTCGGCGAAGCCCTGGGTGCCGCCCGCCAGCGTGGTGACGGTCAGGTCGGGCCGGGACAGGTCGATGGCGCGCAGCCGGTGGGGGTCGCGCTCCACCACGTAGAGCCGGTTCGCCACCGGGTCGTGGGCGATGCCAAAGGGGTGGTCGAAGGTGGCCTCGACCCCCGGGCCATCCTGGCCACCGAGCTCCGCCGTGCCTGCGAGAAACTCGCTTTCACCCGTGCCATCGGCCGCGAGGACGATGCGCCGGACCACGCCCCCCAGCTCCGTCAGGTAGAGGGTCTCACCCCCGTCGGGTCCGGCCGCCGTCACCAGGCCGGCCGGATACTTCAGGCGGGTCTCGGCGAGCGAGCCCGCGACGTAGGCTGCCTCGTCCGTGCCCACCAGCGTGCCGACCGTGACGCGGCCGTCAGCGCCGAGCCGCAGCGTGCGGATGCGGTGGTTCTGCACGTCCGTCAGGTAGAACAGCCGCGGGTCGCGCTGCGAGGCGGCGATGGCGAACAGGCCGTGGAAGCGAGAGAGGGCGCCCGAGCCGTCGACGAAGCCCGGGGTGGGCTGCCCGGCCAGCGTCGTGACCTCCGCCAGCGGCGGGGGCTCCACGTAGGCGGGTGTCGTGGTCGGGGGCTCGTCCTGGATGCCGTAGCCGAACTCGAGCGGCTCGTCCGGCGCCTCGGGGAAGGTGAGGGTGAACAGCATCGAGCCGTTCGGGCGGGTCACCAGCTGCAACGCCGCCACCCGCTGGCCCGCCTCGCGCGCCTCACCCCGCCAGGTGTCTTCCTCGGTCTCAGAGAGCGTGAGCTCGGCCTCAAGGCCGTCTTGCAGGTCGTAGGTGCGCACCCGGCGGCCGTTGGCCGTGCGCTGGCGCTTGAGGTAGACCGTCGCCCCGGTCCGGTCCTTCAGCACCGACTCGCCGTCGTAGGTGCCGAGCGGATCGGCGTAGTTCAGCACGAACTTGTCGTCGTCGAGGGCCTCCACGCCGAGCAGCGTGCCCGTCTCCGTGGCGCCGAGGTGCTCGTAGAGGTACTCGAAGGCGCCCGTCTTCTTCGTCGGGTCCACCGTGAACCGCTTGAACACCACGGCGACGCCGGTGCTCGGCTCGCGCACGAAGCTGCTCGGCGCCGCCATGACCTCGACGTGCACCACCGCCCCGCTGTCCGTCTGCTCCGAGGCATGGGCCAGGCGGCGCGCAATCGTGCCATCGGGCGCGAAGTCCGTGTTGACCTTCTCCTTCGATCTTGGCACCCGGCTGGACCAGAAGGTCGTGGGCTTGTAGATCTCCTCGCGGCTCGGGAGGTCGCCGCTGCGGAACTGCACGAGCCGCCAGCCCTTGCCCGCGTTGAAGCCGTCGTAGGTGAACAGCAGGTTCCGACGGCCATCGACCCACCAGCGGTCCGACACCCCCGTCTCGCCCGCGAGCGGCGTCAGCGAGACGCCTGCCGCCGCCTCGGCGAACTGCAGCAGGCGGAAGCCGGCCGGCCGCTCCCCGACGAGCCCACCGCTGTTGTTGCCAATCAACCCGCCGCTGTTGTTCCCGATCAGCCCGCCGCTGTTGTTCCCGATCAGCCCACCCGCGTTGTTCCCCAGGATCCCCCCCCCGCGGTCGGTGATGAGGCTCCCCGCGTTGTTGCCGATCAGCCCCACGCGCTTGGCGCCGGTGTCGAGCAGGCTGCGGTCGGAGACCAGGCTGGTGCGGGCCTGGGCGAACCCCACCTGGGCGACCGCAAGCAGGCGCTCACCGAGCCGCTGCGCCAGCGTGACCTGCGGAGGCGGCAGCGAGGGCAGCGCCTGGAGGCTCGGCGTGGCGCTGGGCGTCGGCCCTGGCGTCGGGCTGGCGTCGGGGAGGGGCGACCCTGGCGCCCCGGGCTCCGGCGGGGCCGGCGTGGCCGTGGCGGCGACCGTGGGACCGGCCGGCGGCGCCGGCCGGCGTGCCTTCCCGCCGGTGGCTGGCGCAGCACCCGGCGAGCCCTGGCACGCCGCGAGGACGAGCAGAAGGGCCGCCAGGCCGAGCCGCAGCCGGCGTGGGGGGAGGGGCGTCGCGAGGAAGGACACGTCCTCTTCATACCCCGGCCGCCGCCTTACCGCCCCCAGCAGATGCGGCCGCGTGCCAGCGCCATTTTATACACTTTACTTTAACAGCGATAGTGTTATAAATAACCCATGCCCCCCTCAGAGCCCACCCACACCCTCGATGCGCTTTGCCTGCTGGCGGACCTGCCCAGGCGGACGGTCCGCTACTACATCCAGCTCGGCCTCGTGGACCGCCCGGCCGGCGAGACGCGGGCGGCGCGGTACGGCACCCGGCACCTCGAGCAGCTGCTCACCATCAAGAAGTGGGCGGCGGCCGGGCTGTCGCTCGACCGCATCCGCGGGCTGCTGGCAGGCGAGGCGCCCGAGGTGCCGGCGGCGGCCCCACGGCCGGGGGAGGTCACCGTCCGCAGCCACATCCTCGTGGACACCGGCATCGAGCTCGTCCTCGACCCTGCCCGGGCGGGGCTGACGCCCGCCCAACTCCGCGCCCTGTCCGAGGGCCTGACCCAGCTGCTGACGCACGTGCGTCGGGAAGGAGCCACCGAGTGAGCACCGCGACCCCCACCCTGACCGCCGCCAGCGGCGTCACGATGACCCTGCGCGCCGTCGAGGCGCACGGCGAGCTCGAGGGCCTGCTCTTCGCGCTCACGCTGCGCCAGCGCTACGTCAACCCGACGCAGCAGGTGGCGGAGGTGACCTACACCTTCCCCGTCGCCTGGGGGGCCTGGCTGCTCGACCTGCACGTGGAGCTCGGGGGCCAGCGGCTCGCGGGCCAGGTGCTGCCGAAGCGGCAGGCCGAGGCGCGTTACGAGGCCGCCATCGACGCCGGCGACGCGCCCGCCATGCTGGAGCGCAGCGCCGAGGGCCTCTACACGCTGAACCTCGGCAACCTCAAGCCGGGGGAGGAGGCCGTCATCGAGGTGCGCACGGCCCAGCTGCTGCGCTTCGAGCAAGGGGTGGTGCGCCTGGCCATCCCCACCACGATCGCGCCCCGCTACGGGGACGCCCATGCCGAAGGAGGGCTGCCGGCGCATGCGGGTGTCGAGACCAGCGTGACTGCCAGCTACCCCCTCTCGCTGCGCCTCGACGTGAAGGGCCTGCCGGCCAGCGCCACCCTGAGCTGCCCCACCCACGCCATGCGCCGCGAGGACGGCCCGGGCGGCGTCACCTTCACGCTGCAGGACGCCTTCCTCGACCGCGACGTGGTCTTCACGGCCGAGGGCCTCGGCGCGCTCGCCACCTCGCTGGTGGTGCCTGACGGCGAGACCTGGGTGGCCATCGCCAGCGTGTGCCCGCCGCTGCCGGCCCCCGCGCCCAACCGCCGCCCGGTCAAGCTGCTCGTGGACTGCTCGGGCTCGATGGGGGGCGACAGCATCCGCTCGGCCCGCGAGGCGCTCGCGCAGGTGGTCGAAGAGCTCGAGGACGGCATGGCCTTCACGCTGAGCTGCTTCGGCAGCGACATCCGGCACCTGGTCGAGCAGCCGCTGGTGGCCGATCGGGAGGCGCGGGCCCGCGTCCAGGGGCTGATCGCCCGCATCGACGCCGACATGGGCGGCACGGAGCTGGACCGGGCGCTGGAGGCCACCCTTGCGCTGGCCGCGCCGGAGGGGGGCACCGACGTGCTGCTCGTGACGGACGGCGAGGTGTGGGGCGACCCGCGCGTGAACCAGCTCGCCCAGCGCACGGGCCACCGGATCTTCGCCGTGGGCCTCGGCAGCGCCCCCAACGAGGTGCGGCTGCGCCAGCAGGCCGAGGCCACGGGCGGGGCCTGCGAGCTCGTCACGCCCAACGAGGACGTCGCGGAGGCCATCGTGCGGATGTTCCGCCGCATGCGGCAGGCCCCCACGTCGCTCGGCGCCGTCGTGTGGCCGGCCACGCCCCTCTGGGAGGCGCCTCGCCCGCGCGTGATCTTCGGCGGGGAGACGCTGCACCTCGTGGCGGGCTTCGCGGCACCCCCCACCGGCGCGCTCACGCTGACGTACGGCGAGGGCGAGCGCCTCGTCGCCCCGCTGGCGGCCCCCGACGGCGAGGCCGGCGCGCGGGGCGCCACGCCCGCCCGGCTGGCCGCCGCCCTGCGCCTGCCGGCCCTCGACGAACTCGCCGCGACGGCGCTGGCCGTCGAGCACGCGCTCGTCACGCGCTACACCAACATGGTGGCCGTCCACGTGCGGGCCGAGGGCGAGAAGACGGTGGGGCTGCCGGAGCTGATCAAGGTCTCGCAGATGCATGCGGCCGGCTCGCACGGCTACGGCAGCGCGGGCATCATCTCGTACATGCGGCTGGATGCGGCCCCCATCCGCGACGCGCTCCAGATGAAGCCCGATGTCATGCTGCGCATGGCCGCCCTGAACGTGGATTCCGCCCCCTTCGCCATCGGCGACGCGCCCGCCCGGCCCTCGCGGCCGCCCGCCCCGGCGGCGCCCGCTCCCGTGGCCCCGCCCGCCCCGGGCCTCTTCACGCGGATAAAGCGCGCCTTGCTGGGTGGGGGGCCGGTGGACCACCCCCTGGCGCGCCTGGAGGCCGAGCGCGACCCGGCGGCCCTGCGCGCCTGGCTCGCCGGAACGGCCCTCGAGGACGCCGTGCCCGCGATCGCGCCGGTGGTGCAAGCGCTGCTGGCAGCGGGCCTCGCGCCGGAGGTGGCCCGCCTCGTGGCCCTGCTGCGCTGGAGCGAGGGCCCGGGCTGCGAGCTGTCGCGTCGGGCGTTGCGGGTGGTGCGGGCCGCGGTCGCGCTGTGCCCGCCCGACGAGGTGGCTCGGGCCGAGGGCCTGGCCTAGAGCACCAATCAAGTCTTCGCCCGGCGGCGCGGGCGCGTCAGGGCCGCGCGGGCATCAGGTGAACGACGTACGTGCGCCCCCCGAGCGGCACGCGCACCTGGTAGCCGTCTGCGTCCTCGAACTCGACGAGGACCTGCCCCGAGATGACTTCGCCCGGTCGCAGGGTGTGGGCCAGGAGGAGCTTGCTGCGCAGCACGGCGTTGCGCGCCGCCATCTCCTCCCGGGTGGCCTTGAGCTCTCGCTCATGGCGCTCGGCCCGGCGGGCGGCGGCGTCCGGGTCGTGGACGGTCTCCGTGACGGTGCGCGCCGCGGCCCCGGGCCTGGCGGGCCGGGTGGTCCGGGTGACGGTCCGCGTGCTGCCCATCGAGGCCACCAGCGCGTTCGCCACCGCGAGCGCCCCGGTGGTGAGGGCCTGGGTGGTCTCGAGGCGGCCCATGTAGGCGTCGGGATCCCAGACCATCAGCGCCTTCGGCTTGCCGCCGCGCCAGCACGTCACGCCGATGGCCGTCGGAATCACGTCGACGCGGGGCAGGGCCAGGTTGCGCACCGTGAGCGTCAGCTTGAGGACGTTGTCGCCGTCCTTCTCGCCCTGCACGGACAGCGCCACCCAGCCGTCGGCGGTGACGACAGCCTGGCGGCCCTGCTGCCAGATGACCTCCTGGCCCGGGCCCGGCCGCGGCGCCAGCCGGAAGGTCCGGGCGCAGCCGGTGGCCAGGGCCAGGGTGCTGGCCAGGACGAGGGCGAGGAGGGGGCGAAGGCGCATCGGGGGACTCCTGGCTGGTTGCTGGTCTTGTACCCGCGGGCGTTGCGTCCCTGGCCTTGCTCGCGCTAAGGTGGAGCCATGCACCTGGCAACCGGCCTGCGGGCGCTTCTCGGCGTGGTGAGCGTCGCCTGGCTGGCGGCCTGTCTCCCGCTGCCCACGGCCGTGGGGCCCGCCGGCGCGTCCCCCGTGCCCGCGGTGGGGGCGACGGCCGGCGTCCCGGGGGCGACGCCGGGTGCGCCCACCACGGCTGCCTCGGCCGCCCTGCCGGCCTCCCCGGGGCTCTCGGCTGCGCCCTCCCCGGCCGTGGGCCCGTCGGCCCCCCTCTCGCTGGCGCCGTCGGCCTCTCCCCCCTCGCCGACGCCGCTGCCCGCCTCGCCCGCGGCGGACCCGTCGCCCGAGCCGGCCGCGCCCCTGCCCGCGTTCAGCCCGCCCGCGGGGGCGGACGGCCCCTGGCCCGTCACGCGGGTCGTCGATGGCGACACCGTCCACGTCACCACGGACGCCGGGGCCGTCACGCTGCGCCTCATCGGCGTGGACACGCCCGAGACCGTCCACCCCACGCAGCCCGTCGGGTGCTACGGGCCCGAGGCCAGCGCCTACACGAAGGCGACGCTCGCCGGCCAGCGCGTCTGGCTGGAGTCCGACGCCACCCAGGACCGCCTCGATCGCTACGGCCGGCGCCTGGTGTACGTCTGGCTGCAGGACGGCACGCTGTTCAACGAGGCCCTGATCGCCACGGGGCACGCCACCGAGTACACCTACAGCCGGGCCTACGTGCACCAGGCGCGCTTCCGCACGGCGCAGGCCGCGGCGCGCGCTGCGGGGCGCGGCCTGTGGGGCGCCTGCACCGGGCTGCCGACGCCCTCGCCGCTGCCTTCCCCCACGCCCGCCCCGGCGGTCAGCCCGCCCGCCACGCCGGCCCCCGAGGCCGTCAGCGCCACGCCCGCCCCGAGCTGCCCGCCGGGCGAGCGCTGGGTGAACCCCTACGTGCGCAGCGACGGCACCCAGGTGCGGGGGTACTGCCGGAAGGCGTC
>JAYKHL010000174.1:0-4634 GCA_035284865.1 Candidatus Sericytochromatia bacterium | reverse complement strand
CCCACCGTGTCCTCACACCGGCGCCGGCTCGCCGGGGGCGCCGCCCTGCTCGTTGTGGCGGTGGCTCTGCAGGGGTGCCCCGGCGCCCCGGCGCCCTCGGCGAGTGCGCCCTCGGCGGCCGCGGTGGCGCCGGCCGCCCCCGCCGCGGGCGGCGGCAAGGTGGTGGGCACCGTGACCTTCAATGGCATCGACTACGGCCTCGCCCAGGGCGGCGCCGCGATGGGAGAGGCCGAGGTGTACCTCGACAACCTGCCCAACCTCCGCACCCGGACGGACGCCACGGGCCGCTTCGAGCTGGTGGGCGTGCCCGTGGGCGAGCACCACGTCGTGGCAGAGAAGACCGTCGAGGACAGGCTGCTGAAGGTGCGCAGCCGCGTCGAGATCGCCGCCCCCGAGCAGACGGCCGACCTGCTCAGCCTCGTGCTGCGCCAGACGGGGAGCCTCACGGGCACGCTCACGCTGGAGGGGAAGGGAGAGGGCCTGCTCGGCGCCGACGTCTTCGTGGCCGGCACCACCATCGTCGCGAAGGCGAAGGACAACGGGGCGTTCACCTTCACCAACATGGCGGCCGGCACCTACAACGTGACGGCCGCCTTCCCGGGCCGCGCCCCCGTCACGCGCCAGGTGGAGATCCGGGCGGGCAAGGTCGCGGACCTCAGCCTCGACCTGCTGCCCGCGAGCCCGGGCGAGCGCCCGGCGCGGCTCACGGGTCTGGTGGTGGCACGGGGCGGAGGGCCCCTCCCCGGGGCGGCGGTGGCGCTCACGGGGCCGATCAACGCCTCGACCCTCGCCGACGAGCAGGGCCGCTTCGAGTTCGTCAGCGTGCCGCCTGGCAGCTACAAGATGACCATCAACCAGCCTGGCCACCGACCGCTGTCAGAGCCCCGCACCGTCGAGGCACCCGCCGAGGAAGGCCCTGAGGCGCTCGACGTGGGCCGGCTCGTGCTCGATCCGCTCGCCATCCCCGCCGCCGCGCCGGCCAGCCAGGGTGCGCCCCCTTCGTCGGAGACCCAGGGCTCCGAGGCGCCCTCCCCCGCCGTCCTGGGCCCTTCGCAGGCCGCTGCGGTGGGTGGGCCCACCGTCCCCGGGCAGCTCGCGGAGGAGATCGGCTTCCCGGGTGGCACCCCGCGCACCACGCCCTTCGGCGTCCAGCTGGTGGGCGATCAGGCCTACACCGTCACGTGCGCCCAGGCGTTCAAGCTCGCCAGGGGTGGCGGCATCACGGGCGTGGCCTTCTCCGTGAGCCAGGCCGAGGGCGTGCCCCCCCTCGACTGCACGGTGGCCATCCACCGCGCCAACGCCGAGGGCGACCCCATCGGCGCCCCCCTGCGGGCCGTGGTGCTGCCTGCCGCCCAGATCCGGGCCTTTGGCCTGGGCAGCCTGTTCACCCCCGTGGTCTTCGCCCCGCCCGTCCCGACGGAGCCCGGCCAGGCCTACGCCGCCACCATCACGTCGCGGGGCCTGGTCAACCTGCTCCTCAGCAACACCCCGGGCAGCTTCGGCACGCTCCGGATGCAGTTCGCCGAGCAGGACCAGGAGGGCTGGCTCTGGAGCGAGTTCCCCCACGAAGAGACACCGGAGACGACGGGCTACCGCCACGCGGTGCTGCGCGTGTACACGCAGGCAGACTGAGCGCGAGGCGTCGACGCCCGCCGGGCGTCAGCCCGAGCCAGCCGCCGGGCGCAGACTTGATCGGTGCGCTAGCTGCCGAAGCGGGCGCGGGTGAGGGTCTGGCCCCCCACGTTCAGGAGCAGCGTGCCGTCCCGGTCGAAGGCCAGCCCGTGGACGTGCCCCACCACGGGCCCCGCCGGGCCGATGGCAAAGGACGCGCCCCCCAGGTCGATGCGGCGCAGCCCATCGTGGTCCTCTTCCAGGTAGAGGAAGCGCCCGCCGGGGTCAAGGGTAACCGCCGTGGGCGCGTTGACCTGGCCCTGGCTCTGGTCACCGTTGGCGATCCCCGGAGAGCCCGCGAGGCCCATCACGGGCTCCTCGCTCCCCAGGGAGACAGGGGTTTCTTCCGTGTACGCATACCTGACGATCCGATCGTCCGGCGCGGAGCCCGCGCCCGTGGCCGCATAGAGGTGGGTGGCCGTGGCTCCCAGCACGCGCAGGGTGGTGGCCGGGCTGTACGCCGCGAGCGAGGGGGTCGCCCCCAGGCCCCGCAGCGCCCCATCCGCCGTGAACAGGGTGGTGCCAGCCGGGCTGAGGGCCAGCCCGGGCGACGTGAGGTTCGAGGCCAGGGTCGTGACGGCCGGTGGGTTGACGGCCAGATCCACCTTCCGCACCTGCCAGCGATCCTTCACCGTGCCGGGTTCCGACAGGTACAGGCGGCGGTTGCCCTCATCGAAAATCAGCCGGCTCCGCTGGCTGAGCCGGAAGGACGCGGCCTCCCCGGCTCCATCGTCCGCGCCCCTGTGGCCGCTGCCGGCCACCACCTCGAGCGCCTGGGAGAACAGGCCGTAGCTCAGCACCCGGTTGGCCTCGAGCTCCAGCACGAAGGCGCGCCGGCCCGGACGATCCAGCGCCAGGGCGCCGAGGGCGCGGTAGGAGGCCCGGGGAAGCAGCCCGGGGCTGAAGCCCCCCGGGCCGCGCCCCGCCACGCGACGCACCAGGCCCGTCGCCAGGTCGATCCGGCGCAGGCGGGCGTTGCCGCGGTCCAGCACCAGCAGGCTGTTGCCATCCAGCGCCAGCCCCTCGGGGAGCAGGAACCTCGCCAGGGGACCCTCCGCGAGGCCGGCGGGCCCGCCGGCCAGCGTCGAGACCAGCACGGAGGCCGGCGGCGCGTCGGGGTTCCCGATGCGCCGGACCCGGTGGTTGTGACGGTCGGAGACGTAGAGGGTGTTGTCGGGCCCGAGGGCGATCCCCACGGCCGCGCCTGCAGCGGCGTCGGTGGGCTTGCCGAGGTCGCCGGCCCAGGCGAAGCGCGCGCTCTCGCCGGTCGTGTCGTCTTGCAGATCCCCCGGCCACTCGGCATCCACCCCCGCCAGGCGCTCCGCCGTGCCGCCAGGCACCACCCGCCACACCTCGTTGCCCCGCATGGCGACGTACACGGTGCCGCTGGCGTTGGCCACCACCGCCACGGGCTCCTGGCCGGTGCTGGACCAGTCGTACAGGGTGTCCACCGTGTCGCTCGCCAGCCCGACGCGCCGGACCCGGCCGTTGCCGGCGTCCGCCACGTACAGCACGTCCCCCCCGGCGCTCAGGGCCAGGCCGGCGGGCCGGGAGAACCGGGCAGAGGCCCTGGCCCCCCCGGCCTGCCCTGCGTCGAGGGCCCCGGCCAGCGGCGAGACCAGCCCCGTGGCCCGGGTCACCTGCCGGATCCGGTGCCCGTCCGAGACGTACACGCGGGTCGCGTCACAGGCCAGCCCCCGGATGGCCTCGAAGCGCGCCCCGGCGCCCGTGCCGTCCACCGTGCCCGTCGCCACGGCCCCCGCCAGCGTCGTGATCGTCTCCGTGGTGGTGTCGACGGCCCGCAGCCACCCTCCCTCCCCCACGTAGGCCGTGCCACCGGCGACGGCCAGCGGACGGGGCGCCTGACTGCCCTGCGCGGTGAGGCGCCCCGAGGCCGGCCCCCCGTCCACGCCAAGCCCCAGCTGCAGCTGCTCGCTGAAGGGCAACGCCTGGACACTCCCCACCAGGGCATCGGCAGGTGCCACGGGAGCCAGCTGCAGCGTGATCGTGCCCCCGGCGTGGGGCACCGTCACGGCCTGGCTTGCCACGCCGTAGGCAGGGTGCATCGCCGAGAGCGTCCAGCGCCCCCACCCGACGGGAAGGAGCGTCGTCGTCCCGGAGGCGACCTGGGTCGGCCAGGAGGTCGGGTCGTCGACCACCAGCGTCGCGTCCTGGAAAACCAACGTCCCGGAGGCGTCCCGGACCTCCACCACCAGGTCCTGTGACGCCGGGTTCCAGTACGAGGAGGCCGTCGCGCCGGGCGGGACCGCCCCCGCCCTCGAGGCCACCTCGTCCGCCAGCGTCCCCGTGTCAACCTCGGCGGGGCTGTTCGTCACGCTGCCACTCACGCCATCTCGGGCGGTGACGAGGTCCACGAAGCCCTGGAGGTCGCTCAGGGAGACGGCCTGCGCGGCGGCGGGGGCCTCGACGATGAGGCGCTCGAGGACGTCAGCGGCGGGCGTGGTGGCGGCGTTCACCGTGACGGTGGCGCCGGTGGCCGTCACCGTCGCCACCCCCTTCAGCGTGCTGAGCGGCTGCATCGCGAACGACAGGCCCGACACCAGGAAGACGCGGTTGCTCCCCACCGGCACCTGCACGCTCAGGCTCGCAGGCCCCAGGGCAGGGGTCCAGGGCACCACCCGCTCGACCGGGTTCATGCCCACGCCGACGACCCGCACGCGCAGGTGGGCGACGTCGGCGCCGCTGCGCCCGAGCAGCCGATAGGCCCCGGGCTTGCGCAGCGCCTCCGGCGCGACGCGGATCGTCACCGTGGCGAGGCCCTCCCCCGTCGGCACCCCGCCCACGGGGCCAACCGGCACGACAGGCAGCCTCGGGGCCGCGCAGGCCGCCAGCGTCAGGGCGGCGGCCAGGGCCAGGGATGGAAGGTGACGACTCATGGCTGGCTGACCTGCTTGATCCCGGCCCCGGCGAAGGTCACATAGGTGGTGAAGGCAGGGCTCGTG
>JAYKHL010000173.1:0-28049 GCA_035284865.1 Candidatus Sericytochromatia bacterium | reverse complement strand
TCGGGATGGAGTCGACGCTCGCCCCGGTGCTCGTCATCGTGGCGGCCATCATCGGCTCGTTCTTCGCGGCTGGCGGCTTTTCGGGCAACTACGAGGCCGGCCTCTACGCCATTGCCGTGGCAGCGGTTGCGATGCTCTCGACGGCCGGCATGGTCGTCGCCATCGACTCTTTCGGCCCCATCACGGACAACGCGGGCGGCATCGCCGAGATGTCGGAACTGCCTCCTGAGGTCCGCCAGATCACCGACGCGCTCGATGCGGTGGGCAACACCACCAAGGCCGTCACCAAGGGCTACGCGATCGGCTCCGCTGGTCTGGCCGCGCTCGTGCTGTTCGCCTCCTACACCCAGGACCTGCACAAGGTCATGGCCGAGAAGGCGGGCGGTGTTGCCGACTACATCACCTTCGGGCTTGCCGATCCGCAGGTCATCGCTGGCCTCTTCATCGGCGGCGTGCTGCCCTTCTTCTTTGGCTCGATCTTCATGAGGGCCGTGTCGAAGGCTGCGCAGTCCGTCATCACCGAGGTGCGGCGCCAGTTCCGGGAGCTTGGCATCCTCGAGGGCAAGAACAAGCCCCAGTACGACCGCTGCGTG
This sequence comes from Candidatus Sericytochromatia bacterium, assembly GCA_035284865.1. Lineage (GTDB taxonomy): Bacteria > Cyanobacteriota > Sericytochromatia > S15B-MN24 > JAQBPE01 > JAYKHL01. The sequence goes on along the minus strand of JAYKHL010000173.1, from coordinate 27,456 downwards.
GCGATCGTGACGGAGGCGGCCATCAAGGAGATGTTCCTCCCCGGCGTGCTGGCCGTCGCCATCCCCATCATCGTCGGCCTGGCCCTCGGCCCCATCGCCCTGGGCGGCCTGCTCGTTGGCTCCATCATCACGGGCCTCATGCTCGCCCTGCTGATGACCACCGGCGGCGCGGCGTGGGACAACGGCAAGAAGCTGATCGAGATCAAGGGCGCCAAGGGCACCCCCGCGCACGCGGCGGCTGTCGTGGGTGACACCGTGGGTGACCCGTTCAAGGACACTGCGGGCCCCGCGCTCAACCCGATGATCAAGATCTTGAACATCGTGGCGCTGCTGATCATTCCCTTCATGCTCAGCATGCACCCCACCCCCAGGGCGATTGGTCCCTCTGCGGCTCCTGCAGCCGTCGTGAGCCCTGCGCCTGACGCCGGCGCTGCTGGCGGCGAGCACGCCGAGCCCGGCAGCGCCCCTGCCGGCGACTCGGAGCCCTCGCCCTCGGCTCCCTGACCACCGGCGGGCCGGCGCCCTGAACCCGGCCCGCCGCTTCGGCTTCTGAGAGGTACCCGTGTCCAGCTTGCCAGATTGGATCCAGCTGCTCGGGTACCTCTTTTTCGCGGCCGCCCTGCTGGTGGCCCTTTACTTCTTGTGGCCCGGTGGGGAGCCTCCCCGGCCGACGGCCGCGCCGGCCACCTGGCCTCGCCGCAAGGCGGCGCCACCGCGCGCGCCCCACCTCGAGGACGTGGCGGCCCTCATCGAGCGCACCGATGCGCACGAGCGCTACCCCGCGGGGCATGCCGCGCGCGTGGCGCGGCTGGCCTCGGCCTTGGCCCATGCCGTCGGCGTCGAGCGAGAGGAGCGGGGCCGCATCCATCAGGCCGCCCTCCTCCACGACCTCGGCATGCTCGACGTCGCGACCGACCTGGTGGCCAAGCCCCAGCTGCTCACGCAGGCGGAGTTCCTGCAGGTGGCGCGACACACGCTTCGGGGCGCGGCCCGGGCGCTGGAGATCACGGGTGATCGGGAGGTTGCGGGCTGGGTCCGCTGGTCACACGAGCGTTGGGATGGCCTCGGCTTTCCCGACGGCCTCGCGGGCGAGCAGATTCCCCTTGGCGCCCGCATCCTGCGTCTGGCCGACAGCGCGGAGGCCATGCTGCAGGACCGGCCCTACCGCCCCGCGCTGGTGCCCGATGAGGTCAAGGCCGAGATCAACCGCCTGGCCGGGATCGCCTTCGACCCCATGCTGGCGGCGGTCTTCGTCGACTACGTCCTGCCCCGGCAGCTGCTGCAGGAGGTCGAGGGGGCCGAGGCCCCTGGCCCGGAGGCCTGAGGGAGCGCCCCCCGGCCCCCAGGGCCCGGCCCTTGCGGAGGCCGATCCCGCGTGCTATACCTCTACCTGGCGATTTTACAAAACTTAACGAGGTGCACATGGTCGTCGGGCAGATCTGGGTCAACGACGTCTCGTGGTCCTGTCACCGGTTCGAGGGCGCGGCCGACACCCCGGCCGCCGTCGAGGCCCGCCTGATGCGGTTGGTGGCGGATGAAGACCTGCGCCGGCTCGGGCCCGTGCGGCTGGAGGTCAGGCCGGTGAGCCCGCTGCGCCGGCTCCGGCTGGCGCTCTGGCACCGCCGGGGTTAGGGTGCCGCCCGGCGGCTCGCCTGTGAGGATGCTCGGAACCAGCGTTACGGGCCCCACCGCGGCGTGACAGGCTCACGCCCGCTCAAGCCGGGCCACGCACTCGACGTGAGACGTCTGCGGGAACATATCGACGGGCTGCACGTGGGTGAGCCGGTAGCCCCCGGCCACCAGCACGCGGAGGTCGCGGGCCAGCGTCGCCGGGTTGCAAGAGACGTACACCACCCGGCGCGGGGCGGCCGCCAGCAACGCCTCGAGCACGGCGGGCTCACACCCCTTGCGTGGGGGGTCCAGCACGACGCCGTCCGGGCGTTCGCCGCGGGCGATCAGGCCCGGGAGCAAGGTCTCGACGCGGCCCGTGTGGAAGGTCGTGCGCCCGGCCAGGCCGTTGGCCGCGGCGTTGGCACGCGCGTCTGCCGTGGCTGCTCCCACCACCTCGAGGCCCGTCACGTGGCCGGCGCCCCTGGCTGCCAGGTACAGGGCGATCGCGCCCGTGCCGCCGTAGGCGTCGACCCAGCGGGGGCCCTCGGCGGCAGGCTCGCCCGGCAGGTCGCAGGCGCGCACGACCTCCTCGTACAGGACCTCCACGGCCGCCCCGTTGACCTGGAAGAAGGACAGCGGGGAGATGGTCAGGCGGAGCCCTGCGCCGAGGGACTCCACGATCGCGCCGGGCCCGAAGAGCGTCCGCGTCTCGGCGCCGAGCAGCTTGTTGCCGCTGCCGGGGTTCACGTTCAGGACGAAGGTGGTGAGCTCCGGCAACAGGCGACGGGCCGCCGCGATCCACTCCTTTTCCCGCCGCAGCTCGGGCTTGCGCGCCACCAGGCCGAGCATGACCTCCCCGGTGCGGTGCCCGACCTTCGCGAAGGCCGACCGCAGGAAGCCCGTGCCACGCTGCTCGTCGTAGGGCGGCGGGTCGAATTCGGTCAGCAAGGCCCGAACGGCATCTTGGGCCCGCGTCAGCAGCGGGTGCTGGATGGCGCAGGCCTCTGCCTCGACGATGGCGTGGGAGCGGGGTTCGTACAGCCCGACCCGCCAGCCCTCAGCGTCCCTGGTCACGGCCCAGTGGACCTTGTTGCGGTAGTGCCAGGGCTCGGGCGATGGCAGGCACGGGCGAAGCACGGAGGCTGCCTCGAGCCCACCGAGGCGGGTGAGGGCCTCGGCCACGAGGGCCGTCTTCCAGCGCAGCTGCGCGTCCGCTGCCACCACCTGCCACTGGCAGCCGCCGCAACGGCCGAACACCGGACAGGGGGGCTGGACCCGATCCGGGCTGGGCTGCACGACGGCCTCCACGAGGGCCCGCGCATAGCCGGGCTTGGTGCTGATGACGCGCGCCTCGACGACATCACCCGGCACGCTCAGCGGCACGAAGACGGCCATCCCGTCGGTGCGGCCGAGGCCTTCCCCCCCCCCGACCAGCGCCTCCACCTCCAGCCGAACCCGGTCACCGGGGCGGAGGGCCGGGCCACGCTTCCCCACAGGGTCAGCCATGGTGGTGACGCACGAGCGCCTGCAGGCGGTCGGGGAAGTTGGTGCCGATCATGTCCACGCCCTGCCGCAGCGCGTAGGTGAGCTCCCGCTCCGTGTTGGGGGCCCAGCAGCCCACCCATTTGCCAGCGGCGTGGGCCGCCTCCACCAGATCGCGCTCGACGAAGGCGAAGTTGGGCAGCAGCCCATCTGCCTGCGCGCTGGTGGCCAGGTGTATGGCGTCCACGGGGCGCCCCGCATACAGCACGCCCGTGCACCAGCCCGGGCGGGCTTGCTTGAGGCCGAGCGTGACGACGTGATCGAACGAGATGAATGCGACCTCCCCGGCTGCGCCGAGGCGGTCCACCAGCGCCACCGCGGCGGCAACGACGGCCTGCACGTTCGGGTTGCGCTTGAGCTCGATCACCACCGGCAGCTGGATGCCGCGGGCCCAGCCGAGGACCTCCTCCAGCGTGGGGATGCGCTCGCCCGCAAACTCCGGGGCGAACCAGCGGCCCGCGTCGAGCTGCTGGAGCTGGGCCAGCGTCAGCGCCGCCAGCTCCCCCGTGCCATCGGTGGTGCGGTCGAGGGTCTCGTCGTGGTGCACGACCAGCACCCCATCGGCCGTGAGGTGGACGTCGAGCTCGATGGCCTCGACTCCCAGCGCGTGGGCGAGCCTGAAGCTCGCCATCGTGTTCTCCGGGGCGTGCCCCATGGCCCCGCGGTGCCCCATCACGAGGGGCCGGCCAAGGTCGGCCTTGAGGCGCATGAGCTCGGGGTACGACATCGACGGCACGGCGGACTTCCTTCTGCAGGCTTCTATCCTAGCAGACCCGGGCGGCCCGGCGGGGCGCCTCGATGCGGGGCCGTGCGCCTGATGTTTCAAGGGGGCCGAGCGAGGGGTATGGGTCGGGTCACCGGCCTCGTCCCTGCTCACCAGAGGGTCCCTACTTCAATGCGTCTTGCAGGTCCAGCCCTGAGTTCCGTCTTGCTGCTGGTGGCCTGCAGCCAGCCGCCGGCCACCCCCCCGGCAGCGGCCCCGGCAGCCCCGGCAGTGGCCGCCTCCCAGCCCCCGGTGCAGGTGGCTGGCAGGGTGCAGGTCGTGGGGCAGCTTCGCATCCCGGCCGGGCTGGCCCTGGCCGCCTCGGCCCGGCTGGTGGGGGAGCGCGCGGCCGGGCTGGTTTCGAACAACGCCGGCGCGCTGGTCGCGAACCCCGCGGGGGGCCTCGCGGCGCCCGGGGCCGGGGCCCTGCTGGCTGGGCCCCGGCGGCGGCTGCAGCAGCTTCCCACCAGCGGCGTGGAGGGAGCCCGCATCTACCTCGCCGACCAGTCCGGCAGCCCCATCCCAGGCTTGCCTGAGGGTCGCACCGACCAGGGCGCAGCTTTCACGCTGGAACAGGTGCCGGCCGAGGAGGTCTTCGTGATCGTGGCGGAGGTGCCAACTGCCACCGGCAAGCTGGCGAACTTCCGCACCATTGTTCAGGTGGGTAAGTATGGCGCCACGACCGTCATTGACCCGCCGAGCACGCTTGTGGCCTACCACGTGCTGGATGGGTTGCCGGCAGGCTCGCTTGGCAACTTCAACCCGGCCAAGTTCAAGACGGCGGCCGAGGCCACCTCCCGGAGCCTGACGGCTGAGAACCTGCCGGACTTCACGGACGTGCTGGCGATCAAGGCCAGCATGGCGAGAATCGTCGAGCTGGTGGAGGAGCTGAGGGACATCCTCCTGGACGTCCGCCAGGACCTGGCCGAGATCAAGAGCTCCCTGGAGGCGTTGCGCACCTCGCCCGTGCCGGGCGGGCTGCCCTCCGTGTCCCCCTCGGCGGCCCCGGTCTCGCCCGCGGCCCCCACCCCGGCGGGGCCCAGCCCGACACCACCGACGGCTCCGGCAGCCGGAGGAGGCGCTTCGGTGGCCCCGTCGTCGCTCCCGGCCAGCCTCGCTCCCTCTGCCGCCGCCTCCTCAGCTCCCTCCGTTGCGCCGTCCGTGACGCCGTCGTTGGCGCCGTCCCTTGCGCCCTCTGTGACCCCCAGCGTGGCAGCTGGCTGCGAAGGCGAACGCACCCCGCACAAGTTCGCCGTGGGCAATCCTGGGATTCAGAGGATCGGTGTTGCGCTCCTCGACACGCGGGCGATGTTCCCGGATCAGGGCGCGATCTTCGCCTCGGGGACGGTCTCCGGCGGCACGGTCACGCTCACCGTGCCTGAGGCCTGTCCGCTCCAGTTCTTCATCGACGTCGGAGGGGGCTGGATGCCGGAGCGCACCGCGTCGATCCCGGCTGGCAGCGGCAACCAGGTGTTGCCCTTCTAGAGCGCCGATCAAGTCGTGAGCGCGAGTGGATGGCGACGGGCTCGCCTCCAGGGGCCGGGCATGGCGCGGGAGCGAGCGGGTCGGGGCGCGCCGAGGGCCCCGGGCGGTTGCCCTGGCCAGCCGTCGGGCGAGGCCTGCAAAGGGGCTCTGCCCAGCACTCAGAACGTCAGGTACACCCCCGGGGCGCCCGTGCCCCCGAGGCGATGGGCCACCCCGAGCCGGGGAGAAATCAGCTGCCGGCCCCCGATCGTGGCCCGCAGGCGAAGCTCGAGCCCGGCGCTCGCCAGGGGAGCCGGGGGCGTGGAGCCCCCCCAGGCCGTCCCCATCTCGACGAAGGTCGACAGGTACAGGCGGTCCAGGTACAGCGGCCCGAGGGTGCGGTCGAGGTGGGTTGCCAGCGGCAGCGTGTACTCGAGCCCGGTGCTGGCCAGGCGGTGGCCGCTGAGCGCGCCCACGGCGTGGCCGCGGAGCGGAAAGATGAGGCTCGAGCTGTTGGGACCGCCCAGCAGGAAGGGCTGGGGCGGCGCGCCATCCATCAGGCCCATGCTCCAGCGCCACGTCAGGTTGTGACGCCAGGCCGGCACGATGGGGAAGTAGCGCTCGCCTTGCAGGAGCCACTGGTGGAAGGCGAAGTCGCTTCCCAGCGCCGGCCCGGACCAGGTCCATCCCAGGGCCAGCCTGTAGCCGTCGGAGGGGTTGAGGTCCTGGTCGAGGGTCGGCCGGACCTGGCGCTCGCTGAGCACGCCGCTCAGCGTGTTCAGCGCTCCCTCCCGCAGGGCGTTCCGTGGCGCGCTGACCGGCGGCGTGAGCGTGCCCAGGTGGGCCGCCTGGGCCTGGCCGACCAGGCTGCGCCCCCCGCCCAGCGGCAGCTGCAGCCCCACCGAGGCGCCTCGCAGGCGCTGCAGGTACAGGCTCTCGATCAGCGTCCGGCCCTCCACCCCGACGTCGGGCGAGAGCCCGAGCTGGGGGGCGTCGAACACCCTGCCTTGCCAGGTGGCGCGCGCCATGCGGTTCACATACGCGGCCGAGTAAGCGAAACGCTGGCTCAGCACCCCCCAGCGCACGTCGAGGCCGAGCTCCTGCTGGCGCAAGACGTCGCTGAAGGTCGCGGCGACACCGACCTGCTGGCCCCGCTCATCGGCGGTGAACTGGGGTAGCAGCAGGTCTTGCGTCAGCTCTGAGCGATAGGGGCGGGCCTGTGCCCAGCCAGGTGCGGGGCTGCCAGCCGTGGGCCCCGGAGCCCCGGCACGTCCACCGCCCGGGCCCGTGGGCAGGACCCGCTGGCCGCTGAGGGCCATCGCGACGGGCGGCCCGGCGGCCAGCCGGTCGGCCTCGGGCCAGTCTGGCCGCAAGCCAAGGGGCCGGGCCAGCTGGAGCGGTGCGGTGTGAGCCTCGGCTGGCGGGGCGACGAGCGGCAGCTCCAGCAGCTCGGCGCCGCGCGCCCGGTAGGTGGTGAAGAGCAGCCTCCGGCCGTCCCCGGACACGTTGGGGGTCTCTGCGCCCCGCCAGGTGCGCGTCAGGCGTCGCTGGCGGCCTGTGGCGACGTCGAGCTCGTGCAGGTTCGCCATGCCATCGCGGTCGCTGGTGAACACCACCCGGCGGCCATCGGGGGTCCACCACGGGGCGCTGTCGCCGCCGTGGGTGGGGGGCGGGGTCAGCGCGCTCTGGCGTCCTTGCTCCCAGTCCAGGCAGATCAGCTGGCCGCCGTTACCGGGCTGGAACGCCACCGCCACGAGCCGGCGGCCATCCGGCGAGAAGGCCAGATCGCGCCACTGCCAACCCGCAGGCAGCGTGCGCACATGCCGCAGGGCCCGGCTGGTCCGGTCCAGCAGCACCAGCTGGTTCACGCCATCTCGCTGCGTGACCAGCGCCAGCTGGCTGGTGCCCGGTCGCCAGGCGAGGCCCACCACGTAGGCACCCGTCGTGAGGCGCGTGGAGGCCCCGGTCGCGAGCGCGAGGGCATGGAGGTCGAACGTCGGGTTGCCGTCGGCGTCACGTCCCAGTCGCGTGTACGCCAGCTCCTGGCTGTCGGGTGACCAGTCGAACAGCGTCACGCCTCCCTGCCCGGCGGGCATCAGCTGCACGTTCGAGCCATCGGCGGCCGCCACGGCCAGGGTCAGGAGCCCTTGCACCCGCCCGCGCAGGTACAGAAAGCTGTCCTGCCGGCGGCTGGTGAGGAACGCGAGGCGGTGGCCGTCCGGCGAAAGGCGAGGGCGCAGGTGCACCTCGCCTCCGGCGGAGGCGGCCAGCCGCCGTGCGCCCGGTGGTTGGGCGTCCAGCCCCCGGGTCTGGCTGGCGTAGTGGGCCCGCAGCTGCGTCCTCCAGCGGGCCTCCAGCACCTCGAGGGGGGCCCCGCACGTCAGCTGCACCGCCTGGGCGAAGGTGCGCTGCCCCGTCCGGAGGTGCCTGAACAACGTGGCAAGCCGGCCCTGGTCCGGGTCGCCGAAGAGCGCCCGGCACAGCGCGAAGCCCTCGTTGTAGCCGGCGGCCCCCGCGTGCACCCCGAGCTGGCGGAAGTGGGCCCGCTCGCCCGGCGTCAGCAGCTGGTTCTCGAGGCAGGACAGCCGGAGCATCCGGTCCAGGGAGGGCGTCCAGGGCTCCGCCGCCAGCTGCGCCACGCCCTCGAGCAGCCAGGTCGGCAGCCCCCCGAGGTGGTTCAGGCGCGTCAGCACGTGCTCGCCTTGCAGGGCCCGGAACGTCATCACGTGAGCCAGCTCGTGCGCCACGAAGCGGCGGGTGCCCACCACGGAGGAGGTGGCCAGCGCCGGGTCGAGCGTGATCCTGTCCTTGAGTGGCTCGGCTTCCCCGTTGAAGAGCGCGTCCTGGTCCAGGATGATCGGGATGGGGGGGCCGGGTTGCGCCCCGAACACCCGGAGGAGCCTGGGGTAGGCCTCCTCCGCGGCCTCCAGCACCCGCTGGGCCGTCCCGGCCACCTCCGGGTAGCAGTGCACCCGGAAGTGGCGGCTCTCCTGAACGTGCCACCGCCGCTCCGGGTGGTTGGCAGCCAGCCCGGCGCGTGGGGCGAGGATGAGGGCGGGCAAGACCGCCGCAGCGGCCAGCCGGCCTGGCAGCAGGCAAGGGGACAAGGCGAGGCTCCACGGGGGGGACGTTGAACTCCTCGCACCATACCGCCTGAGATGAAGGCGTGGTGCCGTTTTAGCGGACAGGCAAGGCCAAATACCGGTTAAACTTCGTGAACGTCCGCTAGGCGCACGGGGCGCGGGGGTATACTCCCGCTACGTTTTTCAAGGTTTTGATCCACTGCCCATCTGCCCCCGGTTTGAAAACCGCTTCCCCTGCCGCACCCGGGCAGCCCGGGGCCCGACCGCGAGGAGCCCAAGGTCCATGGCCGCAGCGAAAATCCTGGTCGTCGACGACGAGCCGTCGATCGTCAAGAGCATCCAGTACAGCCTCGAGAAGGAGGGATACGTCGTGGTCACGGCGGCGGATGGCCAGCAGGCCCTCGAGGTCGCGCGCCGGGAGAAGCCCAACCTCGTCGTGCTCGACGTCATGCTGCCGTTGCTCGACGGTTACGAGGTGTGCCGGCAGCTGCGCCAGGAGATGCCCATCCCCGTGATCATGCTGACGGCCAAGGGGGAGGAGATCGACAAAGTCGTCGGGCTCGAGATCGGAGCGGACGAGTACGTCACCAAGCCCTTCAGCTTGCGAGAGCTGCTGGCGCGCGTGAAGGCGTTGCTCCGGCTCGTGACCCGCTACGGCGAGCAGAAGCAGGCGCAGCCTGACAAGATCGAGGTCGGTGACCTGGTCATCGACCTGACGCGGCACGAGGTCACGCTGGGGGGGCGGGTGCTGAACCTCACGTTGAAGGAGTACGAGTTGCTCAAGCTGCTCGCGCTGAACGCCAACAAGGTGCTCAGCCGGGAGTACCTCATCGAGCAGGTCTGGGGCTACGACTTCACGGGCGAGGGACGCACGGTGGACGTTCACATCCACTGGCTGCGGGAGAAGATCGAGAAGGATCCGAACCACCCGATGCGCATCCAGACCGTGCGCGGCGTCGGGTACCGCTTCGAGCGGCGGACCCGGCCCGCAGAGGTCACCTGAGCCACCTTGAACCTCCCTTTGACGGCCTCTGGCCGCGGCTGAAGCCTGATGCTCCGCCCCCTGTACCTCCGGCTGATGTCCTTCCAGCTGCTCCTCACGGGGTTGGCCGGGGCGTTGTTCTGGCTGCTCGCCATCCAGTGGGACTGGACCGAGCCCGTGGCGATGTTGTGCGTCGCCGTCACCTGCTGGCTGGCGTCAGCCGTGGTGATCGGGTTGCTGCTGCACCCCCTGGACCAGGTGGCCGAGGCGCTGTACCGCCTGACGATGGGTGAGATGGTGCCCCTCACGCGCCTGCCCGGCGTCGACGGAGAGGCCTGGCGTCGGATGGTGAGCGTGCTGCAGGGTCAGGTTCAGGAGGGGCGCGGAGCCGTGGCCGCGGGGCCCGCCTTGCCGGCGGTGCTCGACAGCCTCAGCGAGGCCGTGCTGATCCTGCGGGTGGATCTCTCTCCCGTCCTCACCAACGCCGCGCTGCGGGTGATGGCGAGCGGAGCCGCGGACCCCGCGACGGGCGAGGCGCCGGGGGCCGCCGACGGCTTCCGGCAGGCCTTCAATGGCCGGTGCTTCGTGCCGGACCAGCTGGCCGTCATCGAAGAGGAGATGCGGAGGCACCCCGACCGCCCGCGCACGGACATTGTCCAGCTCGAGCGTCCGACGCAGTTTCTGCGTCGCTACAGCGCCCCCCTGTACGCCCCCGGGGGGGGGCTCGAGGGGTTCCTCGTCACTTACCAGGACATCACCCGGGAGGTCGAGCAGGATCGCCTTCGCGGGGACTTCATCGCCAACGCCTCCCACGAGCTGCGCACGCCCGTCACCTCCGTCAAGCTGCTGCTCGAGAACCTCGTCGAGGGTGCCAAGGACGACCCCGAGGTGCGGGATGTCTTTCTCGAGGACGCCCTGCGGGAAATCGACCGGATGCACGACCTGGTCAACGCCCTGCTCGACGTGGCAGCGCTCGAGGCGGGCCGCGAGACCCTTCGGTGCTCGGCCTTCGAGCTCGAGGCGCTGGTGGCCGAGGCCCTCGAGACCGTGAGGCCTCAGGCCCAGCGGCGAGACGTCGAGCTGGCCGTGGTGGCAGATGGCCCCACGCGCCTGGAGGCGGATCGGACCCGGCTGCGGCAGGTGCTGGTGAACCTGGTCGCCAACGCCGTGAAGTTCACGCCGGCCGGTGGGCGCGTCGTGGTCAGGGTCTGGCGCGAGGGCGACATGGTGCGACTGGCGGTCGAGGACACGGGCATCGGGATCCCAGCGAAGGACCTGCCGCACATCTTCGACCGCTTCTTTCGCGTCACGCGCAACCGGTCTCGCCTGCAAGGGGGGTCGGGGCTCGGGTTGACGATCGTGAAGCAGGCCGTCGACGCCCACCGGGGGGAGGTTCACGTGGAATCGACGGAAGGCCAGGGTACGACGGTCTACGTGGGGTTGCCCGCCACCCAGGGCGGCGCGGCTTGACGGGCCCATCGGGGCGCCGCCACAGGGAGGCACCGGGTGCTTGAGAAGTTCTCCGCAGGGGCGATCCAGGCGCTGAACGCCGCCCGGGAAGAGGCCTTGCGGCTGGAGTTCAACCACGTGGACGTGGACCACCTGCTGCTCGGGCTCGCCCATGAGCAACGGGGGTTGTGCCTGCGGGTCCTGCAGCGCCACGGCGTGGCGGCCAGGCGGCTGCGGCTGGCCGTGGAGCAGTGCTCGGGGAGGGGGTACAGCCTCGCGCGCCAGGAGGACCTTGTCTTCGCGCCGGGGACCATCCGGGTGCTGGCCCGTGCTGCGGCCGCTCGACCGCGTCTGGTGGAGAGCCAGGATCTGTTCCTCGCGCTGCTGGATGAGCCCGACACCGCGGGGCTGGCGGTGCTGACCGAGCTGGGGCTCTCGCCGGCCGGGTTGCGGGGGGAGGCCGCGCGGTTGGCGGGCGTGGTGCGCGAGGAGGCCGAGGCGGGCGCGCCGGCGGAGGGGGTGGTGCTGCCGCGCCACTTCACGCCGCGGCTGCTCACGCCGGCCGGGCAGTCCGTGCTCAGCTACGCCCACGCTGCCGCGCGGTTCTTCGGGCACACCCTGGTCGGCACCGAGCAGCTGCTCGCGGGCCTGGTGTACGTGCGCTCGGGCCTCGCCGCGAAGGTGCTGGAGGCCCACGGCGTGGACCCGCTGCGCGTCGAGGCGGTGGCCGCGCGGGCCATCGGCCGCGGCAGCGGGACCGTGGCGGGCCGGCTGACGCGGTCCAGGTGGTGTGAGGAGGTCTGCGAGAGCGCCTGGAGCGTGGCGCGGAAGCAGGGGCTGGGGCAGGTCGGTACAGGGCACCTGCTGATCGGGTTGCTCGAGCTCGACGTCGGCGGCGCGCTGTACATCCTCGACCAGCTGGACCTCAACCTCGGCCAGCTGCGCGACGACGTGGAAGGGGCGCTTGCGGCTGTGCCGCACGACCCTGAGCCTGACGAGGCCGTCCTGGGAGGCCTGGCGCCGCCGGATGACGAGCGGGTGCCGGAGGGCGACGACGCGTGATGGGACCGGCCCTTCGGAGCGTGCTGGCCCTGGTCCTGGCGTCCACGCTGGTGGGGTGCTGGCCGTCGAGCGAGCAGTCGTCCTCCACGCCGGAGGCTGGGCCAGCCTCGCGCGGCACGTGCGTGGTGGTGCTGCCCCAGGAGCCCGAGCTGCTCAACCCCTACATGTCCCCGATGGCAGCCGTCAGCACGGTCTCGAGCCTGTTCTTCAGCGGCCTCGTCATCCCGGACGCGCAAGGCCGCTGGCAGCCGGATCTGGCCGAGCGGGTGCCCACCCTGGCCAACGGCGACGTGACGCTCCGGGATGGCCGGATGCGCGTGCGCTACCGCCTCAGGAAAGGGGTGCGGTGGCACGACGGTCGGCCCTTCACGGGGGAAGACGTCCGGGCCACGTGGCGGCTGGTGATGGACCCGGCCTTCCCGGCCGTCTCTCGGGCCGGCTTCGAGGCGATCCGGGCCGTGGAGGTGCCCGACCCTCACACCGTGGTGCTCGACTTCAAGCGGCCGTACGCCCCCTACGCGGAGCTGTTCCCATACGTGTTGCCAGCCCACGTGCTCGCAGCGGTGCGGGAGCCGGCCCGGGCTGGCTGGCACCAGGCACCCGTTGGCACCGGTCCCTACAGGCTGACGGCCTGGCGCTCCGGCGATCGCATCCTGGCGGCGGCGCACGAGGCCTACTTCCGCGGCCGCCCCGCCATCCCCCGCCTGGACCTGAGGTTCGTGCCGAACGAGGCCACTGCCTACCAGCTCTGGCGCCTGGGCGAGGTGGACCTGCTGCAGGGTGCCCCACCGACGGCCTATGACGCGCTGCAGCGCGAGGCCCCTGGGCGGGTCTGGTTGACGCCCACGGGCACCTGGGAGCACCTGGTGTTCAACCTGGAGCGACCCGTGTGGCGTGACGTTCGGGTGCGCCGCGCCATTGCCCACCTGATCGACCGGCAGCAACTCAACGCCCGGGCGTACGGGGGCGTGCTGCAGCCCGCCTGGAGCGAGCTCACGCCCGGCCACTGGGCCTTCGACCCCCGCAGCGTCAACGCCTACCCGCCCGATCGGGCTGCCGCGGGGCGCCTGCTGGACGAGGCGGGCTGGCGGCTGGGGGCAGACGGACGGCGCCAGCGGGACGGGGTGCCGTTGGCCCTGACGTTGGTTACGACCAGCGATCGCCCGGCGCGGAACCTGGCGGCCCAGCTCTGGCGGCGTCAGTGGCGGGACGTGGGGATCGACCTCACGATCGAGCGCTGGCCCCCAGCCGTGGTGCTCGGGGCGCCGGGGGGCAAGCTGGCGGCGGGCGCCTTCGACCTCGCCCTGATTGCCTCCGTCTCCCGGCCCGACCCGGACACCAGCTTCCGATGGCGCTCCGACCAGGTGCCGCCGCAGGGCCAGAACCGCGCGCGGTACCGACAACCCCAGGTCGATGCGCTGCTTGCGCGAGGCCTGACGACGCTGGAGCCGGCCGCGCGGGCGGGCCTCTACCAGGCGCTGGCTGCTCGGCTCAGGCTCGATCTGCCCGTGATTCCCCTGCTATATTGGGTGGCCCTCGATGCCACCAGCCCTCGGCTGCGTGGCTTCCGTCCGAACCCCACCCTCCGGGGCAACCTCTGGAACACGTGGGAGTGGAAGCTGGAGCCCCGGTGAGTCCATCGTCCTGCCCGGTCGCACCCCGCAGACGCCTGCCTGTCCCCCGGCGCCTCCGTCGGGCCCTGCGCACGTGGCTGCTCGCGCTCGGGATCATGCTGCCGGCCGCGGCCGCGGTGGCCGGCGAGCCCACCCAGGGCACGCTGGTGGTGGTGGGCGGAGGCTCCGAGAACGTCGAGTTGCTCGCCGACGTGCTCGAGCTGGCGCGGGGCCGCGCCAGCCAGGTCGCGATCATCAACACGGCCTCGGAGCGTCCGGCCCAGAGCGGCCTGAGCTACCGCCGCTTCTTCCAGGAGATGCTCGGGGTCGTCGGCACCACCGTCGTGCCGCTGCTCACGCGGGAGCAGGCCTACGATGAGGCCGTTCTGCAGCAGATCGGGCGGGCGGACCTCATCTACTTCACGGGGGGCAACCAGATCCGGTTGGCCCAGGCCCTGGCGGGCACGCCGGCGCACGGCGCGCTGCTGGCGGCCTGGCAGCGCGGCGTCGTCCTGGCTGGGACGAGCGCGGGGGCCATGGTGTGGGGGCCCAGCTACATCACGACGGGGGTCAGCGCCCAGGCCGTGCTGCGCGGTGACGGACCTGGCAGCGTGGAGACGCGAGCGGGGCTCGGCGTGGTGCCGGGCTTCGTGGTCGACACGCACTTCGGGCGGGAGGGACGCCTGGGCCGGCTGCTGGTGGCGGCCGCGGGGCAGCCACGCGGGGTGGGGCTTGGCGTCGACGAGGGCACCGCTGCGGTGGTCCGGCCCGACGGGGTGAGGGTCCTGGGGGCTGGTCGGGTGACCGTCCTGGACCTGGCCGGGGCGACCCCGGGGGAGCGTGCTGGCGGCCCCCTGTCCCTGCGCAACGTGGAGATGCACCTGCTGGCAGCGGGGGAGGGGCTTCGCTGGCGGCGAGACCCCGCCGAGCGTCGGCCGATGCTGGCGGAGCGGGCAAAGGAGGCCCTGTCCTCGGGCTCCCTCTGGATGCAGGGCGGTGCGGCGGTGCCGCCCGCGGCGTGGTTCGCCCAGGCCGCGGGCCCCTTCGCGCCCAGCGCCGGGGTGTTCCGGCGCATGCCCGATGAGGTGGTGGTGCTGGTCGGGGACGATGCCCAAGGTGTGGCCCAGCAGTGGCAGGCCGCCATCGCCGCGAACGGCCGCACCACGGTCCGGCTGATCGCCGCGGAGCAGGTGCGGACCCCGCTGTTTGCTCAGTACCTGGCCATCGCCGGGGGCGTCGTGTTGCTCGAGGACGGCAGGGGCTCGCTGGCCGCCAAGCTGGCAGGAGAGCCCGCTCAGCTGTTGCGGCAGCAGGCGGGACACCTGCAGTTCGTGTCCGTGGGGGCGGCCGCGGGCCTGGTGGGGGAGGCCGTGACGGGGGCCAACGCCGAGCTGGCCGCGGGCGTGCGCGTGGCACCCGGCTTGGCCTTGCAGCCCAACATCTGGAGCACGGGGGCGGTCGAACGCCTGGCCCTCGAGGCCCTGATGGCGGATGGCGCCCTCGGGGTGGGCCTGTCTCCCGACAACGGCGTGTCGCTGGAGGGGGGCTTCCTCACGGCCCGGGGGGAGTCGCCCGTGCTCCTCGTCGAGACGCGGCAGGTGAGCCTGGCAAACCCTCCTGCGGGCAGCGCCCGGGACCTGCGGCTGCACGTGCTGGCGCCGGGTGAGCGGCTCAGGTTTCCGGCGCTGATGCCTTGAGGCGCATCGCCTCCTCGTACACGCGGGACCGTGGGACCCCGGCGCGGGCAGCGATCTCCCGCGCCGCGGCGCTCGGCCTGGCGCCTGCCGCGAGGGCCGCGGCGAGCTCGGCCCGCCAGCGACCCTCGTCCGGCCGGTCCCCAGCCTCGGGGGCCCCTCCCACCACCACGACGAACTCCCCGCGGGGGGCCTCCCCGGCGTAGCCTGCACGCAGCGTGGCGAGGGAGCCGCGACGCACCTCCTCGAAGCGCTTGGTGAGCTCGCGCGCGACGCTGGCGGGCCGGTCGTCCCCGAAGGCGGCCGCCATGTCCGCCAGGCCCTCCAACAGCCGGTGAGGCGCCTCGTAGAAGACCATCGTGCGCGGCTCGTGAGCGAGCGCTTGCAGCCGCCTTCGCCGCAGCTTGGGTTCGCGTGGCAGGAACCCTTCGAAGGTGAAGCGCTCGGTGGGGAGCCCCGAGACGACGAGGGCTGCGACGAAGGCCGTCGGGCCGGGGATCGGGACCACCGGGATCCCCGCCGCCGAGGCGGCCCGGACGAGGGCCTCCCCGGGGTCCGAGATGCCGGGCATGCCGGCGTCCGTCACCAGGGCGATCGCCTCGCCCGCCTCCAGGCAGGCCACCAGCCCCGCGCTGGAGGCACGCTCGTTGTGGGCATGGTGGCTCACCACCGGCGTCGTGATGGCGTGAGCCTCCAGCAGCCGACGGGTGTGTCGGGTGTCCTCGGCAGCGATGCGGTCAACCTCGCGCAGCACCGCGACGGCCCGCGGCGAGAGGTCGCCCAGGTGGCCGATGGGCGTCCCCACCAGGTACAGCGTGCCACGCTGGATCGACTCTGCCACGCGGAGGCTCTCCTGATCGTTCGTCCGGGGGTGATGGACCTTCATTAAAGCAGGTGGGGCCGGGTATGTTGCGGACGGGTCGCCGGTCGGGCCGCGTCCCGGCGTTGGGGCCCTGGAGGAGGATCTGTCATGGGGTTGCTTGCGCGGGTGGTCAACATGCTTCGGGGGTTCTTCTCCGCCGCGGTGGAGGACGTGGAGCGAGACAACCCTGAGATCGTCTACCAGCAGGCCATCAATGACCGCGTGGCGCAGCACCAGAAGTTGCTCGGGGCCGTGGCGAGCATTGTGACGCTCCGCAACAAGCTGCAGCGCGACCAGAAGGCCAAGCAGCGCGACCTGGCCGAGCTTGGGGCGCAGATCCCGATGGCCGTGCAGGAGGGGGATGAGGCGAGCGCGCTCGTCCTGATCGAGCGCAAGAACGTCCTCACGGAGGAGCTGGCCGAGGTCGAGCGCGAGCTGGGCGAGGTCTCGAGGCAGGCCGACGAGGCCAAAGCTGGCCTGGTGACCTTTCAGGCCGAGATCGAGAAGCTGAAGGCCGAGCGCGATCGGATGCTTGCCAAGCGGGAGCAGGCCCGGGCCCGCCTCAAGATCCAGGAGCAGCTCTCCGGCCTCAGCACGCAGGCCGAGACCCGGGCCCTCGATGCCGTCCGGGAGAGCATCCACAAGCTGGAGGCCAAGGCCGACGTGTCGGCGGAGCTCCAGGGAGCAGGCATGGGCGCCAGGCTGCGCCAGATCAAGGAAGCCACGGGGTCCGCCTCCGCCCGGGCCGAGCTCGAGGCCATCAAGCGCCAGCTGGCAGCCCAGCAGCAAGGTGGCGCCGAGAAGACCCTGTAGCGCGACCATGGCCGAGCCTTCCGCCTCTCACCGCCTGCCGCCCTGGGCGGCGGAACTGCGTCGCCGGTACCTGGCTGGTGAGGCCATCCAGTTCCTGCTGCACGGCAACGTGCACGACCTCGTGCCGCATGCGGGAGCCTTTGTGCCCTTGCGGCGCTTCCTGGCCGAGGGCCTGCTCGCGAGCAAGGACGTCGTGATGTTCTACGACCCGGCCGAGGGCCTCGCCTTCGCCCGGCCCGAGATGCGGTTGGCCTTCTTGCGGGGCCTCAACGCGCGGCTGATGGGGCAGGGGCGGGCGGCGTGGGAGGGGGAGCTACCCACAGAGCCAGGGCGCATCCTGCCCCTGCTCGAGGCCTACCTGCTGGCGCCCGGCCAGCGGGCGGCGCTGGTCATCGACTACGCCGAGGTGGTGGCGCCCGCTGCCGAGCTGGCGTTCATGAGCCGGGAAGACAAGGCCAGCCTGGTGACCCTGCTGCGCTGGGCGAAGGAGCCCCAGCTGCTGGCAGGGGACAACCTCGTCGTGCTCGTGGCCGAGACGGCGGCGGAGATCCACCGCCGCATCCTGACCAGCCCGCAGGTCGTTCCTATCCTGGTGCCTCGCCCGGACGCCCCGGAGCGGGAGGCCCTGATTGCCCATCGCCGCACGGCCCAAGCCTTCGAAAGCGAGCTCGATGATGCCACGCTCGCGCGGATCACGTCTGGCCTCCGCCTCCTCCAGCTCGACCACCTGTTCCGGCAAGCGCGGCAGTCCGGGGTGGCGGTCGACTTCGCCCTCGTGGCCGCCAAGCGCAAGGAGATCATCGAGACGGAGTGCCAGGGCCTCGTCGAGTTGATCGCCGGCAGCCACGGCCTGGAGGCCGTCGGGGGCATGGCGGGTGCCAAGGAGGTGCTCCTTCACACGGCGCAGGCCATCCGGGCCGGGCACGGGAAGCACGTCCCGATGGGGGTGATGCTCGTCGGGCCGATGGGGACGGGCAAGAGCTTCCTGGCCTCGGCCTTTGCCCGGGAGTCCGGCCTCACGTGTCTGGCGCTGCGCAACTTCCGCGACAAGTGGGTGGGCTCCACCGAGGCCAACCTCCAGAAGATCCTGATGATGATCCAGACCATGGGGTCCGTGATGGTGGTGATCGACGAGGTGGAGCGCGCGCTTGGCGGCGAGGATGGAGACTCTGGCACGAGCAGCCGGATCTTCGCGACGCTCAAGGCGTTCATGGCGGACACGCGCAACCGGGGCCGCATCCTGTGGCTGGTGATGACGAACCGGCCAGACAAGCTCGATCTCGATCTCAAGCGCCCCGGTCGGTTCGATGTGAAGATCCCCCTCTTTTTCCCCGAGGGGCCCGAGGCAAGGGCTGACGTCGCGCAGGCCCTGGTGCGCAAGAACGGGCTGGTGCTGGAGGGCCTGACGCCGGCTGAGGCCGTGGCGGACCTCGCGGGCTACTCGGGGGCGGAGATCGAGGCCGTGCTGCTGCTGGCGGATCGCTTCGCCGGCCTGGCCGGCCGCGAGGTCATCACGCGCGAGGATCTGGCGGCTGCCGTGGACGACTACATCCCCAACCGCGATCGCGACATGATCGCCTTCATGGAGCTGCTCGCGGTCTTCGAGTGTTCGAGCCGCCGGCTGCTGCCGGAGGCCTACCGCGGGGTCGACACGGCCGAGTTGCAGGCCCGGCTGGAGACCCTTGCCAGCCGCCTGCGGCTGCGCTGACGGAGCTGGCCCGAGGACCTGGGATGGGGAGGGCCCGGATCGGGCCTTTACACCCAGGCGGGGGGTGTGATACATTTTCTGCATCGCGGGCGGCCTGCCCAGCTCGGCCAAACGTGATAACTGCGGGAATAGTTCAGTGGTAGAACACCACCTTGCCAAGGTGGGGGTCGAGGGTTCGAATCCCTTTTCCCGCTCTCCAGCCGCCCTTCAAAGGGCGGCTTTTTTTTGCGAGAGATGGGGCCGGCCGGCCGGGTTCGGGCATCCGTCATTGATGCGTTAATTAACCCCGGTTCCTGGAGAACTTAACTTTTTCTTGGCCTTTGTGACGCAACATCTGGGGTCACCCGGGCGATAGAGAAGGGGGACGGCAGCCCGACCTCGGGCTGCCGAGGGCCTGAGCCAAGATGAGGAACCCTGAAATGCGCCAAGACGACCGCCGCCACGGCGTGCTCCTCCGCGTCGCGCTTGCCGTGGTGTGCACCGCGGCCGTGGCAGCTTGTGGCCGTCCGACGCCCACCTTTGGGCGGGCCTCGTCGTCGGTGGCGGGCAACGCGCCGCCTGCCACAACGCGCAACCCCGTCGTCAATGAGGTCTACCGGGAGATCCAGGCCCCCGAAATGGCCGAGCAGGACCCCGTCGAGGGGCCTGTCAACTTGCCGCCCGTGCCCAGGGCGCCTGCCACCCCCGTCGAGCCGAGCAACCTTCAGGTGCGGGCCCTCGCCTCCACCAACACGTTCATGCCGGCCCAGATGCTGAACATCGTGATGCAGACGCCCTCCACCAACATGATGACGACCACGCTGATCCGCGCCCGCGTGACCTGGACGCCCGTGAAGGGTGCTGGCGCCTACCGGATCTACTCGCTGCCGGTGCGCGAGGGCCAGGCCGAGGGTGACAAGGGCAGGCTCTGTTACTACCTGCCCCAGTGGGCCCCTGTGGCCATCATCGGGGGCGGCCTCGGGGGCCTTGGCAACCTCAGCGTGGGGCAGGAGTACGTCTTCACGGTCGAGGCCCTGGACCGGGCCGGCAACGTGCTGGCGGCGGGCCGTGACAACTGTGCAGCGCTCGCACCCCTGGAGCTGCCTGCCCTGCGGGAGCCTGGCCCGAACGCGGCGGCCGTGGGCCTCACGCCGTACCTCAAGTGGACGCCATCGCGGGGCGCTGACGGGTACTACGTGGAGGTCTTCAGGACCGCGCGGGCGACCATCCCGACGCTCCCGATGTGGCGCGGCTTCCGCGCGGACACGGATGCCAGCGTGATGATGTACGGCCAGCAGATGGACGTCTTCGAGGGAACCCAGCCGTTCCAGTGGGCGCTCCCGCTGACGGCCGGCCAGCGCTTCGGCTGGACGGTCTGCGCCGTGCGCACGGACACGCACAACATGCACAACGCCAAGGCCATCGCGAAGGCGACAGCGCCGATGAGCTACTTCATCCCCTGAGCCCCGAGGAGCACCTGGCTCGATGACCCCCGCGCCCCGACTCCTGATGGCCTGCTGGCTGGTCCTCGCCACCACGCTGGCGGGCGGATGCGGCTCGCGGCTTGAGTTCGCCACGCCGGAGCCCGCCGCCGGCGGGGGAGCCTCGGGCGAGACCAGGAAGGCCGTCGCGGGCGTCACGGTCACCGTGATAGATGCCTCGGCGCGTCCGGTGGCCGGGGCCCTGGTCAGCGTCCTCGATGCCTCGGGGCGGCCCCTCGGGCCGGAGGTCAAGGCAGACGCTGCGGGCCAGGTCAACCTTCCGAAGGTGGCCCCGGCCGCGGGCTACGTGGCGGTGGCCCGCGCCCAGGGCCTCGCGGCCCGGCATGTCTTCGACGTCGAGGGAGAGGCTCCGGTGCTCGTCAGCATCCTCCTCGCGCCGGCGCAGGGCGCCCGGGGCACCCTTGCGGGAGCCGTGATGGATGGGCTGACGGGGCGCCCCCTGCACGGTGCGACGGTGGCTGTGGCCGGCCTGCAGGGGACGGCTCGGGCCGGGGTTGATGGCGCGTTCGTGCTCAAGGGCGTGCCGGTTGGCAACCCGATTGTCACGGCCAGCTACCCGGGGTTCAAGGCCCAGCGCACGGTGGCGACCTTGCAGCCGGGCGCCTCCATGCGGCTCGATTTCCGCCTCGCGCCGGCTCGGGATGTGGCCCGCTTCGGGCACACCGTGATCGCCACGGCCCGGGCGATTCTCGAGGTCGATGCCGCGGGAAGCCCGATCTGGACCTCTCGCAAGGGTGCCCATCAGGTGCGCGTCTTGCCCTCCGGGAACCTCCTGGCCGCCGGGCCCGGTGGGGTCGACGAGATCGCCCCGGGCGGCGCGGTCGCCTGGTCGTACAAGCCCCTCGTGCTGGGGCGCCTGGGCAACCCCCAGGGGGCATTCCGGGCGGCGAGTGGCAACACCTTCATCGCAGACACCGATCATGACCGCGTGCTCGAGGTGTCGACGTCCCAGCAGCTTCAGCGGGCGTTGCGGGCAGACTTTTCTCGCCCCATGAGCGTGGAGCGACTGGACGCCACACGGACCACCCTCGTCGCAGACACCGGCCACAACCGGGTGCTCGAGGTGGACGATGCCGGCCGGATCGTCTGGGGCTTCGGCGATGGTCATCCGCAGACCCTCAACCGTCCCACCCACGCCATGCGGCTGCCGAATGGCAACACCCTGGTGGCGGACACGGGCAACAGCCGGGTCCTCGAGATCACCCCTGACCACCGCCTGGCGTGGGACTACGGCGACGGACAGCGCGCCACGTGTTTCCTGCCGAGCTCGGCCGTCCGGCTACCTGGTGGCAGCACCCTCATCGCGGACACCGGCAACCAGCGGGTGATCGAGGTGGCTGCGGATCGTGCGGTGATCTGGCAGCACGCCGTCGAGGGTCCGCTCTTCGCCGACCGGTTCTGAGCCCCACGCGCCTCCTGGTTTCGAGACGGCCTCCCAGCCGGCCTGCGGCCACCCTCTCTCCCAGCGGGCAAGGGCCGCGTCAGTGGGGATGAAGGCGAAGGTGGGACCAGGGACCCTCCCCCGCCGCCCGTGCCTTGCAGGCCTGGCGGCGTGTTGCATTTTGGTTAAAAATATAATAAGGTTGGTTTATTGACTGGAGTGGTCCGGTTTCACCCTGCGACGTGGGAGGATGAAGCACTTGCACAGGACGATCTCTCGGCGGCTTGGCGCCGCCGCTCTGGTTGCGGCCCTTACCGTCACGGGGTGCGGCACGGCGTTGACGGCGTGGCCTGGCGGGAAGGCGCCGGGGAGCCTCCAGGCCGCCAGGTCCAAGCGGGCCAACTTCACGCCCCGCTGGGTGAAGGACGCCATCTTCTACCAGATCTTTCCGGAGCGGTTTGCGAACGGCAACCGGGCCAATGATCCCAAGAACGTGCTGCCCTGGGGGGGCAAGCCGGAATATGAGAACTTCTTCGGCGGCGACCTCGCAGGGGTCCGTGCCAGGCTGCCCTACCTGAAGTCGCTCGGCATCAACGCCGTTTACTTCAACCCGCTGTTCAAGGCCTCCTCCAACCACAAGTACAACACCTCGGACTACATGCAGATCGACCCCGCCTTCGGCACCAACGCCGAGTTCAAGGCCCTGGTCGACGCCCTGCACGCGGCCGGCATCCGGGTGGTCATCGATGGCGTGTTCAACCACACGGGCGACGACCACGTGTTCTTCGAGGACTGCAAGAAGAACGGCCCGAAGAGCCCGTACTGGAGCTGGTACACGATCTGGGGCTACCCGGTGGTCCACTCCCCCAAGCCCAACTACAACGCTTGGTGGGGCTTTGGCACCTTGCCGCAGCTGACGGCGGCGAAGAACCGGGAGGTGCAGGAGTACCTCTTCAAGGTGACGGAGCATTGGACCCGCCAGGGGATCGATGGCTGGCGCCTCGACGTCCCGAACGAGATCGACAACGCCGACTTCTGGCGCGAGTGGCGCCGACGGGTGAGGGCGATCAACCCCGAGGCGTACATCGTGGGCGAGATCTGGGAGGACGGCTCCGCGTGGCTGCAGGGTGACCAGTTCGATGCGGTGATGAACTATGTGGGGCGCAAGAACATCCTGGATTTCTTTGCTTACCAGAAGATCAGCGTGGACGATCTCGATGCCCGTCAGGCCGGGCTGCGCCGCCACTACGGGCAGGAAGTGACCGAGGCGAGCTTCAACATTGTGGGAAGCCACGACGTCCCGCGGCTCCGCACCGAGGCCGGCGGCAGCGTGGCGCGGGCACGAGAGGCGCTGTTCTACCTGCTGACCCAGCCTGGTGCGCCTGTCCTCTACTACGGCGATGAGCTGGGGATGGAGGGCGGCAAGGATCCGGACAACCGGCGATGCATGCCCTGGCAGCAGGCGGGGCGGTCGAACGAGATGCTCTCCTTCACGCGATCGATGATCGCGCTGCGTAAGGCTCACCCGGCCCTGCGCGGCGGTGAGGTGCGGACGTTGATGCGGCACAACCACCTCCGGCAGTTCGTCTTCCTTCGCGCCAGCGAGGGCGAGCAGCTGATCGTGGCCCTCAACAGCGGCACGCAGGCCCGTGATGTCTCGTTCGAGGTGCAAGGCACCTTCAGGGATGGCACGGTCCTGCGGGACCTGCTGTCTGGCCGGGAGGCCCGGGTGCAGCAGGGGCGTCTCACCCTGGTCGGGCTGCCTGCGCAGGCAGGGGCCATCCTGGCCCCGCGGGGACGCTGATCCTGGAGGCTGCGCTCCCGCGGGCAACGGGGCAGGCCCGGGCGCCGTCCCTGACGGCCCCCGGGCCTGCTGCCGAGGGCGGCGCCCGGTCTTGACCTGGCAGCGACGGCTCGGAACACCCGGAAACGTCGACGAGGCCTTGGCGGGAAGCGCCTCGTCGGTGTCGTTCTGGTGTTAAGTTTCTCCGGTGGGTGTGTGGGTCCTGGGCGCTGGCGTGGTATGCTGGTTCTACCAAGGCCTAAGTGCAGGTGGGCCCGTGCGTCTGGGAACCGCAGCGTTGCGGCTCCCGCCCAGAAAGGCAGGTCCCCATGTCTGAGCGTGTTCGCTCTTTGTCGCGCGCGGGTGTTCGGCGCGACTCCGGCGCCGGCCGCCCCCGGTCGCCCTCGATCGACATCCTGAAGCGCAGCCTCGAGGCCGCAGGGGTGTCGCGGCGTACTTTTGTGAACGAGACCGGACTCAGCTACGAGTACGTGTCCCGGATCTTCAACAGCAAGGTCAAGTTTCCTGCCGTCCGGGAGACGCTGGAGCGCTTTGCTGAGGTGGCGAAGATCGACCCGATGATGTTTGTCGAGTACCAGCAGCTGGTGGCGGTGCTTCCGGACTCCACGCGGAAGCTCTGGGCGCAGCTCCAGCAGCTGGGCCTGACCCGGCAGGATTTCTCGTCGCGCGTGGCGATCAGCCGGACCTACATGTACGAGATCTTGCGCGGCGACGTGCCCTTTCCCCGCAATCCCGAGGTGATCGAGAAGATCGCAACGGCGGCTGAGCTGGCGCCCGAGACCTTCTCGGAGTATCTGGCGCCCGTGCAAGACTGGGCCGAGCGCAACCCGGGCGCCATCGAGCACGTCTTCATGAACCTGCTGGTCACGCGGATGCTGCTGGCCAGGGGGTATGCCACGTTCGAATCGCCTGCCCAGCAGCTGTCCGAAGACATGGTCAAGATCTTCCCACCCGATGAGCGCTACGATGCCTGGGTGCGGGAGCTGTTCCGGGTGATGGGCCGGCAGCGCCTCGGCGTCCGTGAGGTGGCTGGTGCGGCGGGGGTCGCGGAGCGAGACGTTCGCCTGATCGTGATGGGGCAGGTCAGGCCGGAGGATCTGCCCGCCGCCTCGCAGGCCATCAAGGCTGCCTTCAAGCTTGCCTGAACCCGGTAGGCGTGACATGCTGTTGGCTGCCGGGTAGTTTCCCGGTCGCCAACAGTCCCGCTTTCAACGTGCCATCGCCAGCGTGGGGGGAGCATGACCAGAAACCCCAGGGTGCTGCTCGTCGAAGACAACCCCGACACCGTCGAGTTCCTGGCGCGCCGCTTGCGTGAGGAGGGCTACGAGGTCCTCGTGGCGCGGAACGGCGTCGATGCCTGGCGGCTGGCCAACCAGGACCCGCTGGACGCGATCGTGATGGACATCAACCTGCCCCAGCTCGATGGAGACGAGGTTGCCCGGCGACTGCGCGCGCAGCCGGAGACGGTGGCGATCCCCATCATCTTCGTGACGGCCGAGACGGCTGCGCGCGTGCAGGATCTGCTCGTGCCGGGTCACACGTTGTGTCTGGAGAAGGCCATCAAGAGCAGGACCCTGCTGGAGGCCCTGACCCAGGTGCTGGCCTGACGGGCCGGCTGGCTTGGGACGTGACGCCTGCCGTTGACCTGGAACGTTTGTTCCCTGGTAGGATGGAGGCAGCCTCCCGCGCGACCCCCCGGGTGACCCTGTGGCCATCATCAGCTCTTCTGACGACGCCCTGCCTGCCCGCAAGGAGCGGGACAGGACGCCCCCCGTCCCCCTGGAGGTCCGCCCGGCAGGAAACGCGGGCGTGGCACCCCGCGTGATCGCCTCGGAGGCCCAGCACGAGGATGCGGGCGAGGGGCAGGCCCTGCGGCCGCGTCGGCTGGCCGAGTACACCGGCCAGAGCGAGCTCAAAGAGGTCCTCCAGATTGCCATCGACGCGGCCCGCCAGCGCGGCGAGCCGCTGGACCACCTGCTGCTGTACGGCCCCCCCGGGCTCGGCAAGACCACCATGGCGCAGATCGTGGCAGCCGAGATGAAGGTGCCGGTCCGCATCACCTCGGCCCCCGCCCTCGAGCGGCCGCGAGACATCGCGGGCCTGCTGGCGACGTTGCAGCAGGGCGAGGTGTTGTTCATCGACGAGATTCACCGCCTGAGCCGTCTGGCAGAGGAGCTGCTGTATCCGGCCATGGAGGACTTCTCGCTCGACATCACGGTCGGCAAGGGGCAGACCGCCCGCACCCGGCGGCTCCCGCTTCCCCGCTTCACCCTCGTGGGGGCCACAACCCGGGCAGGGGCCTTGAGCTCGCCCTTGCGGGACCGCTTCGGGATCATCCAGCGGCTGCAGTTCTATCGCGAGGACGAGCTGGTCACCATCTTGCTCCGGGCTGCCGAGATCCTCCGGCTGGAGCTGCCTGCGGCGGGGGCGCAGGCGATCGCGCGGCGCGCGCGTGGCACCCCACGCGTGGCGAACCGGCTGCTGCGACGGGTGCGGGACTTCGCGCAGGTCAGGGGCACGGGGGCCGTCACGGAGGCGATAGCCCATGACGCGCTGGAGCGCCTTGGCGTGGACCCGGCCGGCCTGGACCCGGTCGACCGACAGCTGTTGACCCTCATCGTGAAGCACCACCACGGGGGGCCCGTCGGGATCGAGACGCTGGCAGCCGCCCTGGGTGAGGACGTGACCACCATCGAGGACATCTACGAGCCCTACTTGCTGCAGGCCGGCTTCCTGGCGCGGACGCCTAGGGGCAGGGTCGTCACGCCTCAGGCGTACACCCACCTCGGGCTCGGCCCTCCCGGGCTCGCTGGCCCTGGCCGGCTCTTTCCCGAGGGCACCTGACCGTCCCCAGCCGCCCGGTGGTTCCTGGTATACTGGAAGCCGCGACCGCTTCGGCGCTCGCGCCATCGGCGGCACCACGGCGTGTGCTGCCCCATAGAAAGGAACGCCTGATGACCCAGCCTTCTGTCGTGTTCTTCAAGGGCGACTTTGTTCCCTTCGAGGAGGCCAAGGTGGGCGTCATGACCCACGGACTGAACTATGGAACGGGTTGCTTTGAGGGGATTCGCGCCTACTGGAACGAGGACGAGAAGGAGCTGTATGTCCTCAAGATGCGGCCGCACTTCGAACGGCTGCACCAGTCCGCTCGCATCCTGTACATGAATCTTCCTTACACGGTCGACGAGCTGTGCGAGATTACCCTCGAGCTCATCCGCCGCAACGGCTTCAAGCAAGACGTCTACATCCGGCCGCTGCTTTACATGGGCGATGAGATCATCGGGGTGCGGCTGCACAACCTGACCACGAGCTTCACGATGTTCGCCACCCCGATGGGTGACTACATCGACACCACCGGCATCAAGGTGGGCGTGGTGAGCTGGCGCCGGATTGACGACAACGCCGTCCCGGCCCGCGCCAAGATCACCGGGGCCTACATCAACTCCGCGCTGGCCAAGACGGAGGCCCACCACAGCGGCTTTGACGACGCCATCTTCCTCAACCCGGATGGCCACGTCTCCGAGGGCAGCGCCATGAACCTCTTTCTGGTTCGCAAGGGGCGGCTCGTCACACCAGGGGTGCAGCACAACATCCTCGAGGGGGTGACGCGCAGCGCCGTGATGCGGATCGCGGCCGACGAACTCGGGATCGAGACGGACGAGCGCTCGGTGGACCGGACCGAACTCTACATCGCCGATGAGATGTTCCTGTGCGGCACCGGGGCTCAGATCTCCCCCGTGACCTCGATCGATCGGCGCCTGGTTGGTGGCCAGGAGGCCATCGGCCCCATCACCCGGCAGATCATGGACATCTACAACCAGGCGGTGCGGGGGCGTCACCCACGCTTCGCCGACTGGGTGACGCCGGTTTACCGGACCGCACGGGTCGAGGCCTGAGGCCTCGACTCACCGGGCGCGGGCAGCCTCAGCGATCCCGCTCCAGGGAACTGACCAGGCCGAAGCTGCGCAGCCGGTCGCGGTACATCTCCGCGTGCTCCAGGGGGGCGGCGATCACGACGGCGACGCCCCGGTGGTGGGCCTCCTGCATGATGGCCTGCGCGTCCGCGCGCGAGGTCTGCGGCACGGCCTTGATGATGGCCTCGACCACGTCCTGCATGGCGTTGTGGTCGTCGTTGTGCAGCAGC
>JAYKHL010000172.1:0-10530 GCA_035284865.1 Candidatus Sericytochromatia bacterium | reverse complement strand
ATCTTCACGGACGTCTGGGCCGCCCAGCTGGGCTTCACCGACCGGCGCTACACCCTTCAGGAGGTGTCAGACAAGTTCTACGCCCTGATGCGCGAGCACCCCTTCCGGCTGCCCGACCGGTTCCTGTTCCTGACCCGCACGGCCGCCTCGATGGAGGGGGTGGTGTACCGGGCGGACCCGTCCTTCAAGTTCTTGCCCGTTGCCCTGCCCTTCTTCGCCAAGCTGGTGCTGCGCCGCGTGGACATGGAGAACCCCTGGATCATCCAGGAGCTGATGCGGGCCGCCTCCAGCGGCGGCATGGTCGATCGTCTCGGCAGCCTGGTGGGCATGGCGGTGGCCGACGAGCCCGAGGCCATGACCGAGCTGGCCCTCGGGCTGGTGGATGTCGTCGCCCACCCGCGGGCCGGGGCGTTGCGGCGAGAGCTGAAGGAGCGCCTGCTCGCAGGTGGCCTCGAGGGCTTGCAGGATGCCTTGCCGCCGGGGTTTGTGCCCGGCAAGCCCTTCCTCGGCAAGGTCGAGGACTTCCTGGCCTCCCAGACCGGCGCTGCGCTGGTGCTGGAGGTGCTCGAAGACCCCCGGTTCCCTGCGCTCGTCGGGCGGCTCGCGGCGCGGAGCAAGCCGCTGCCAGCGCTGGAGCTCAACTGGCCACGGCTGCTGGCGGCCTGGTTCCCGACTCACGCCGAGCGGGCGCGCGTCGCGGCCGTGGTTCACAGGATGCTGTTCAGCGAGAGCTCCCCCTGGCACCAGATCCTCACGGCGCCCCCGTTGCGCGAGGCGCTTCACCAGTGGCAGGAGCTGCGACGCCGACCCTACGAGGCGATCACCCGGGCGATCGACGCGTTGGCCGCCCGCGACCCCATCGCGCACCGCACGCGCCACCTCCTCGACACGCTGGTGCAACGGCTGGCCGGGCTGGGCTGAGACGCTCAGGGGCGCCACCCCCACACGCGCATGACCGACCCACCGGCCGGCAGCGTCATGGGCGCGAACGCCAGCTCGCGCAGCCCGTACCCCTGCAGCACCGAACCGAGCTGCCACCGGCGGAATGGGGGCCAGCAACCGGGCTGGGCGTGAAGGTCTTCGGGCCGTTCCACCGTGTGCTCGGCGAGAACCAGCACCCCGCCTGGGGCCAGCAAGGCCACCGCGGCATCGAGGAGGGCGGTGGGGTCCGGCACCGCCGCAAGCACCCCCAGCAGGGACACCGTGTCGCTGCCCGCCGGCGGGTGGCGGGACACGTCTTCCGGGGGGCAGACCGTGGCTGGCTGCAACGCCGCGCAGGCTGGCGCCCAGCCCGGGCCGGCGACGATCAGCCGCCGCGTCCCGTGGGCCGGCAGGCCAACCACCCGGGGATCGGGAGCATCAAGCGTCACGTGTCTGGCCTCCTGGTGGCACCCCTTGCTCTCTCAGCATAGCGCTGGCGGGCGCCTCGTCGTGGCCGGTGGTCACAGCGGGAGGCAGGCGCTGGATCACCGCCTCGCCCATCGCCTCGGTCCCCAGCACCCGCACGGCCCGCCCCCCACCCGCCCCCGCCAGCTCGGCGGGCCACAGCCCCTCGGCCAGCACGGCGGCCACGGCCTGCTCGATTGCCTCAGCTGCCGCCTGTTCCTGAAAGGCCCAGGCGAGCATCAGCGCCCCAGCGCGGATCATGCCGATCGGGTCCGCCTGATGCTGGCCGACAAGATGGGGCGCCGAGCCGTGGGAGGGCTGAAACACGCTGACGGCACCACCCACTGAGGCCTCCGGGTGCAGGGCGAAGGCCCCCGTGAGGCCCGTCGCGGCGGCACAGACGAGGTGACCGAGCGACATCTCCGTGACCAAGACGTCGTAGGCCTCCGGACGGTTCACGAGCTCGAAGAAGAAGTGGGCGGCGTCCCGACGGGCGAGGGTGATCCCCGGGTGCGCCGCCCCGACGGCCTCGAAGGTGCGGGCCCAGAGCCGCCCGACGTCGAGCTGTTTGGCCTGATCGATGAGCAGCACCCGGCGGGCCCGCGTGGCGGCAACCTGGCAGGCGAGGTGTGCCACCCGGGCGATCTCCCCGGTGGTGTAGACCATGGTGTTCGTCGCCACCTCCTCCTCGCCCTGACTGACGATGCCGCGGGGCCGGCCATAAAACAGCCCTGAGGTGTGGTCATGCACCACGACGAGGTTGATCGGGTGGCTGCCGCAGTCGAGCGCCCCCACGCCGCGAAGGCCAGCGAAGCTGCGGATCGGCCGCACCGTGGCGAAGGTGCCGAGCATGTCCCGGAGGGTGATCAACGCCTGCCGGGGGCGGGCACTCGGGGGCGTCGGGACGTGCTTCGCGCCGGCCAACGGCCCGACGAGGACGGCCTCCGACGCCCGGCACAGCCGCAACGTCTCGGGGGGCAGCGCCCGGCCACGTGCCAGGATGGCGGCCTGCCCGATCAGCCCCTCCCGACAGTCCACGGCGAAGCCAAACCGCTCCCCGGCTGCCTTCAGCACCCGCACGGCTTGCGCCATGAGCTCGGGCCCTGTCGCGTCGCCTGGTAGCACGGCCACCCGGTGGGTTCGTTCGCGCATGCCCAGCCTCCCCGGGCCCATGCTGCAGGCCCCCCGGTGGCTGAGCAACGGCTGGGCGCTCGATGCCAGGCCCTGTGGTAGCATGGCCCCATGACGACCGACGCGCCCCTTCTGCTCCGCGCGCTCAGGCGCGAGCCTGTGGCCCGCCCCCCCGTGTGGATCATGCGGCAGGCCGGGAGGTACATGCCCGAGTTTCGCGCCGTGCGCGCCAGGCACAGCTTTCTCACGGTGTGCAAGACGCCCGACCTCGCGGCCGAGGTCACGCTGCAGCCCATTGGGCCCATCGGGGTGGACGCAGCCATCATCTTCTCCGACATCCTGACGCCCCTCGAAGCGATGGGGATGGAGCTCGTCTTCGACGACAAGGGGCCACACCTGCCCAACCCGATCCGGCGGGTCGAGGACCTCGGGCGGCTGCGCCTCGTGGCGCCCGAGGAAGGCGTGCCCTGGCTCGGGGAGGCCCTTCAGCTCGTCCGGCGCGCCTTGCCCGGGCACCTGCCGCTGCTCGGCTTCGCGGGGGCTCCTTGGACCCTGGCGGCCTACATGATTGAAGGGGGCGGCAGCAAGAACTACGACCGCATCAAGCGGTTCATGTACCAGGAGCCCGCGGCGTTCGACGCGCTGATGCGACAGCTCGTCGCGATGCTGGTCCCGTACCTGCGTTTCCAGGTTGCCAGCGGCGCAGACGCCGTCCAGATCTTCGAAAGCTGGGGTGGCGTGCTGTCGCCAGCTGACTTCGAGCGCTACGCCCTGCCGTACACCCGGCTGGTGGTGGAGGGGCTGCTCGACCTCGAGGTGCCCGTGATTGCCTACATGAACGGCGTGGGCACCGTGCTGGAGCGGCTGGCCTCCACCGGGGCGCACGCGGTGGGCGTGGACTGGCGCATCGGGCTGGGGGAGGCCTTCGACCGGGTGGGTGACCGGGTGGCCCTTCAGGGCAACCTCGACCCCTGCATGCTGTATGCCAGCCCGCCCGACATCCGGGCTGCCGTCCAGCGCCTGCACGCCGAGGTCGGCGGCCGCCCAGGGCACATCTTCAATTTGGGGCACGGAATCCTGCCGGACGTGCCCGTGGCGCACGCCCAGGCCTTCGTCGAGGCGGTCAAGGCGCTCGAAGGGGTGCCGGCCCGTGGCTGACGCAGGCGCCATTCCCGCCGACGCCTACCTGGTCCCGCGCGACATCCTGGCGCGCTACGACGTGGCCGGGCCACGCTACACCAGCTACCCGACCGCCCCGGAGTGGCAGGAGGCGTTCGACGCCGCGCGGGCTGAAGAGACCCTCAGGCGCAACGATGCGGCACGGGTGGGGGTGCCCCTTTCCCTCTACGTGCATGTGCCCTTCTGCCACCGGCTGTGCTACTTCTGCGGCTGCAACATGTGGGTCACCCAGAAGCAGGACCTCGTCGAACGCTACCTGGGGGCGGTCGAGCAAGAGATCGCGCGGGTGGCTCGCCTGCTGTCGCCGGGGCGGGAGGTCGTGCAGATCCACTGGGGTGGGGGCACCCCGACCCATCTCTCCAGCGCCCAGATCGAGCGGCTTTTTGGCGCCCTGACGAGCCACTTCAGGCTGGCACCGGGTGCTGAGGTGTCGTTGGAACTGCACCCCGCCGTCACCAGCTTCGAGCAACTCGCCACCCTGCGGCGGTTGGGCTTCAACCGCGTCAGCATGGGCATCCAGGATTTCGATCCCAAGGTCCAGGCCACCGTCAACCGGATCCAGCCCTTCGAGGTCACCCGCGATCTAATCGCCGAGTGTCGCGCCCTGGGCTTCCTCAGCGTCAACACCGATCTGATGTATGGCCTCCCGCACCAAACGCCCGAGGGCTTTGACGCCACCCTGGATCGCGTCGAGGCCCTCGCGCCCGATCGCCTGGCGCTTTTCAACTACGCGCACGTGCCCTGGCTCAAGAAGCACCAGGGCGTCTTCGACCCCACCACCTTGCCGGATGCGACGACCAAGCTGAGCCTCTTCGAGGCCGCAATCCGGCGCTTCATCGGGCAGGGATACCGCTACATCGGGATGGACCACTTTGCCCGACCGGACGACGAGCTCACGCGCCACCAGGCAGCGGGAACGCTGCGCCGCAACTTCATGGGGTACACCACGCACGCGGACTCCGATCTGTTCGCATTCGGCCCCTCGAGCATCTCGGACCTCGATCGGGCTTACCTTCAGAATGAGCGCAACGTCCACGCGTACATCGAGCGGCTGGAGGGCAACACCCTTCCCACGGTGCGAGGGCTGACGCTGACGGACGACGATCGGCTGCGTCGGGACGTCATCAACCGCCTCTTCTGCCTGCTGCGGGTAAACTGGGCCGATCTCGATCGCGCGCACGGGGTCGACAGCCGGTCGCTGTTCGCTGACGCCCTCGGGGAGCTCGCCGGCCACGTCGAGGATGGCCTCGTCTCCCTCGATGACGACGCCCTGCGCGTGACGCCACGCGGCCAGATCCTGCTTCGGAACGTCGCGATGGTCTTCGACGCCTACCTGGCACGAACGCCCATCGAGGGCCGCCGCTTCTCTCGCACCCTGTAAGCCCGGGAGGTTCCGATGCTCTGGATCAAGGCCCTGCACGTCATCGCCGTCATCGCCTGGATGGCCGGCATGCTCTACATCTGGCGGCTGTACGTTTACCACGCCATGGAGCAGGAACAGGTCGTGATGGACCGCCTGGCCATCATGGAACGTCGCCTCATGAACTACATCACCACGCCTGCGATGCTGGTCTCGCTGGCCTCTGGGGGCGGCCTGTTCTGGGCCAACCACGCCTACTACCTGGCGCAGCCCTGGATGCACCTCAAGCTCACCCTGCTGCTGTTGCTGTTCGGCAGCCACGGCATGGCGGCGGCCCACCGCCGGAAGCTGCTCCAGAACCCACGGGTCAAGCCGCACACCTTCTACCGCGTGATGAATGAGGTGCCCACGGTGCTCATGATCGGCATCGTCATCGCGGTCATCGTCCGGCCGTGGGCCCGCTGAGGCGCGAAAGTCCCGCAAGAACCACGGAGGACCGGGGCCGGAAAGCGCCTTGTTAGGCCGTCTGCCCTTTGGTATGATTGGCAGGCCCGGCCTCCGCACCAGAGGCCACTCTCCGCCTGACACGGGCCCGCCGTAACACCCCATGCAACTCGTCCTGCTCGGCACCAGCCACCAGACGGCCAGCGTCGAGATTCGCGAAAAGCTGTCTTTTTCAGAGCGTCAGGCCCAAGCGGCCCTGGGACGCGTGCTGGCCTGTCCGGGCGTCACGGAGGCCGTCATCCTGTCCACCTGTAACCGGACAGAGATCTACGCCGTCACCCAGGCGCCCGAGACCGCGCGCGAGGTCCTGACTGCCTTCTGGTGCGGCCAGAAGGCGGTTGACCCGGAACTCCTGGCGGCCTACGGCTACTACTACGTCCACGAGGATGCCATCCGGCACCTGCACCGGGTGGCGTCCGGGGTAGACTCCTTGATCATCGGCGAGGGCCAGATCCTGGCCCAGGTCAAGGCAGCCCTGGCCGAGGCCCAGGCGGTGGATGCTGCCGGGCAGTACCTCGAGGCGTTGTTCCAGCAGGCCATCAAGGTTGGCAAAGGGGTGCGGACCGAGACGAACATCGGCCGTGGCTCTGTCTCCGTCAGCTCGGCGGCGGTGGAGGTGGCCGCCACCCACCTGGGAGATCTGCGCGACCGGATTGTCCTCATCTATGGCGCGGGCAAGATGAGCTCGCACACCATCAAGGCGTTGTTCGGTCGCGGGGCCAAGCATGTCTACATCGTGAACCGCACGCTCGAGCGCGCCCGCGAGGCGGCTGCCCGGCTCGGAGGCGAGGCCCTGTCGCTCGACGAGGGGCGCCTGCTCCACGCGGTGGCGGACGTCATCATCTGCTGCACCTCGGCGCCGCACTACCTGCTGCATCCGGGCAACTACCCGGCGGTGCCGGGCCGACAGCGCCTCCTCATCGACATCGCCGTGCCGCGCAACATCGACCCCTCGCTCTCGGACATGGCCGGCGTGCGCGTGATCGACCTGGACGGCCTCGAGGCCGTGGCGCGCCACAACCGCGAGGAGCGTGCCCACCAGATCATTGACGCGGAGGTGCTGATCGAACGCCACGTGGCCGAGTTCATCTCCCGGCTCGCGTCCTTCCAGGTCGTGCCCACCATCCAGGCCTTCGCGGAGCACCTCGAGGGGCTGGTCTCGGATGAGCTCGCGACCTTCGCCGAGCGCCATGCTGGGCTGCTGCAGCGGGACCCACGCGCGGCCCTGGAGCGGTTCGCGCACCTCCTCGTGGGCCGCTTGACCCATCCCCCTGTCGCCCGTCTGAAGACCCTCGACGCTGACGACCAGACCAGCCACGCGGCGGCCCTGGCCCGCCTGTTCGACCTCGAGGTGGAGGACGCCACGCAGCGGTACCTGCGGAAGCGCAACCCGGCCTGGCGGCAGCTCGGGGAGTCCGTGGTTGAGTGAGGCGGTGCTGCGGCTCGGCACGCGGGGCAGCCCGCTCGCCCTCTGGCAGACGGAGCACGTGGCTGCCCGGCTACAGGCCCGTGAGCCGGGGCTTCATGTCGAGCTGGTCGTCATCAAGACGTCGGGGGACAAGGTCCTGGATGTGCCCCTGGCCCGCATCGGGGACCGCGGCCTGTTCGTGAAGGAGATCGAGGAGGCGCTGCTGGCTGGCCGCGTGGACGTGGCGGTGCACTCCCTGAAGGACCTCCCGACCCGGCAGCCCGAGGGCCTCCGCATCGGCGCCGTGCTGGCCCGGGCAGATGCCCGGGACTGTCTCGTGAGCCCTCGTCATGCCTCGCTCGACGCGATGCCAGCCGGCGCGGTGATCGGCACCAGCAGCCTGCGACGCCGAGCGCAGCTGCAGGCCTGCTTCCCGGGCCTTCGCTTCGAGGACGTACGCGGCAACCTCCAGACCCGGCTGGCCAAGCTCGATGCGGGCCAGTACGATGCCCTCGTGCTGGCCGTGGCCGGCCTGGAGCGGCTCGGGCTGCAGGCCCGCGTCCGGGAGCCGCTGCCCACCGACCTCAGCCTGCCAGCCGTCGGCCAGGGGGCCCTTGCCGTCGAGTGCCGCACCACGGACACCTCCACCCTGGCCAGGCTTGCCCCCCTCCAGGATGCCGCCACGCTGGCCGAGGTGACGGCAGAGCGAAGCCTGCTCGCCGCCCTCGAGGGCGGATGCCAGGTGCCCATCGGGGCCCACGCCAGGGTGGCCGGGGCCACCCTCGTGCTCGATGCGATGGTCGCCAGCCTCGACGGCAGCGTGATCCTGCGGGCGCGGGTGGCGGGCGACGTGGCGGTGGCCGACGCGCTGGGGCGGGAGGCTGCGGAGGCCCTCCACGCGCAGGGGGCGGCCGCCATCCTCGCCGAGGTGCGACGGGGTGCGGGTGCCTGAGCCCCTCGCGGGTCGCGTCGTCTGGCTCACGCGAGAGCCGTGTGCCAACGAAGCCTGGCGGGGTCCCTTCGAGGCCGCCGGCGCCGTCGTTCGCAGCGTCCCCTGCCTGGCCGTGCGGGGCCGGACGGTGCCCCACCTGAAGGCCCGGCTGGCCCGAGCGGACTGGCTGCTGCTGACGAGCCCTTCGGCCGTGCAGGTGCTGGCCGCGGAGCTCCAGGGAGGTAGCTTGCCTCCCCGCCTGCAGGTTGCGGTGGTGGGACCGGCCACGCGTGCCAGCGCCGCAGCCGCGGGCTGGCCGGTGGCGCTGGAGGCTGGCCGGGCCGACGGCGATGGCCTGGTTGCCACCCTGGCGGCCCACGTTGGGCTCCCTGGCGTGCAGGTGTTCTGGCCGCGCTCGGCGCTGGCGGACCGCGCCCCCGTGGAGGCCCTGCTGAGAGCCGGCGCGCGGGTTGACGCGCCTACCCTGTATGACAACGCCTGCCCCTCGGACCTGGCTACCCGGTTGGTGACCGCGCTGGCCGAGGCCCCTCCGGCCTGGATCGTGCTGGCAAGCTTCTCGGCCTTTCGGCACCTCAGGGCTGCCTGGCCCGACTCGCCCCCCTGGGGCAGGGCGCAGCTGGCCGCGATCGGCGCCCGCACGGCCCAGGCTGTGGCAGAAGCGGGCGCCCACGTGGCAGCCACGGCCGAGGCCCCCACCGCCGCGGCCGTGCTCGCGGCGATGCGCGCGGTCAGCTACTCCACGCCGGAAGCATCGAGCAACGCCTCGACCTCCGGGACGGGGCCGTAGGGGGCCGGGGGCCTGCTGTCTGGCGTCCCCGGACCGGGGCGACGCACCTGAAACGCCAGCACCTGCAGGCTCTCCTCCAGGCTCGCGAGGCGGCGCGCCAGGGCTCCCACCGCCAGGGCGGCGGGCTCGCCTGGCCTGGCACCAGGGGCCACCACCCGGCACGGGGGCGACAGCACGACCCGGCCGTCAGGGACGTCTCGGGTCACCACCGCTCCGGCCTGGACCGTGACGTCATCTCCCACGAAGACGTCGCCCACCACGAGCACGCCAGCCTCGAGCCGCACCCTGTTGCCAACCGAGGGATGCCCCCGGCCCGGCCCGGGGACATCGTCGCGCAGGGCGAGGGAGGCCGGCGTGAGGCCGCCAGAGAGCACCATCACCCCCACGTCCAGGGTGGTGTCGTCGCCCACGACAGCCAGCTCCCCGACCACGATGCCAGGGCCCAGCAGCAGGCAACGGCGGCCGATGCGGGCGGCCGGATGCAGGTCGATGCCCGTGGCGCGGCGCGTGCGGCCTGCCCACCACCGGGCGAGGCCCCGCAGATCCTGTCGCCAGAGCCACTGAGCCACCCGGAAGCGGGCCAGGGCCCACACCCCGGGCTCCTGCCACAGCACCGGCCAGAGGGGGCGGCGCTGGCGTTCCGCGTGGCGGGTAGCCACGTCCCTCAGGTCGGACAGCTCCTCCCGCACGGCCTACAGCTCTTCGACGCAGCCTGGGCCGACGGGCTCCCCTTGCATGGGGCGGACCTCGACGGCGTCCCGACCAGGGTCGAACACCTCCATCCAGTCCAGGGGGCCGGCGTAAAAGTGCAGCGACACGCAAGGCCCAGCGGCCTCCGGCGGGTTGAACAGGCGGTGGATGCTGCCCACGCGATCCAGGAGCAGCGAGCCCGGCGCCGCCAGGCTGAGCGTGGCGCGCTCGAGCACCGCGTGGCCGTCCCGGGTGCCGTCATCGACTCGCCTGAAGCCGGCGCATCCCATCACCCCTTCGTAGACATGAACCACGCCGAAGGAGCGACCATGGTTGTGAACGGGCGTGCCTTGCCCCGGCAGCCAGCACAGGCAGATGGCCTCGAAGCTGGCATCGCGGTAGAGGGTGTTGCGGGCATAGCCCTCCCGCGAGAACCTGACGTGCGGAGCCATCAACGCAGCGTCGACGCGAAGCCGAGCCGCGAGGTCGAAGAGCCGGTCTTCGGTCAGGTGGGCAGCGTCCCCCCCCTTCACCGCCTCGAGAAACGCATCCCAGCTCAACGGCGCCATCGGCCCCTCCCTGTCTTGACGCCCGATCGTAGGTAGCGCTGGGGCCGGTGTCAATCTCTGAGGCCGAAGAGGGTATACTGGCGCGTGGACGCCAGCTGGGTCCTCGACGAGGATGATGCACACCCTGCTTGATCAGTTTCTGGATGAGCTGACGTGCCTTGGCCTCAACGAGGCGCAGGTGCGGGCCCACCTCGTGTTCTTGCGCCTCTGGCAGCGCCACATCCAGCCCGCCCGGCTGCTGGCCGGCGCGCCGCAAGCCCTGCCAACGTTTCTCGCGCGGCTGGCGGCCACCGAGGCGCCCCGGGCAGAGGTGCTGTTTGCCGAGGAGGCCATCGCCCATTTCTATGCGTTTGCCCTGGACCGCCACCCGGCCTTCCCCACCCGCGAGGCCTGGACCATCCACCTGGCAGGGCCCGTGAAGCAGGGCTCCTTGCCCGTGTGGGAGGCCGTGGAGGCGCGCCTGGGCCCCGTGCTGCGACGACTCTCCCCCCCGTGGCTGCGCTGGGAGCCGGAGGGCGCCGGGTGAACCCCGCGCGACACCCGGCATTGGGGCTGCTTCCCGAC
>JAYKHL010000171.1:0-14852 GCA_035284865.1 Candidatus Sericytochromatia bacterium | reverse complement strand
CAAGAACTCGGGGCGGAAGTGGTCCCGGAGGGCCTCCATGGCGTGGTCCCGCACCTGCTCGTCGTCCCCGTGGACGGCCTGGATCCGGCTCGCGCCCAGGTTGCTGGTCATGAGGATGACCGTGTTGCGGAAGTCCACGGTGCGGCCGTGGCTGTCCGTCAGCCTGCCGTCGTCGAGCAGCTGGAGCAGGATGTTGAACACGTCGGGATGGGCCTTCTCGATCTCGTCGAGCAGCAGCACGCTGTAGGGCCTCCGTCGCACAGCCTCCGTCAGCTGGCCGCCCTCGTCGTAGCCCACGTAGCCCGGGGGGGCCCCGACCAGCCGGCTCACGGCGTGTTTCTCCATGTACTCGGACATGTCGAGCCGCACCAGGGCCTGATCGCTGTCGAACAGGAAGGCCGCCAGGGCCTTGGCCAGCTCCGTCTTGCCGACCCCCGTGGGCCCAAGGAAGATGAAGCTGCCGATCGGACGGTCAGGATCCTGGATGCCGGCGCGCGAGCGCCGGACAGCATCTGAGATGGCCTCGATGGCCTCGGTCTGGCCGACGACGCGCGCGCCGAGCCGCTCCTCCATGTGCAGCAGCTTCTCGACCTCGCCTTCCAGCATGCGGGTCACCGGGATCCCCGTCCACTTCGACACGATGGCGGCCACGTCCTCGTCATCCACCTCCTGCTTCAGCAGCTTGCCTTGCTTGTGAAGGTCTGCCAGCCGGACCGTCTGGTCCTCCAGCTCCCGTTGCAGGGCAGGCAGGGTGCCATAGCGCAGCTCGGCGGCCCGTCCGAGGTCGGCTTCACGCTCCGCGCGGGCGGCGTCGCGCTTCGCCGCCTCGAGCCGCTCCTTGGCGGAGGAGATGGCCGTGATGGCTTCCTTCTCAGCCTCCCACCGGGCACGCAGGGCGCCTCGCTCCCGGCCGAGCTCGTCGCGCTCGGCCTCGATGGCAGCCAGCCGCTCCCGCGCTCCGGCATCCGTAGGATCCTTGCCGACGGCCGTGCGCTCGATCTCCAGCTGCCGCAAGCGGCGCTCGAGCTCGTCCAGCTCGGTGGGCAGGGAGTCGATCTCGATGCGCAGCCGGCTTGCCGCCTCGTCGATGAGGTCAATGGCCTTGTCTGGCAGGAACCTGTCGGCGATGTAGCGATGGCTCAGCACCGCTGCGGCCACGAGGGCCGCATCGAGGATCTTCACGCCGTGATGCACCTCGTAGCGCTCCTTCAGCCCGCGGAGGATGGAGATGGTGTCGGGCACGTTGGGCTCCCCCACCTGCACGGGTTGGAACCGCCGCTCCAGGGCAGCATCCTTCTCGATGTGCAGGCGGTACTCCTCGAGCGTCGTGGCCCCGACGGCGCGCAGCTCCCCGCGCGCCAGCGCGGGCTTGAGAAGGTTTGCGGCGTCCATCGCCCCCTCGGACTTGCCTGCTCCGACCAGCGTGTGCAACTCGTCGATGAAAAGCACCACCTGGCCGTCGGCCTCGGTGATTTCCTTGAGCACCGCCTTGAGGCGCTCTTCGAATTCTCCCCGGTACTTGGCGCCCGCGATGAGCGCCCCCATGTCCAGCGCGACGACCTGCTTGTCTTTGAGGCCCTCGGGCACGTCTCCGGACACGATACGCTGGGCGAGCCCCTCGGCGATGGCGGTCTTGCCCACGCCGGGCTCCCCGATGAGCACGGGGTTGTTCTTGGTCCGCCGCGAGAGCACCTGGATCACGCGGCGGATTTCCTGGTCGCGGCCGATGACGGGATCGAGCTTGCCCAGGCGGGCGGCAGCGGTGAGGTCCCGGCCGAAGCGCGCCAGCGCCTGGTAGCGGTCCTCGGCGTGCTGATCGGTCGCGCGGTGCGAACCCCGCACGGCCACCAGGGCCTGGTGGAGGCGCTCGCGTGTGGCGCCGTGGCGGCGCAAGCGGCCTGCGCCGCGGGCCTGTACGGCCTCATCCGCCAGCGCCAGCGCGAGGTGCTCGGTGGACACGAAGTCGTCCTTCAACCGCTCACGCTCCTGCCACGCGAGATCCAGACCCGCCTTGAGGGTTGGGGACAGGTACATCTGGCCGGGGGCGCCACTCACGCGGGGCAGCCGCTCCAGATCTTCACGCAGGCCCCGGAGCAGGACGTCGGGCGAGATCTCTGCCTTCTGGAAGAGGGCGCGAACGACCCCCTCCGGTTGCTCCAGCAATGCCACGAGCAGGTGCTCGGGCTCAAGCGCCTGGTGGCCGTGACCCTCGGCCAGTTCCTGGGCAGCCTGGAGGGCTTCTTGGGCCTTGAGCGTGTACTTGTCGAGCCTCATGTCCGGGACCTCTTCGGGAGAAGTGGGAGCTTGCCTGAATATATTAATTTAGTCTTTCCTTGTCAAGTGAACTTACTGTGTCTCCCGATGGAGGCTGAGCTTGTTCTTATTTTAAATAATTCTTAACGTCATTGCGTGCCACCTTGGTTGGATAACGACCTCGGGTGGCCTGGCCTCCGGGGCGGGTTGCTGGTGGGAGGAGCCTGTCGATGGTCGTCAAGAGCGTCGGAATTCGCGCCGGCATCGTGGGGGGGTGCCTCGTGGCCTTCGCCGCGGGCGGCTGTGGCACCATGCCGCTGATGGCGACGCCAGGCGACTACGGCTACGGCGACCCGTATGGCAGTGACCCATATGGCGGCGGCTATGGCGGGGATCCCTACGGGGGCGGAACATCGTCCGGTGGGGGGTACGGCAGCGATCCGTACGGCGGGGGCTACGGCTCGACGCCGACCGGTGGGACCTCTAACGGCTTCTTCAACACCGTTCCGACGCCCGCACCCGTGACGGGACAGCTTCAGGTGGGGCGGCTCACCAAGGACACCACGGGGGTGCTGTTCTGGAAGCGCCTCACGGTCTCCGGCCAGGTCTCGAACCCCTCGCAGGTCGTGCTGTCCGGCGAGCTGCAGGTCAGCTTCATGCGGGGAGGGAAGCTGGTGGAGACGCAGACCGAGTTCGTCACCGACCTGGCCCCCGGCCAGACGCACGGGTTCACGTTGAGGTCCAAGAAGGCCGCCGATGACGTCCACATCACCGCGACGTCCCTGCCGGCCCAGGCCCCGATGGGCAACTACCTGCCCGGCGCGGGCGGCTATGGCGGTGGCGCCTCGTATGGCGGCGGGTACCTCGGTGGTGGTGCCAGCGGGGGGTATGGCAGTGGTCCCTACTGACCGCCTCTCCGTGCTGATGGTCTCTGCCTGGGTGTGCCTGGTGGCTGGCTGTGGACGGGTGGCCCCGGTGGGCGGTATCCCCGTTTACGAGCCGCCCCCCGTGCGGACCTTCGATCCCCCCCCCTCGCCGCAGGTGACGACGCCACCTCAGCCTGTCGTGCCGCCGCCAGCAGCCGCGGGGGCCTGCGACCCCCTGGCGGGGTGCAACGTCCACGCCCTGCTGGTCGTGGGCGGCCTCGAGAGAAAGCGGACGGGGTTCCTCTGGCGGAAACTACGGGTCAAGGGCGCCGTGACCAACCGCGGGGCGATGCCGCTGGACGGAGAGGTCGTGGTTCGCTTCAAGAAGGGGGGGCAGGTGGTCCAGAGCGAGTTCGTGGCGCTCGCGGCCCTGTCTCCGGGCCAGAGTCGAACCGTCGAGGTTGTGTCTGCCGTGGCGGCGGATGACGTGGAGGTCTCGGCGCGGGTCCTGTGAGGGGACCCCGATTGACAGCCCCGCTGGCCGGGCCTAGAATGGCGGGCCGCAGCCGTCAGGCGCACCAGCATGAAGGAGCTTCGCCATGCAATCGATTTCCCTGCGTCGCCAGGTCACCATCGTGGCCATCGTGACGGAGCAGTTCCGGCAGCAGGCGACGGCCGAGCTTCAGCAGGGCCTCCAGCAACTCGACATGGAGGCCCAGCAGCTCGAGTTCCAGGGCAAGCGGGCTCTCGGCGACTTCGAGAAGCGGGGAGCCTCCTCGGCCGAGCTCGACAACATTCGCGGCCAGCTGGAAGAACAGCGCCAGCGCATCAAGGCCCAGAAGGGTGACCTGCTGGCCAAGCTCGACATGGTGGGCAAGCTGGAGACGGGCAGCGAGTTCATTCAGGGCACGGTGGACAACTTTGTGGACGTGAAGGTCGGCGACCACCTCTATGCCAAGCTGGCCAACCCCCAGGTGATCATCAAGGACGGCATCGTTCAGGAGATCCGCGGAGAGGAGTGAGTCGCCGAGCCTGTTGGTCAGGCGGTAGGCGCAGGCCCGAGTTGCTCGGCCAGCAGGTTGAGCGCCTGGTGGTGGACGGGCGTGAGCTCGAAGTTAAGCAACGCGTAGTAGGCCTCGATGCTCGGAGCCGGAAGCTCAAGCTTGCGCGCCGCGGCCGCCACAACCTCGGCCATTGCGGCCCTGGCGCCCTCGCGAGAGGTGAGGAAGCCCTGCGTGAGCACTGCCTGCGCCGCTGGCGGCAGATCCTTACGGCAGGCCCACACCGTCGTCACGAAGGGGGTTTGGGTCAGCTGCCACCAGGCCTGGCCCAGGTCGAGCCGGTGCGGCACGACATCCCGCGCAGCTGCCTGGAGGGCCGGGTCTCCAATGAGCAGCGCGGCGGTGTGGGTGCGCAGCAAGGCCTCCAGCGTGCCGTCGTGCTCCACGAGGGCCGCGTCGACCCCGAACACGCGGTCCAGCAGCCAGCGCACGAGCTCGGTGGACGTGCCCCCGTGGTGGGGCACGGCCACGGTGGCACCCGTCAGTCCCTGGAAGGGGACGTGGCTGAACAGCGTGGCGCTGCCAAGACGGCCCCACGCGCTGATGGAGAGGTCGGGAACCAGCGCCCAACGGTCCCGGTGGCGCATGTAGGCCAGGCTCGAGACGGGCCCCGCATCCAGGTCGCCGGCCTCCATCCACGCATCGAGTTCGCCGGGCCTTCCCACGCTCACAGACCACGCGTCGGGCTCCACTGCAAGGCCGCGGAGGGGCCACTGCACCGGCCAACCGCTGATGTAGGTCAGCTCGCCAACGCGAAAGGGCGAAGCCATCCCGGATGCCTCCTGAGTCGCGCCGGCGCGCGCCGACGGGGCAGATTATACGAGAGCCACCCGGACCGTGCAATCGCGTCGCAGAGGGCAGGCCCGTGCCCGGGCCTGCCCCCCGCGACGCGGTGTCTCCTGCCGAAGGAGCTGGAAAGTCACAGGGGGGGCCGGGACCCCGAGGGCGACGCGGTGGGGTTCACCCCTGCTGTTCCGTGGCATGATAGGGGCACCGGACCGCGCCGCACGGAGGCTGCCCTTTGACGGATCCCCTTCGCCCTGGTGTCGTCAGCCCAGGCCAGCAGCCGGTCCGGCCCACGGCCCCTGACGGGATGCGGGCATCGGCCCTGGAGGTGGCAGGGGATCGGCTCGAGCGCACCCCCCTGCCGGAGCCCCCTCCGAAGTCGCCTCTGAGGCCGGCTCGAGACGTGGCCCCGTGGGTGCAACAGCGCATCGAGGCGTCGGTTGGGGCCCTGTTCGTCCAGCGGCGAGGCGGGCCCGGCGACGTCCGGGCGGTCGTGGCCGCAGCCTGGGAGCCAGGCTCGCTCACGCCCTACAGCAACGGGGCCTTGCCCGCTGCACCCGGGGGGCCGCTGCCGGAGGCCCCCGCGCCGGGTGCTGGCCGCGTGTCACCGCCCGGGATGCGCCAGGGCAACACCCTGCTGCGCTATGGCGCCAGCGGGGAGCTCGTCAATTTCACCTTGCTCGATCAGGGGCAGACGAACGGCTGTGGCACCACGGGCCTGGCGATGGTCCTGAACTACTTCGAGGGGGGCAAGCCTGCGTACACCCGAGAGGCCCTCGACTCCGCCATCCGCCACCACGACATGTTCACCTCTCCGGGGGAGATGGCGCGATTCGCGGAGGAACGGGGGTTGGTGGCTAGCATCCACTCCGGCACCCAGCCAGCGGAGCTGCGGCGGCTGCTGGATGCCGGCCTGCCCGTGCAGATCCTGATGGATGTCTCCGAGCAGGGCAACGGCTCTGGACTCCACTACGAGGTGGTCACGGGCCACGGCGTGGGGCCCGACGGCGAACGCTACTT
The DNA here is from genome assembly GCA_035284865.1 of Candidatus Sericytochromatia bacterium. GTDB lineage: Bacteria > Cyanobacteriota > Sericytochromatia > S15B-MN24 > JAQBPE01 > JAYKHL01. The sequence goes on along the minus strand of JAYKHL010000171.1, from coordinate 8,866 downwards.
CGAGCTTGCCAACCCCTGGGGCCGCCGGGAGTACATGGCGGAAGCCGTGCTGCTCGAGAAGTGGGGCTCCCTCAAGGCTGCCGGGGTGCCGATCGGGCTGGACCGGGTGGCGGTGGTGCTGAAGCCTCGGGGCAACCCAACGCCCTTGCCGCCGGACCAGCGAGGGGCCTTTCTCAACGCCAGCACCGTGGCGCTGCGGGTTGCCCAAGGCGTCACCCAGATCTCCACTGGATGGGCCCGGAGGGAACCCCACAGGCTCGTTGCAGGCCTCCTTCGCACCGTGCTGGGTGGCCTCGGGGGCCTCGGGGCGGTCCTCTTGGACCCCGTGCAACGGGCCTCCGAGCGCCTGTGGCGCGAGGGGCGGGTCCAGCTCGGGCAGGGCGGGCTGGCGGGCCTGGGGGGACTGGGCAGGCTGGCCTGGGGGGGCACCCTGGGGGCGGCATTCTGGCCGCCCAGGGCCGCCGCTTCCGCGCTGTCCTGGGCGGCCGACAAGCTCGCCGCGGGGGCCGAGGGGTGGGGGAGCCGGGGCCGTAGCTAACCCACCAGCAGTCCCCCCCAGAGGTCCTGATCGTCGCGCAACTTCTGTTCGTGCTCCGTGAGGCGAGCCAGGATGGCCGTGAGTTCCCGCAGCCGAGCCTCCGCCTCCTCGATGGCGCGTTGTTTCTCGGTGATGGCCTGGCGCGCCCCCAAGATCTCGCCTTCGAGCAACCGCATCCGGGTGCGGACTCGCTGTGCATCCGAGCGGATGTTTCGCAGCATTGCCTCGTCCACCTCGATGTGGCGCTGAGCCTCCGTTCGCGCAGTGTGATGCGACATGGGTCCCCTCCTTGTCGGCTGCTGGCCGACGACGAGTGGCGGGCGCTGCTGCAGGGACCGCTGCTGGGTGGGCGGGGGCGGCTGGTGGGGCGTTCAGGGCGGCGGTTACAACCGCATCATACCCGCAAGGCCACCCCCGCGAATCGCCGGCTGCACCAAGCTGCTTGACACAACCCGGAAACCCGCGGAGGTCCTCACGCCCCCACCGCTCCACCCTGGGCGGAGGCGACCCCGATCGGGCCGGGTGGGGCGGTGGCCTCGAGCCGGTCCGCCACCAGCTGGAGGCGCGTCTGGCCCTGCCAGGTGTTCAGGCGTGGCCGGTAGGTCAACCGGATCCAGCCTCGGAGGTCTTCAGCCCGATCAGCACGTCCCCAGGCGATGACCTCTCGCACCACTTCCCCGTCATCCACCTCCAGGAAGAGGTGGGTCTTGACCACCCGTTGACGCACCACCCGCGCCTTCAAGAGCCCGAACACCGGAGCCGGGTTCCGCTGGCCGAACGGCTCGAGGCGGTCCAGTGCCTCGAGCAGCGCTGTGTCGGCCTCGGTGAAGGTCAGCTCTGCGTCGAGGGTGACGGCCTCGGGGGGACGCTGCCAGCCCAGCGCCTGCACGTGGGCGTTGAGGGCGCGTCGCACCACCGGCAGCACGTCTGCACGGGCGGCGCAGCCTGCGGCCAGCGCGTGTCCACCGAAGCCCAGCAGGTGCTCCCGGGCCGCATGCAGGGCCTCGTAGAGGTGCACGCCCTCCGGGCTGCGGCCGGAGCCCTTCCAAGGCCCTTCTCCGTGACCGGAAAAGAGCATCACGGGAACGCGGTAGCGGTCCTTGATGCGGCCTGCGATGATGCCGGTGATGCCGTGGTGGTAGCGGCTGTCAGCCAGCACGATGAAGGGCTCCGCCTCCAGATCCCATGTGGCATCCAGCTCGGCGAAGATCGTGGCCTGCAGATCCGCCGACAGCTCGCGACGCTCCCGGTTGATCGCATCGAGGCGCTCGGCGTGGGTCCTGGCTTCGTCCCGGTTGTTGGTGGTGAGCAGCTGGAAGCCCACGTCCGGGGTCTCCAACCGGCCGGCAGCGTTCAGCCGAGGCACCAGCTGGAAGGCCAGGTCCTCCGCGCGCACCGCCGACATGTCGGTCCTGGCCACCTCGGCCAGCGCGGCGAGGCCCGGAAAGCGGTGCTTGCCTTGCCTGAAGCGTTCCAGCCCGGCCCACACCAGCGAGCGGTTCGGGCCGTCGAGCGGCACCACGTCGCCGACGGTGCCGATGCAGGCGAGGTCGAGGAAGTGCGCCAGCCTCGGGGTGAAGCCACCCTCCAAGGCCACCACGAACAGCAACGCCACGCCCACGCCGGCGACGTCCCGCAGGTGGGGGAACTCCAGTGCGGGGTGCACGATGGCTGTGACCTCGGGCAGCACGTCCGGCGGTTGGTGGTGATCCGTGACCACGATCTCCACGCCGAGCCGCTTCGCTGCCTCGGCCGCGGCCGTCGCGGAGATGCCGTTGTCGCACGTCAGGACCAGCCGGATACCCTCGGCGGCGATCCGCTCGATGGCGGCTGCTGTGACGCCATAGCCATCCTTGAACCGATCGGGGAGGTACGCCTGACAGTTGGCCCCCAGGCCCCGCGCCAGGTACCGATACAAGACGGCCGTGCTCGTGACGCCGTCGCAGTCGTAATCGCCATAGATGACGAACGGTTCCTGGCGGTCGATGGCCTGGCGGATGCGGGCCACGGCCCGCTGCATGCCGGGCGTCTCGAGAGGTGACGCCAGCCAGTCAAGCCCCTCCCGGGCAGCCAGAAAGGCCTGCGCCACGGCGGGCGTGCGGTACCCACGGAGCCACAGCACGCGTGCCACCGCCAGGGGCAGCCCGGTGCGGTCTCGGATGGCCGCCACCTCAGCGGCGTCCGCCGGGCGCACGCTCCACAGGATCTCGCTCACGGGTCTCCCTCCTCGTGCCATTCAGGGTTGCGCGGCGCCGAGGTGCTGTCAAGCAGGCGTCCCGGGGCCTGGTGGCGGCGCCTCGCCTCCGCTGACGGCGGCATCTGCTGCCAGCTTGCGTGTGGCCGCGCGCTGCCCCCACCCGAAGTACAGCGCCAGCCCGATGGCCATCCAGGCTGCGAACCTGATCCACACGGGCGCGGGCAGGCTGGCCATCAGCCAGAGGTTGATGCCGATGCCAACCAGCGGCAGCCAGGGCACCAGGGGCATCCGGAACGTCCGCTCGAGGGCGGGCTCTCGCAGGCGCAGCACCACCACGGCCGCCGATACCGCAGAGAAAGCCGCGAGGGTGCCGATGCTCACCAGATCGGCCAGCGCGTCCAGCGGCACGGTGGCGGCCAGCCCGGCGGTCACCGTGCCGAGCAGCAGCACCGAGGCCACTGGAGATCCGCTGTGCGGGTTCACCCGGCCCATGAAGGCAGGCATGAGGCCGTCCCGCGCCATGACATACAGGATGCGGGTCTGGCCGATCGAGGCCACGAGGATGATGCTGAGGATGCCCACCACGGCCACCACGGACAGGACGCCCGCCGCCAGCGGCTGCCCGGCGGCTTGCAGGGCGTGGGCCAGGGGCTCTGGCAGGTCCTTCAGCTGCTGCAGCGGCACGGCGCCCAGCAGCACGGCGGTGACGGCCACGTACAGCGTAGCCACCAGCCCCAGCCCAACCCCGATGGCCCGGGGCAGGTCGCGTTGAGGCTGCTGGCACTCCTCTGCGACGGTGGACACCGCGTCGAACCCGATGAACAGGAAGAACAGCACGGCCGCGCCGCTGACGACGCCCTGCATCCCGAACGGCAAGAACGGCTCGAAGTGGGCGCCCTTGAAGGCAGGGAGGCACAGGGCGACGAACATCGTGAGGACCAGCACCTTCGCCACCACCATGGCGTTGTTGAAGCGGGCGCTCTCGCGGAGGCCGAGCAGCAGCAGCACCGTCGGCACACCCACCGCCACGGCCGCCGGCAGGTTCAGCCAGCCCACCCCCGCCACGGCGGGCGGCGCCACCCCGGCCGCAAGGTAGACGGCTTCCGGGATGGGCTGGCCCGTCGCCACCATCAGCACCGGCGGGATATGAACGTTCGCCTGGGCCAGCAGGCCCTGCACGTACCCTCCCCATCCCGCAGCCACCGCGCTGTTGGACAGGCCGTACTCCAGCAGCAGGTTCCACCCGATCAGCCAGGCGACCAGCTCCCCGAGCGCCACGTAGGCGTAGCTGTAGGCACTGCCTGCCGTCGGCAGCAGCACCGCAAGCTCGGCGTAGCAAAGCGCGGCGATGCCGCACGCCACCGCAGCAAGCAGGAACGAGAGCAGGATGCCCGGGCCCGCGTGGGTGGCTGCGACCATGCCCGGCATCACGAAGATGCCGGCGCCGATCGTGCAGCCGAGGCCGATCGCGACGAGGGACCAGAACCCGAGGACCCGCTTGAGCCCTGCCCCTCCGGCGTCAGGCTCGCGCGGGGGCGCGAGGGCCTTTCGCCGCCTCCAGGCGGCGGGGGGGGCTGGGCTGGGAACGGACATGCAGGACCTCCGGTGGCGGTGGGGCACCGCCCCATTCTACCCGCAGGCTCTTGCCCTGCCGCCGATCCGGGCCAGTCCTGATTCCGCGATAGCCCCTCACCCGGCATGTGGCCACCCTCTCCTTGGGGGAGAGGGAAGCGAACTCCGGTTTCACCCGAAGGGTGCGGACGATTTCCACTCCCTTCTCCCACCGGGAGTAGGTCCGCGTCAGCGGGGATAAGGGGTAATGCGGAATCAGCGGCCAGGCAGGCCGGAGGCATGTTATGGTGATGGTCCCCGCTGTCTCGTGGTGGTGTCGCCATGTCTTCACGCCCGATCGCCACCTCCCTCGCCCTCTGCTGGGCCCTGACGCACGGGCTTGCCGCGACGGCGCGCCCCGGAGGGCCCGCTTCACCTGGGGCCACCCCGCGCGCCAGCTTCGGGGCGGGCGCTGCGGCCCCGACCCGCCTGCGTCCGACCTCTGCGGCCTCGGGGCGCCCCGTGGACGTCGGGCCCCCAGAACGGCGCGTCCGCCTGCGGGCCCTCGGCGTCCGCCTCGGACAACTGCCCCCCGGACGATGGAACGCCATCACGGACGTGGCCGGCGTCAAGGTGGGGCACACGACCCTCGTATCCGGGGAGGGGCCGCTGCGGGTGGGGGTGGGGCCCGTGCGCACCGGCGTCACGGCGATCATTCCCCGGGATGAGGTCTGGCATCGGAAGGTCTTCGCGTCGGGCGTGGTCATCAACGGGAACGGGATGCTCACCGCTCTGGACTGGATCAACGAGGCCGGCTGCCTGGAGACCCCGATCGTCCTGACTGACACCCTCTCGGTAGGGCGGGTGAGCGACGCGGTGGTGAGCTGGATGATGCGACGCTACCCGGCCATGGGCGTCGATGACGATGTCGTGTTGCCCTGCGTGGGGGAGTGTGACGACAGCTTCCTGAATGACCAGCGGGGGCGCCACGTGCGGGAACCGCACGTGCTTGCGGCCCTGGATGGTGCCCGATCTGGCCCGGTGGCGGAGGGCTGCGTGGGGGCCGGCACGGGCATGGTTGCCTACCGCTTCAAGGGGGGCATCGGGACCGCGAGCAGGGTGCTTTCGAAGGTGCAGGGAGGCTGGACGGTGGGGGTGCTCGTGAACGCCAACATGGGCCGCAGGGAGGACCTGCGCATCGCTGGCGTGCCGGTGGGCGAGCAGATCCAGGACCTCATGCCACGCCGCAAGCCAGGCGAAGGCTCCATCATCGTGGTCATCGCGACCGATGCCCCCCTGCTGCCCCATCAGCTCGAGCGGCTCGCCCGACGGGCCGTGGTGGGGATCGGACGCACGGGCAGCGTGGTGGCCCACTCGTCCGGAGATTTCGCCCTCGCGTTCTCCACGGCCGCTGCCGTGCCTCACGTGCCGGAGGTCCTCACGATGCCGCTTGCGGCGGTGAACAACCTGCACCTGACGCCGCTCTTTGCGGCGACGGTCGAGGCCACGGAGGAGGCGATCGGCAACGCCCTGACGATGGCCACCACCACCTCGGGGCGAGATGGTCACCTCATCCACGCCCTGCCGCTGGCGCGTGTTCAGCGGCTGCTGGCAGCCGCGGGGCGCCTCCAGCCGTGAGCCGGGAGATGGCGGGGCCTCGGGCCAATCTGTTAAGGTGATGCCGCCCGCGGCCAGGCCAGGCACTGGTGGTGGGCCGAGGGCCCGGATGCGAACGCGCGCAATTCCCGTCTTGATGCTGATGGCTGCCGTGCTTGCAGCGCCGTCCGTGTGTCTGCCCGTCTCGGGCGCGGGCGCCCCACGCGTGGACCCTGCCACCTGGGATGCGCGCCAGGGGGAGTTGCTCATCCCTTACCAGGGCGCTTTTCCGCGGCACCGGGTGCTGCGGGAGCAACCGTTGCGTGTCGTCGTGGAGTTCGATGCCGCGCCAGGCATGGTCGGGGTGTTCTCGGCGGACTCCCCTGCGCATCCCCGCCTCCGGCACTGGGTGCTGTTCCATCACGCGGTTGACCGGGTGCGGCTCGTTCTGACCCTGCTTGAGCCCAGCCGGGTGGTCGTGGCGAAAGCTCGGGCCCGCCAGGCCATCGTGGTGAGGGTGCTGCCACCGGCTGCCCAGGCCTCCCCGCCTCCCGTGGTGCCGTGGCCCGCCACGCCTCGGCCTGCCTTCCCCTCGCCCGGGCAACCCTCGCCCGCCGCGCCTGCGCCTGCCGCCCCCTCGCCCGTGTCGCCGGTGCCCGCCGCGCCCGCCTCGCCGTCGCCTGCCGCGCCCGCCTCGCCGTCGCCTGCCGCGCTCGCCTCGCCGTCACCCGGGGTGCCCGCACCAGCTCCGGTGGTGCTGGCGACCCCGGCCCCCGTGACCCCCACGCCCGTTCCGCCGTTGGTGGGGAGGGGGACGGCACCGCCGACCACGGCCACCGTGGTGTCACCGCCGCAGCGGGGGCCTGCCGCGGCGACGGTCCGACCCTGGGTGTTGCCGGGGCGGGTGTGGCGCGTCAGCCTGACGTCGGGGCCGTCCCGGCCCGCCGCGGCGTCCGCTGCCTCCCCCCGCCCCAGCCGCCGCCCCTCGGGGGGGAGGGCTCTCGCCGTGTCGCCCTCCCCGCGCGCCACGGTCGCCCCCCGGGCAGCGGCGACCGTGGCGCCCCGGATGGCGGCCCCCCCTGCTCCGAGCGCCGCTGGACAACCCTTCCGTCGGCTTCCCCTCCCCGCAGGGGACAGCCCCGTCCCCGTGGGCCTGAGGGCAGGGGGCTGGGGCTGGACCCACCGCGCCGCAGTCTGGTTCGTGCCGGGCGGCCTTCCGGCAGGGCCGGCCTTTCGTCCGGCGGCGGTCGTCGAGGCGGCGGGTTGGCACGGTCCGTGGGGAGGCCTGGCGGCCCTTTCGGTGTTCGGTGAGGCTCACGCCCCCACTCGCAGCCAGCCCTACCTGCAGGCCGGCACGCCCATGGTGGACCTTCAGCTGCGCCGACGCCTGGAGGCGCCTGGCTTTTTCCTGATGGCGGGCTACAGGGGGCTGGGCCTGGGCAACCTGAGCTTTGCCACGGTTGGCCTGGGCGCCTCGCGGGTCTTGCCGTGGCCCTGGCTGCGCCTCGAGGCGCGCGGGCTTGGGGGGCATAACCTGGGGTATGGGGCCGGCTGGCGTAGCTGTCTGGAAGGCCAGCTCCTGCTGACGGCCCGCGGGAGGGCCGTGGGCCTCAGCCTGGGAGTGAGGCACCTCTCGATGATGAGTGCGGTCGAGCCCACCGTGGGCTTCACGGGGCCGGTGGTGGGGGTACGCTGGGGGCCGTGAACGGAGCCCGGCGCCCCCTGGTCGTCGCCCGGGGAAGGCCGCTGCTGACACCCAGCCACCACGTCATTCCGCGGTCGCGGGTCCTCAGGCACGTTCCCTCCTCGTTCCAGGCCCGAGGACGTCAGCCCCCCCACCCCCCGCGCGGCCTCATCGCGGCGGTGGAATGAAACGGGGCTTGCGGCGCGACGACCTGAGCGCGGAGCGCAAGGAGCAAGGAAGGTGCATCCTGGGTGAGGGAGGGAACCGACGCGCGGCGCTGCGATCGGCGCTCAGGACCAGCGACGCTGGCCGGGCGCATTGAACGACCGCGCTCAGGACGTGAGCGGCGCTCTAATCGGGCACGCGGAACACCTGGCCCGGGTAGATCCAGTGCGGGTCGGCGATGCGATCTCGGTTCGCCCGCCACACCTCCGGCCACCGGAAGGGGTTGCCCAGCCGCTGGCCGGCGATGGCCCAGAGGGTGTCCCCCGTCCGCACGACATAGCGCACGCTGCGCTGGGGACGCCCTGCGGGCACCTCGAGCACCTGCCCGGGGTAAAGCCAGTGCGGGTTGGCGATGCGCTGGCGGTTGAGCTGGTAAAGTTCTTGCCAGCGGTCCGCGGAGCCAAGGTAGCGACGAGCCAGCAGCGCGAGGGACTCACCCTGTTGCACGGTGTGCGTCTGACGGGCAACCTGAGCGGGCTGGGGCCGAGCCGCCGGCCGCGCCTCGGGCGGCAGACGCAGGCGCGTTCCCGGCGGCAGCACGGTCTGGGCCACCAGCGAGTCCTGGTTGAGATCCCACACCTCGCGCCATCGCTCTGCGTTGCCAAGGTGCCTCGCTGCCACCCCCCGGAGGGTGTCACCCGGTCGCGTGTGCACGACCCAGTGGTCCGGCGGGGCCGCCGGCGCGGCGGCAACCTCTGGCAGCAGAAGCCGCTGGCCGGGGCGAATCAGATCGGGGTCGTCGATGCTCGCTGCGTTGACCTCGTAAATCTCGGTCCAGCGCTCCATCTCGCCCAGACGGTCCTGCGCGATCAACGACAGGGTGTCCCCGCGACGCACCACGTACTCGCTGACTCGCGGGGCCGTGCGGACCACGGGCCGCACGGGCCGTAGCTGGGCGAAGGGGGAGCGAGCCGCCTGGGGCACCTGACCCGTGGACCTGGCCGCTGGCAACCCCCGGGGCGCGGCGGTGGGGGCCGTGGTGGGCGCGGCGGTGGGGGCCGTGGTGGGCGCGGCGGTGGGGGCCGTGGTGGGCGCGGCGGTGGGGGCCGTGGTGGGCGCGGCGGTGGGGGCCGTG
>JAYKHL010000170.1:0-18308 GCA_035284865.1 Candidatus Sericytochromatia bacterium | reverse complement strand
GGTGGGCGGCCAGCATGCGGTCCAGCGTCCGGGGGCAGGCGTCGGGGCAGCTCGCATAGCCCAGGTAGAGCCACACGTACTTGCCGCGGAACTCGGCAAGCGTGAAGGGGCGCCCCGAGCCATCCACCAGCCCGATCTCGGTGGGCGTGGGGGGCGGCACCGGGGCCGCCAGCAGGGCCAGCGCGGGGACTGGCGGCGGCAGATCGATCATGGGGAAGGCCTCCGCTGGCAGTGTAGCGCAAGCGGGCGCCGGCCGTCAGAGGGTGGGCTGGTTTCGTGGGGGCCGCGAGCCCCTGCCCTGGCCGCTGCAGGGGGCGCTTGATCACGTCGGGCGCCACAGGGGTTGACAGGCGTATATACGCGTATATACTGTATATATCGTATATACAAAAAGCTGAAAGGACCGGCCCATGACCGCCACGACTGACTCCCTCAACCCTGCCCACGAGCCCACCGAGACCGTCGAGGTCGACCTCACGGTTGATGAGGCCGCCGGCCCGGCGGGCGACGCGCCCAGCATCGAGGCCGATGAGGCCCCCGCCGCTGCCGGGGCAGCCCCGGCCGTCGAGGCGCCCGCGGCTGCCGCCAGCGAGGCGCCCGCGACGGCCGCCGCCGAGGAGGCTTCGCCCAAGAAGCCCATCTCGCTGCGCGTCGCGAGTGACGACCTCGAGCGCGCCAAGACGATTGCGGCCGATCTTGGCATCGGCTACCAGACCCTGCTCAACCAGGTGATCCACCACGGCCTGGCCCAGGCGCAGGCCGACATGCACTACCGGCGGGCCGTGGCCGAGCTCAAGGCGAGCATCCCGGCCCTGGGCTCGGCGCAGGCCCTGCTCGACGCTCCGGCCGTGAAGGGCGCGCGGGAGCTGCTGGCCGACCCTGCCGTGAAGGCGGCCCAGGAGCTGATGGCGAACCCGGCCGTGAAGGCCGCCCAGGAGTTCGCCGAGGGGGTCGCCAACCACCAGGCGGTGCAGCAGGTGCGCGACTTCGGCACCAGCTCCTTCGCCCGGGCCAGCGAGGAGCTGGCGAAGTCTCCGCTCTCGGCCGCCCTCAAGCAGTGGCTCGAGTCGCCCGCCGTGCGCTCGGCGCAGGCCTTCGCCGAGTCCACCTCGGCCAAGGTGGTGCAGGAGGTCAGCAACTCCCCCGCGGCGCGCATCTCGCGCGAGCTTGCGCTGGCTGCGGGTTGGCCCCTGCCAGCCCCGGGCGAGGAGCTCAACGAGCTCAAGAAGGCCGTGGATGAGATCCGTGACTCGCTCAAGAAGGCCAAGCTGATGTGAGCTGAGCCCCTTGCGGCGCGCGGGCCCGGCTTCCTCAGGGGGGCCGGGCCCGGCTGCGTGTGGCGGCAGGCTGCCCCGCATGGTTCCATGGGGCCATGGCGCAGCTGGAAGATCACGCGGGAGACGTCATCCGCAAGGCGATGCGAGGCCGTGGCGTGGACCTGCACGCCCTCGCGGCGCAGACCGGGCTGTCGCTGCGGGCGATCGCGGCCCTGCGGGAGGGCCGGGGCGACGCCGCACACCTCCCTGTCGTGGCCGCCGTGCTGGGCCTTGACGCCCCGGCCCTCGCGGCCCTCGCGGCGGGTGCCTACGACCCTGCCGTGCCCATGCCAGCTGGCCTGCTGCGGGTCAGCACGCCTCATGGCGGGCTGGTCGTCCACGCCTACGTGGCGTGGCGGCCGGGGGGGCGTGGGGCCGTGGCCTTCGACACCGGCACCGACGTCCGCCCGCTGCTGGAGGCCCTCGCCACGCGGGGCCTGACCCTCGAGGCGGTGTTCATCACGCACGGCCACCTGGACCATGTGGGGGCTGCCTCGGCCCTGGGTGACGCCACGGGGGCCTCGCTGCACGCCCCGGCCGCCGAGCCCCTGCCGGGTGCCCTGCCCGTGCGGCCCGGGGCGTGCTACGCGGTCGCAGGGCTGGCGATCGAGGCGCTGGAGACCACCGGCCACACGGTGGGGGGCACCTCGTACCGCGTGACTGGCCTCGACGTGCCGCTGGTGGTCGTGGGCGATGCGTTGTTTGCGGGGTCGATGGGCGGAGGGCTGGCCTCGTATGCCGATGCGCTGCGCACCAACCGGGCGGCCCTGCTGTCCTTGCCGCCCGAGACGGTGGTGGCGCCGGGTCACGGCCCGCTCACGACGGTTGGGCTGGAGCGCCGACACAACCCGTTCTTCGGGCCTGGCGCGGCCCCCTGACGTTGCGCCTCCCGGGCCGTCGTGCGATGATCGCCCCATGCGCCTCGCCTGCCCGCGATCCTGGCTCCCCGTCGCTTGCCTGGTGGGGATTGGGGTGGCACTGCCTGCCGGCCAGTCCGGCGCGGAGGCCCAGCCGGCGAGGCGCCAGGCCTCTCCTGCGCCGGTGCGTCGGACCATCATGGTGCCACAGCCACCCAGGGCCAGCGCGGCCACGCCGGCACAGCCGTCCCCGTCCGCCTCGCCGCGCCTGCTGATGCCCGGTGTGCCTGCCCTCACGCCGGTCCCCAGGCTCAGCCTGGCGCCTCGGCCTCGCGCCAAGCCGCGCCGGGCCGCACCCGCTGCCCGCCCGGCCTCGCTGCGGTCCCCGGCCGTCAGGTCGCCAGCCGAGCCAGGGCTCCCGCCCGGTGTGGCGCTTTTCACGCGAGACGGCCGCCCGGCGGCGCTGGCCGATCTCATGGCTGCCACCCGGCTGGCTGACGTGCTTTTCCTGGGCGAGCACCACGACGATGCCGCGGCCCACGCCCTCGAGCGGGCCGTGCTGGAGGCGCTGGCGCCCCTCCCTGGCCGGCCCTCCGCTCGGTCGGCTTTGCTGTCGCTTGAGATGTTCGAGACGGACGTGCAGCCGGTGCTCGACGAGTACCTGGCCGGCCTGATCCGGGAGCGGGACTTCCTGGCGGCCGCCCGGCCCTGGCCCAACTACAAGGCCGCCTACCGGCCCCTGCTCGAGCTGGCCCGGGAGCGTGCGATGCCCGTTGTGGCTGCGAATGCCCCGCACCGCTACGTGATGCGTGTCGGACGAACGGGCAGTGAGGGGCTGACCGCCCTCTCGGCCATGGCGCGTGGCTGGCTGGCGCCGCTGCCGTGGCCCACGCCGTCGATCGCGTACAGCGATCGCTTCACGGCCTTCGCGATGGAGGCCCTCGCTGGCCCGGTCAGCGCGACGCCCGCGCCCCGTTCCGGCCGCTCGCCGCGCGACCGCCGCCAGGGGCGGGCGGCCCGGCCCCAGCCGACGGCAGCCCCGGTCCACGGCGCTGACCATCGGCATGGCTCAGCGCAGACGGTCCCGCTCATGTTCGAGGCCCAGTGGCTGCGAGACACGACCATGGCGCGATCGATTGCGCGGCACCTGGAGACCCACCCCGGGGCGCTCGTGGTGCACGTCACCGGCCTGTTCCACAGCGAGGGCGGTCAGGGCACCGTCGAGGCTCTCCAGCACTACCGTCCGGGCGTGCGGACGCTGACGGTGGCGATCGCCCGCCGGGCCGGCCCCCCTGCGTTCGTGGCGCGGGAGATGGCGGCGCTCGGGGACTTCATCGCCGTGACCCCGCAGCGGGCCTCGCGCTGAGGGCGCTGCCTCCTCCCTGCCTGTCTCGTGGCGGGGAGGAGGCAGCAGACCGCCGGTCAGCGTGCCGCGAGCGCCGCCTCGATCGCCGTGATCACCGCGGGGGCTTCGGGCTCTGTCGTGCTGCGGAAGCGGGCGGTGATGCGGCCGTGGCGGTCGACCACGAACTTCTCGAAGTTCCACAGCACCGGGCCGCCGTGGAGCTTGGAGCCCGTGAGCCAGCGGAACATCGGCTGCATCCCGGTGCCCGTCACGGGGGCCTTCCCGAACATGTCGAAGGTGACCCCATAGGTCCGGTGGCAGAAGCTTGCCACCTCCTTGTTGCTGCCCGGTTCCTGCCCCAGGAAGTCGTTGGAGGGGAAGCCCATCACGGCGAGCCCCCGCTTGCCGAACCGCTCGTGGAGCCGCTGAAGGCCCGCATACTGGCCGGTGAAGCCACACCGCGAGGCCGTGTTGGCCACGAACAAGGCCTTGCCCGCGTAGCGGGACAGGGGCACCTGGCCGCCCTCGAGCCTCGTGAGCGTCAGTTCGGGAAGGCCGCTGGCCCAGGCGGGCAGGGCGGCCAGCAACAGGGCAAGGGGCAGGGCGCGGGGCATCACGGACATGGGCTGGGCCTCCTGAAGCTCAGTACAGGGAGAGGTGGGCGACGGCGAGATCGGCCAGGAAGGCCTGCTTGCTGGCAACAAGCCCCAGCCGCTGTAGCTTGCGCGGGTCGAGCCGGCCGACGCCCCACCCGCTGCCCTCGAACCGCGAGAACGGGACGTCGACGGTTTGCCAGCCTGGGGTGACGGGCAGCGGGGCCGCGTGGTGCTGCCAGGGCAGGCGATGATCCGAGGTCCGCAGGTGGATGGCGTACGACCCGGGACGACCGGAGACGATCACCCGCACGCCCTGGTAGCCGCTCGCGTCCAGCGCCCCCCCTGCGGCCAGGGGCAGCGCGGCCTGGATGAAGCCCCCCCGGTTCTCGAGGCTCACCTCGCCACGCAGACGCAGGGCCGGCTTGCCGCGCACGGGCTCGAACGTCAGCCGGAAGGTCGAGCGCCCCCCCATCACGGTGTCCGAGAAACCTTGCCAGGTGGTGCCCAGGGCGCTGCGGGCGTCCAGGGTGTCGAAGTCGTCGAGCAGCATGGGAGGGGCGGCCTCGGCCGGAGTCGGCAGCCAGAGCCCTGCGGATGGAATGAGCAGCAAGGGCAGCAGGAGGGTAGCCCGGATGGGAGACACGGTGCGAGACCTCCTTGTACAGGACAATTATAGGACAAAAAGGGGCCCGGGTGGGAGGGCTGCTCCCCGCCTCGTCGTGCCGTTGGCCCGGTGGGGCGCCCGGCGAGTGGCGCGTGGAGGATGGCCAACGCCTTTCTGCTTATTTTGGGCAGGCGCTGGGCCGATGATCGGGCTACCGTCGTGGGGGTCGGCGTGGGCGGGCCCCTGGCGAGGTGGTGCGTGGCGTGGCCGCAGGGCCTGATCGGGGTGATCCGGCGCACGCTGCCACCGTCTGCCTCGGGCCCTGGCACATAAGGCCGCACCAGCATTTGGAGTCGATTAGGTGTGTGTTAAGCGCGAGGCCCGTCGTGAGGTCGGTCACAACCGGCGACTTTTGCACCTTGCTACGGTGGTTGTGATCGGGAACACCCGGTTGGCTTGCTGTTCACGGAGGAACACCCCATGCCCCCATTGATGACGTTCGTCTGTCCGGAGCTCGACATGACGTACGAGGCCGTCTACCACGAGCTCGCGCGGCACCTGGAGATCGATGTCGAGGAGGCCGGGCGCAGGTTCCCGCCCGACGACGCCGTGGCCCGCGTCCGCTACCACCGCCGGCAGCGCCAGCGCCAGCACCTCCAGCGCGACCTGGCCGAGCTGCTCGCCATCCCCGTCGAGGACGTCTTCGCAGCTGTCTCCGAGGAGGGTGCGCGCATCCTGATCGAGTCGCTCCGCACGCGGGACGCGCGAAGGGCTTCGGGCTGGGAGCTGACGGTCCGGGAGGGGGCGCCGCTGCCCGCCCCCGCCAGGTTGGCCGAGGTGCCCTGAGGCGCCCGCCTCAGGACCTGGGGGCACCCCGGGTGCCCCCAGGTCCCCGCTCAGGCCCGGATGAGGCCAAGCAGGGTGTCCCGTAGCGCCTCCATGGCCGGGCGGGACTTGGCCTCGCAGTTGAGCCGAAGCAGTGGCTCGGTGTTGCTTTTGCGGATGTTGAACCACCACCCGTCGGCGATCACGGACAGGCCATCGATCTCCACGAGCCTGCCTTGACCCTCGTAGCGAGCCTTGATGTCGGCCATCACCCGCTCGGGGTCCGCCACCCGGGAGTTGATCTCGCCCGAGATGAAGTAGCGCTTCGTCTCCTCCATGGCCTCTGCGAGGCTCTGCTGCTGGTCAGACAGCGTCTTCAGCAGCAGCAGGGCCGTGAGGCAGCCCGAGTCGAAGAACGCGTCCTTGTGGCGGAAGTAGTAGTGGCCGCTCACCTCGCCGCCGAACTCGGCCGTGACCTCGCGCATGTAGGTCTTGGCGAAGGCGTGCCCGACCTTCCACATGTGGGCCTCACCGCCGAGGGCCTTCACGGTGTCGCGCACGTAGTCGCTGCAGCGCACGTCGTAGACGATCTTGGCACCTGGATGGGCCCGCAGGACGGGCTTGGCGAGCAGGCCGAGGATGAAGTCCCCGTCGCAGAAGTGGCCCGTGCCGTCCACGAAGAAGGCGCGGTCGCAGTCGCCATCGAGGCCGATGCCGAGGTCTGCGCCCGTTTCGCGCACCTTGGCGATCATGTCGACCCGGTTCTCCTCAAGCAGGGGGTTGGCCTCATGGTTCGGGAAGGTGCCGTCCGGCTCGAAGAACAGGGGGATCACCTGCACCGGAGAGCCCGCGAAGAGCTTCTCCATGATGGGCCCGCCCATGCCGTTGCCGGCGTCGATGACCACCTTGAGGGGCTGCAGCGCCTGGGGATCGACGAAGCTGTGCATCCAGGCCACGAAGGCGTCGAGCACGGGCCGCTCCTCGTAGCCCCCCTGCGGGCCCGAGGGCGGCGGGAAGTCGCCCTTGCGGCAGATCGCCTCGATCTCCGCAAGGCCGCTCTCAAGACCCATCGGGATGGCCTTCTCGCGCACGAACTTGAAGCCGTTGTACTCGCCCGGGTTGTGCGACGCCGTCACGGCCACGCCACCATCCACGCCCATGTTGATGACGGCGAAGTACATCATGTCGGTCGAGGCCATGCCGATGGCGGTCACGTTCGCCCCGGCATCCCGGAGCCCCCGCACGAGCTCGGCCTCGAGGGGAATGGACGAGGGGCGCATATCGTGGCCGACGACGACGGTCTTGGCGCCCGTGTAGGCCACATAGGCCCGCCCGAGCTGGTAGGCCAGCGCCTCCGTGACGTCCTCTCCGTAGATGCCGCGGACGTCGTAGGCCTTGAAGGGTGCTGCCATGCGGGGTCTCCTCCTCGTTGAGCGAAACGGGTCCGGAGCGGCGTGCCCCGGACCCGGCATTATCTCATGGCCGTGCCTGCTCTGAGCGAGGCCGGCCATCAGCTCAGAGCACCCGGCGCCACCCGATGAAGCTGTTGCCGCCGAGCGTCCACTCCTCGGACTTGCTGTAACGCCAGGCCAGCTCCACCGCCGGCTGGGGGTACAGCCCCAAGGCGCCGGGCGCGTAGACCAGGTCCACGGCTGCCCGCAGGATCACCGACTGCCCCTTCTGCAGCGGGATCGGGAGCGGCGCGCGCAGCGTCGGGCCCGCCGTGAAGTAGAGGCCGCCGAGGCCCACGCCGGCCCCGGCGGTGATGCCCAGGGGCATCTGAGGGGCCACCTCCGTCACGCGGTACGTGGCCCGGCCGGTGAGGGCGAAGGCGCCGCCAAAGCCCCAGCCCCCAGCGCCGCCGATGGAGGCGCCCACCTGAAGCTGGTCCGACAGCGCCATGTCGTAGGAGGCATCGAGGATGCCGAGCGCCAGGTTCGTCTGGCCCTTCTTCAGGGCCAGCTCGGGCAAGGTGGACGCGGCTGCGGGCAGGGCTGGCGCCCCAAGCATCATCGAAGCCAGGGCAACGCGGGTCAGCGCGGACATGGAGATCACCTTTCGGGTCGGGTTGGGAACGCCCCCCATGGTGGGGCCGGGTCCGCCCCCGGGCTGTGAGGGGCGCTACAGGTCCAGCTCCCCCGCCCGGAAGGTCCGAACCTTGAACTGGGTGAAGGTCTGCACCTGGCTGGCGCCGCCGGGGCGTGTCAGGGCCAGGTAGTAGGCAAAGCGCGGGGCGTCTCCCAGCCCGACCAGCACCGTGGCGCCAGGCAGGGGCGAGCGTGGGCCTCGGGCCTCGAAGCAACGGAGGGGGCGGCCGTCGAGCACGCGCCCCGGCACCTCGCGCAGGCTGCTCGCAGGATCGAGCAGGACCTCGACGAAGCGCTCGGGCGTGACCTGGTCTGGGTAAAGCCCCAGCAACCCGCGCGACTGACTCGACCGGGCCGGCACCTCCATGCTGATGAACGAGACGGCCCCGGGCAGCCGGACACGGACCTTGTCGCCGCCCGTGTCGCGCACCTTGAAGCCGCGGGGGATCGCGGTGCTGTCGAGCACCTCGAGCAGGGAGATGCGGGGCCGTTGCTGGAACTTCATCGTGTAGGAGGACCGCCGCCTGTCGCCGGCCTGGTGTTCCTCGTTGACGTACCGGGCCTCGAAGGCGGTCATCTGGGAGATTCCCGCCGCCAGCTCCCTGACGGCCAGGCGCACGGGCTCCTGCCCGGGAAGGGCGAGGCCCGGCGTCGGCAGCGTCTGTGGAGGCAGGGAGGCCGGCGGCCTGGGCGAAGGCGGGCGACCCGGCAGAACCTGGCCACATCCCCAGAAAGTCAGAGATGCTGCCACAACAGCGTGGCGGGCAAGCAAGCGCATGAGACTCGTTCCAGGTTAGTGCACACAGGAACGGGCGTCAAACACGGGCCCCGGGCGCGGGGGAGGAAGCCGGCACCCCACCGCGCAGGGCAGGGCGCCGCATCGCCCCCGTGGCAGAGGCTCAGGGGCTCGCCGGGGTGGCCAGGATCTGCTGGATGGACGCCCGGGCCGCCTGCTGGGCCTGCAGGCTCTGGCCCGGGTGGCGCACCACGGCGTCGAGGTAGCGCAGGGTGTCCATCTCCCGGGCGCCCATCTGACCGAGCAGCTGGATCGAGGCCGTGACGGTGGAGGGCTCGAAGCTGGTGGCGATGTGGGTGATCATCACGCGGATGACCTCCTGACGCAGTGGCCCGTTGGCCCGGGGGTCTGCGCCGAGCGCGGCGCGGATTTGCTCGAAGGCCTTCATGCCCGTCGGACCACCACGCCGCAGCTCGAACTCCATCGCCCGCACATATTCCGGCGTGACGGTCGAGGTGCTGGCGGCGCCCGGGGCCCCAGGGGGCTGGGCGGACATCTGCGTGATCAGGCCGACGGCCAGCTCGCGCGCTGGGGTCTGGTACGAGTGATCACGCTGCACCATCTGCAGGTACGGCAGCAGCTGCGGGTTCTCCATCGACCCGAGCGCCCGGAGGGCCTCGGTGACGCTGCCGTCGCGCTTGTGGTAGACGTGGTTCAGCAGCAGATTGTAGGCCTGCTCCTTCATCGATGGGTTGGCCTGCGCAGCGGCCATGATCTGGCGCACGGCCTGCACGCCGATCTCGCCTCCCCGGCTCAGGTCCGTCTGGGCGGTCTGCATCAAGAAGGCCGCATCAGCCGGGTTGCTGGGGGCGGTCACCCCGGGGTTGTAGGCTGCCACCGGGGTGGGCTGTGGCGCCTGGTAAGCCGGCACGCCAGGCTGGCCGGCCTGCGGCGTCGCCCCGGGGAACCCGCCCGGGACGGGTTGCTGGGTGGGTGGCGTGGTCTGGGCCATCTGGCTCATGACCTGCATCGCCTGGGTCGCCAGCTGAAGCACTTGCGGGTCCTGGCCCGGCGTGCTGAGCAGCGCTTGCAGCCTCGGCAAGGCCTCCGCGGGGCTCATCTTGGTGAGGTTCACGATGGCCCGGTACCGGTCGCTGACGTTCGGCGAGCGCATCAGCTGCTCGGTCTGGGCGAGCAAAGTGGGGTCGGTCCCTGCTCCCCCGAGGGGGCTTCCCAGCGCCAGCTGGTCGGCAGGGTAGGAGGGCCCTGCGGCGCCACCGGTCAGAGACCGCTGCTGCAACAGCCGATACTTGGGCGTGGCGACGTGGGACGCCCCGATCGGCGAGTTGAGGTCGGACATCGTGATCCTCCGGTGTCGTTGCAGGCCCCAGGCGGGCCAGGGGGGCGAAGGTCGGCGCCTAGCCGCGGTTGACGGCGGCGGCGGCGTCGAGGGCCTCGTTCAGGGTGCGCAAGAAGGCCTGCATGGCGTCCATGTAGCGAGCAGGCGCCTCCTGAGCGGCGCGCTGGCCGTCGGTGCGCAGGTCGAGGCCCAGGAACTGGTTCGGGATGCCGAACCCGGCGACCTGAATGCCGCCGATGAAGCCGGCGTTTTGGGCCTGCTTGTCGAGGTTGGTCTTGCTCGCGTAGAGGCCCTCGACCAGGGCTTGGCTGTCGATCGTGCTCATGTCGTCGCTCCTTTGCCTCGCAGGGTGCGCCCTGCGCCCACCACACATGGTTACTATTCCTCGGGTGTGGGCCGAACTTGCGCTGTGGGGGCGAGTTTTAACCGACCTTTAATTCCGCTCAGGGCGCCACGCCGGCCCTCTTCAAGAGGGCCTTGGCCCGCTCCACGGAGCCGGGATCGGACTTCTTCACCACCTGCCGCAGGTTGTGGATCGTCAGCGGCGTGAAGGGGGGCTTGTGCGCTGCGAGCGCGTCCAGCAAGGCGTGCATGGGGGCGTCGCGGTAGACCCCCCCGGAGGCGGCGGGGCATTCGCCCAGGATGTCTCGCGCCTTCGGGTGCTGGATGCGGGCCAGGGCACGGGACACGGCGATGGTCGTCTGCTGGCCGACGGACATGGCCCGGAGCGCGGCCGCGAGCACGTCCAGCGTGGCCGGGTTCTGCAGCAGATCGGCGCGGCTGGTGATCTGGTTGAACAGCAGCGCCTTCTCCTCATCCCGGGCATAGGGGTCCAGCGCCAGCCGCAGGATGCCCTTGTGGTCCGCCGGCGTGCCGAAGTGCAGCAGGGCGACGGCGGCCCTCAGCTTGGCCTGGTACAGCGTGCGGGGGCTCGTGCTGGGGTTCTCGTTCAACATCCGCATCACGTCGAGCATGCCTGGCTCCCGCACGCGCTTGGCCACCACGCTCGCCACGAGGGCGATCGCCCGGTCGTTGCTGATGTGCGGGTCCGAGAATATGGCCCTCGCCACCGCCACGGCCTGAACGGCCGGGAGCTGGGCCAGCTCGACCGCCGCGTTGCCCATGGTCTGCCAGTCCTTGAGGCGGTTGACGACGTCGGCCGTGACCGCCGCCGCCTGGTCGGTAACGGCCGGCGCCGCCTGGGGCTGCACTGGAGCTGCCGTGCCGCCCGTGGCCTCCAGGCTCGCCACGTAGCCGTCCCTCGCGAGGGGCGGCGGGGGCGGCAGGGTCGGCACGGCCAGCGGCGGCGGGGGCGGCACCGGGGGTAGGGGCTGGAAGGGGGACCCGCCAGGCGTCTGGTTGACCGGAGACATCGCTGCACCTCCCGCGGCCCGTCGAGGCCTGCGTTACTGGTCGGCGCCCGCCGCCGAACCTGACGTTAAAGATTCATTATATCCAGCGTCACTTGTAGACCCAGAGCCCGCCCCCGCTGGCCACGCCGAACCCGCGGAACCGCACGTCGCCTCCCGTGACCTCGTAGTTCACCTGAAGGTCGAGGAGGCTGGTCGGGGCCTGGGTCGGGAACCGTCTCCACGTCGCGCCGGCGTCCTTCGTGTCGTACACCCCGATCGCTGCAAGGAAGACGTTGTTGGTGTCCACGGGGGAAATGGTGGTGATCGTCCAGAGGGGCTGGTGGTACAGCCCGTTGGCGTTGTCTTCCCGGTTGCGGAAGTTGTAGTGCTTGAGCCGCGTGAAGGTCGGGGCCGCGGTGTTGGCGTTCGCGGAGCGGTACAGGTGGCCGCCTTGCGTGCCCGCCCAGATCTCGGCGACCCCGATGCTGGCCACCGAGGTGATGGCCCCATCTCCCAGATCCTTCGTGCCAGGCCGGTCCGTCGCGTCCGGGGTGCCCGCTGCCGCGAGCTGCTGCACCCGCCGCCAGCGGTCGGCCGGGTCGGCGTCCACGTCCAACCGGTAGATGCCGTCGCCCACGAAGTAGAACAGCGTCGGGTCGGTGCGGAACCCCGTGCCGGCGTTGATCTGGCGGGGCCAGTCGGCGGGGCGGGCGCCGGGGCGCGTGGGCAGCAGCGTCCACGAGGTCTTGACGGTGGCGGCGTTCGGGTCGTTGGCGGCCTCCGTGCGGTAGCAGGTGCCCGTGGTGTCGCAGAAGGTCACGATCTGGGCGTTGGAGGCGACCATCGCCTTGACCTCCGTGAGGTTGGCGGTTGGCCCGATGTCCTGCCAGGTCTGGCCTCCGTCGGTGGTCCGCATGATCACGCCGCCCAGCCCGCTCACGAAGCCCACGGTGTCCGACACGAAGTCGACCTGGTAGAGCGCCTGCCAGCTCGGGATGCCGGTGGAACGCAGCTGGAGCGCAGGCTCCTCGGGGCCGGTGCGGTCGTACAGCATCACGGCCCCCCGGGCCCCCGCGATCCAGCCGCGCGTGGTCGAGGTGAAGTGCAGCGCATACCAGTTGTTGGAGGCCAGGGGGATCTTCGCGGCGTCGTAAGGCAGCCACACCTCCTCGGGGCGCACCGGGACCCCGGCCTGGGGGGGGGGCGGGGACCCGGACGGCAATGGTGAGGCCGGCAGCACCACCGGCGGGGGCGTCGGCGTGGCGAGCACCACGGGCTGCAGCGGGGGCGGCGTCGGCACGGGGCGCGGTGCCGGCGTGGCGACGGGTTGGACGAGCACGGGCGAGAGGGCGCCCGGGGCAGGGGCCAGGGCGTCCGGGTTGGCCGCCACCGTCGGCGGGTTGGGCACGACGGCCCCGAGCGGCGAGGGAATCGGAAAGCCGATGCCCCGCACGCCTGCAGCCGTTTGCACCTCGATGGCCCCCTGGCTCGCGACCCGCCCCTGGCTGCTGACGGTGAAGCGCTGGCTGGCGGTGGCCGCCAGCCCATCCGGGTTGGACACCTCGAGGGTCGCCTCGTAGGTGCCAGCCTGCGTGGGCACCTTCCACTGCACGGCGCGCCCCTGGGATTGCATGAGCTGCCCTGCGTCCACCCGCCACCGGAAGGTCAGCGGCTTGTTGCCGGGGTCTGTCGCCCGCGCCGTCAGCGAGACAAAGCTGTCTCCTTGATCCTGCAGATCGATGCCTGCCACCACCGGCGCACTGGTTGCCTGGGCCGCCGCGTTCGCGGCCGTCGTTGCCCCCTCCTCGGTGCACGCGGCCCCGCCGAGGGCCGCCAGGACCAGCCAGGGGGCCAGCGCGCGCCTCATCGCGCCGTCCTACTTGACCAGGCCAATCGCGTCGTCATCGGTCTTGTTGAACTCCGTGAGCATGTCCTTGAAGATCTTGTAGGTCTGGGTGGCCGTGTAGGCCTCCGCCTGGAAGATCGCTGCCCAGCCTATCCGGTCGGGCATCTCGATGGAGTTCGCCTGGATGAAGCCCACCTCGGGCTGCCTGCCGTTGGGGAACACCCTCAAGGGGCCCGTCGCGTCGTTCAGCGCATACGTGGTGGCGCCGTAGCCGCTGATGGTCAGCTGGCTCGGGTCGGCGACCTTGGCGAGTGACACCGTCGGCAGGCTGACGGTCCCGTCCCCGGGGTTGCGCACGAAGGGCGGCGGACCGACGAGGCGGCCGTCGGCATCCAGCGTCACGCGGCCGGCACCGCCCACGACGAACAGCCCGTTGGCGTTGATCAGCCGGCCCTGAGCGTCGTAGCGGAAATCGCCGTTGCGCGTCAGGAAGACCTTGGCTCCGGGCCTGTCGTTCTCGGCTAACAGGAAGAAGCCTGGCCCGCGAATGGCCAGCGAGGCGGGGTTGAAGGCCGGGTCGATGGTCCCCTGGTCAAACTCGAGCGTCGTGCGGCCCAAGGTGAGCGCGTCGCCGCCCCCGCCGACGGGGTTGGCGCCGCCGCGGGTCTGGGTGGCCTGCTGCCCGCCACCGTGGGTCGAGCCGCCTGTCGAGCCGATCTGGCGCCTTTGCCGGTTGTACCCGGGGAGCAGCAGCCCCTGCACGTTCTGCACAAGGGTTTGCTGCAGGGCGTCGACGGCCCGGAAGCCCGCCAGGATGTTGTACTGGAAGCTGCTGCCCACGGAAACCGCCCCAAGCGCTACGGGATGCCTGCTTTATTTTACCCGCAGCATCCGCCAGCTAATCGGCGATCCGCGTCACACGGGGCTTCTTAGCCAGGGTCCCGGGGCTGGGAGCGGTCCGCCCCCGCAGACCCGTCGGGCGGCAGCGGCCCCGTCGGGTGGCGGTTTGCCAGGGCGAAGTCGAGGTAGTTCCCGGCGGCGGGCAACGCACGGGTCAGGGACTCCTGCTCTCGCTTGGGGGTGGTGACCGCCTGGCGGAGCAAGCTGGCCGCGAGGCGGGCGTGGGCCTTGAGCCGCAGCGTCACGGGCAGGGGGGCTGGCCGCTTCTCGTAGTAGGTGTCGAGCACGCACCGCTGCAGGTCCCGCTCCCAGGCGAGGTCCACCAGGGCCTCGCGGCGCTTGTCATGGCCGAAGAAGGTGTGCTCGAAGCTCTCGATCGCCTCGAGGTATGGGTTGTAGGCAGCCTCGAAGCGCTCCTGGTACTCCCCGAGGCGGTCGGGGGTGGGCATGTGCTGGTGCTCGGCGATGACCTCCGCGGCGAGCCGTCCCGACACCGCGGCGAAGTACAGCCCATCCAACGTGGTGCCGCAGTTCAGGCCCGCTGCATCGCCGATGAACATCACGCGGTCATGCACGAGGTGCGGTCGCCGGGCCCACGGGAAGAAGAAGGCGGAGCGTCCGACCACCTGCGTGCCGTCGAGGTGGCGGCCCAGGCGGTGGCGCAGGCGGCTGGCGAGCTCCCGGATGCGACGCCCGCGCCTCGCGTGGGTGGAAACGCCGAGCAGCCACCGGTCCTCTGCGGGCATCAGCCAGCCGAAGCGTTCCGGGCCGATCTTTCGGCCGAGGTGCACCTGCAGCGACTCGGGCTGACGCACCAGGCCGCCGGGGGCCGAGAGCTGCTCGACATAGGCCAGCCCGAGCTCCAGCGGCGGAAGCCCGAGCGCCCGCGCGACGCGCGAGTGAACCCCGTCGGCGGCGATCACGACGTCCGCCGCGAGGCGCTCGCGCGGACCTCCCCCGACCGGCGCAATCTCCAGCAGGGGGTAGTCGCCGTCCCCGTGCAGGAAGCGGCGGAAGGCGGCCTGTCGAAACTGCACGCCAGCCTCCTCGGCCCGGCGACGGAGCAGCACGTGCAGCAGGTCCCGCCGCATGATGCCTGCCGCTCGCTCGGGGCCGCCGAACGCCGCAAAGGCCACGCGCTGCGAGGGGGAAAACACCGCCACTTCCGTGATCCGCTGGGCGAGCAGCAGGTCGGGTGCCTCGAGGGCCTGCTTCACGGCGGGCGTCACCAGGCCGGCGCAGGGCAGCAGCCGGTCGGGGTGGCTCTCGATCACGAGGGTCGCCACCCGCGCGCGGGCGAGGGTCTCCGCCGCGATCAGGCCGGCGGGGCCGCCACCGACGATGACGACTTGGAGCATGGGGCCTCCCCGAGGGCACGCCGGGTGGCGAGCCGAGACAACCCGTGCATTATGCCTGATGGGTCGGATCCGGGCAATGCTCTGGCGGCGGGGGCTTAACCGTGGCTTCAACCTTCATTCACCGGAATTTGCGGCGGCAGCGGTTGCTCCCGACAGGGCGGCCGGAGGCGCGCGTGGTCCATCGCCTGGCGGTGGGCCTGGCTCGCCCTGCCGCGGAGCCTCGCGGCCTGCGTGGGTATACGTCCCCGTACGGCGCCCGTCCCGTCTCAGTGAGCCCATGCCCCGCGTCACCGCCAAACCCCTCGTCTGGTTGCTCGAAGAAGCCACCCCCGATGTGGCCCTGCTCATGCACCAGATCGAGCGCACGGCGGCTGGCCAGGCGGAGGTCCGGCGCGTCACCTATGCCGAGGCGCTGCGCGAGCTGCCCCGGGCCAGCCAGCAGACCCCGCTGGCGGCCATCGTCGTCTTCTCCGTCACCAACCTGCAGAACCTTGCTGCCCTCGTGAAGGGGCTGCCGCAGCCCCAGCCGAGGTTGTGCTTCTGGCCGCCCAACTTCGAGGCCCTCGCGCAGCTGCGCTTCGCCCAGCGCTGGCCGGAGCCCGTGTGCGTGGTGGCGCGACACGCGGGAGAGGCGGCGGGGCTGGCGTCGGCCGGGTTCCGGCCCGAGGCCATCGTGCGGATGCAGGGGGAGGTCGTCGCCTCGGCCTTCAGCGAGGCCGGAGGGACGGGCGCCAGACCGCTGCGCGTGGGGTGCGCCTGGTACAACCTGGCCCCTCCCCAGCGGGACCACCTGGCACAGGTGCTTCGGCGTTGGCTGGCCAGGCAGCCCGAGCGCGTCGAGTGGCACGTCTTCTGCCTGCCGGGCGACGAGCCTCCCGAGGACCTGCTTGAGGTGGTGCGTGTCAGCGGCCTCATCTCGGCCGCCGGGGCGGTGGAGACGCCCCTGGCGCTTGACGTCTGGCTCTCAGACCCCTGGTGGCCTGAGGCGTTCCCGCGGCCGTGGACGGCCCCTGTCGTGATCCCGCTCCCCCCCGGGGGCCAGCTTGGCCGGGCCGACTGGGTCGAGGCGCTCCAGTCCCTGCTCGACCTCGGGCAGCCCGCAGGCTGGCATGAGGATCGGTTGTGGACCTGGTCGGCCAGCCCGGTCTGGCGCCAGATCCTGCGGACGGATGGCGCGGAGGAGCCCCGCTCGGGTGAGCCTCCCGCCACGCTGGTGCCTGCGCTCGAGCCCCTGGCGCACGAGCGGGCCCGCTGGCAGGCCTGGCTCGAGCAGGCGCGCCAGGCGTGGCCGCACCGGCTGGAGGACCCCCAGTTCGACGCGGAGCTCGCCTACTACTTCTGGCTGTACGACTACCGGGTCGAGGTGAGCTGGTGCCACGCGCTCTGGGCAGCACTCGGACAGGCCCGCGACGGGGAGCGCCATGCGGTGTTGATGGCGCTCAACGCGCTGCGGCTCCACCACACGGGGGGCTCCTGGCTGTTCAAGCGGCTGCTCGGTCGGACCCCGCTCGGCCGCCCGCCGGCCGGCCCCCGGCGCCTGGGCTGGACGTTCTGGCTTCGCTTCGCGCTGTCCCGTCCCTGGCTGCTGCTGGCCTTCGCACGCGAGCTCTGGCGCACGGGCCGGGACAGCCAGGCCGAGCCCATGCGCCTCGGCCGGGAGGTGGCCAGGGCGGCCCTGGAGGCGGCCCGGGTGCAGATCGCGCAACGCAACGAACCGGCGCCGCTCCACGGCCTGCCGACGATCTACCTCGTCAGCCACCGGCACGGCGACCTCGACCCGTTCTTGCTCCTCGACGCCTTGCCCGAACGCGTGGCCGTGGTCGTCGGCCCCCGCGCCCAGCGCTGGCCGCTGGTCCACCGCCTGGCGCACTCCCCCTCGTTCGTGCTGACGGGCCGGGAGCGAGGCGTCGTGATCGCCGACGCCATCGCCTCGGTGCGGGCGAACCTGGCCCTCGCCCTGTACCCGGAGGTGACGGAGCCCAGCTACCTGGGCGAGGGGGCTCCGGCCCGCAGCGGGCTGCTGTGGATCTTGCAGGCGCTCGAAAGCGTCCAGTTGATCCCCGTCCTGCTGGACGATGCCTTCCTCCTCGGGCCAGAGGGGGGGCAGGTCGAGCTGTGGTTTGGCCCCCCGCTTCAATGCACGCCAGAAACGAGCGCCACCATGCTCAACCGGGTGCGGATGTTCTTCCACCGGCATGTGCAGCGCATCAACACCCTGGACGGCGCCAGACCGATCCAGCCTTCCTGACGCGCCGCCCTCAGCAGGCCCGGAGCGTGGCTGCGCCTCGGGCCTGCTGGCGCTTGTCGGTCAGGCTTGCCCGGCTGGCTGGTCCACCTCCACCTGAGCCGCCGGCGCTGGGTCCGCTGGAGCTGGCGCAGCGGCACCGCGACGCTCCTCGATGCGCTTCAGGTAGGCTGCCATCTCGGCCCTCCGAGCGGCCGCCCGTTGCTCGGCCCTGCCCCGCAGGGCTTCTTGCTCCGAGACCTCACCGTCCTTGTTCGCATCGAAGGAGGCCCAGTTCGTGGTGCCGAGGCCCGGCCAGAAGAGCTCCTTGCCGTCGAGCACGGCGTCCTGGTTGAGGTCCTCACGCTTGAAGGCTGCCTTGTCGTCCGCCCGTGCTGCTGCTTCCTGTTTCTGGCGGAAGGCCTTGTACTCCTTGAGCGTGACCCTGGTGGCGTTGGGGTTGGCCGCCTTGAAGTCGGCCGGAATCTCCGTGCCGGTCAGGGTGCCGTTGCCCGTGACGTCCCGGGCCTTGAACTCCGCCTCCAGGGCCCCGTCACGCTGCTGCTGCCGGGCCTTGCGATCACCGTCGCGACCCTTCAAGAACTCCATCAGGTCGATGCTGCCGTCCTTGTTGAGGTCGTAGCCAGCGTGCTTCTTGAGGATCTCCTTGCCATCGAGCAGGTTGTCCTCGTTGAGGTCGAGCTGCGCGAAGCGCTTCTTGTCGGCCTTGACCTGGGCGGTGTCGCCCGTGCCGGGGCCCGTGCCGCCGATGGGGTCGTTGCCGAAGAGGTTCTCTTCGGGCTTGGTCCGCCACTGCTCGATGAACTTGTCGACGGCGGCCTTGTCCTTGGGGCTGCCGACGAGCTTGCCGTCGCGGCCGACCAGGTCGTTGTCGCCGTTCT